>NC_014408.1:1040000-1340000 GCF_000145295.1 Methanothermobacter marburgensis str. Marburg
ATCGCCCATCATTCATCACCTATTCAGAGCTCATAGGGTTCATCACAGGCTGCGGTGTGTTTAGCCGAACATCACGCCGGTTTCCTGCTTGTATTCCTCTTCCTTCTCAACACCCATTATCTTATCAACGGCGTCCATGAAGTCATTCATTGTGACCTCATCACGTTCCTCCCTTATGGCGAACATACCTGCCTCTGTACATATCGCCTTGAGGTCCGCGCCGGATGCACCGTCTGTGATCCTTGCAAGGAGTTCAATGTCAACTTCCTCTGCAAGGGCCATTCCAGATGTGTGTATCTTGAGGATCTCCCTCCTGCCGTCCTCATTTGGCAGTGGAACCTCAATGAACCTGTCAAATCTTCCAGGGCGGAGAAGTGCAGGATCCAGGATGTCAGGCCTGTTGGTTGCAGCGACTATACCAACATTACCCCTGGATTCAAAGCCATCAAGCTCTGCAAGGAGCTGCATCAGTGTCCTCTGAACCTCCCTGTCCCCGCTTGTTGAACTCTTAAGTCTCTTGGCTGCCACAGCGTCAATTTCATCTATGAATATTATGCTGGGGGCCTTCTCCTTGGCCAGCTCAAAGACTCCCCTCACCAGCCTTGCACCTTCACCTATGTACTTTCTGACGAACTCTGATGCAACTATCTTTATGAAGGTGGCGTTGGTTTCATGTGCAACGGCCTTTGCAAGGAGTGTTTTACCTGTACCCGGGGGTCCGTAGAGCAGTACACCCTTTGGTGGTTCTATACCTATCTTCTCAAATAGTTCAGGTTTTTTAAGTGGTAATTCCACTGTCTCCTTGACCTCACGTACCTGTTCCTCGAGGCCACCTATCTGCTCATAGGAGACGTCCGGTTTTTCTTCAACTTCCATACCCGTTACCACGGGGTCCTTCTCTGATGGAAGCACATCCACTATGCTGAATGTCTGCTGGTTGAGTGCAACCCTGGCACCTGGCTCCAGCTGCTTCTTATCAATGAATCTTGAATAGTTTATTACGAAGTGAGGGCCTGTGCTGCTCTTAACTGCGACCCTGTGATCATCAAGAACCTCTGTGATGGTGGCTATGACCAGTGGCGGGGTTCTGAATCTTTCAATCTCACCACGGAGAGATTTAACCTCCCTGTCAAGCCTTGTCTTCTCATTTTCAATTAAAAGTTTATCCTTCTCAAGCTTTCTGATCTTCCACATCAGATTCCTTTTTGTCTTTGAATTCTCCTCTTTAAGCATTCTAATTTCTTTTTTGAGGTCCTCAATCTTTTTTAATACATTCTGGGAGTTATTTTCCATGATTTTAGAACACTCCTATTTAAATTTTGTTGTATACTATCTTGTTTCTAGTAATATTTAAATATTGGGGTGGGATAAAACTAGTATAAAATAAAAAGGGATCTTCATGAGATGCGAGATTTGCGGCAAAAAGATTGTTGGAAAACCTGTGAAGACCAAAATCGACAGTTCAGTGATGGATGTATGCAGAGAATGCTCTAAGTTCGGTAAAATCATCAGGGAACCTTCCAGACCAAGACCCACCAAGGCGGGTGTTAGGAGAGCCCCTAAGAGGTCAAGGAGGCCAATGGAAACCCTATATGAGGTTGTTGAGGGTTACGGTGAGATCATAAGGGCTGAGAGAGAGTCCCGGGGATGGTCAAGGGAGGATCTCGCAGAGAGAATCAATGAGAAGGTCTCAGTCATAAACAGGATTGAATCTGAGAGAATGGAACCCGACATCAAACTTGCAAGGAAACTCGAGAAGCTCCTTAAAATAAAGATCCTGGAGAAATTCGAGGCCGGTGAAGAGGAAAGGATTGAGGTTGGAGGGTTCCGCGGAGCAACCATAGGTGATATAGCAAGAATAAAAAGGGGTTGAATGATTCCCCCTGTGGACACTCACCTCTTTTTATATGAATAATAACCCTTGAGGACCTTCAGAGTGCCGAACATTTCCCTGAGGTCCTCATATTCATCATATTCGCTGCTCACAACAATTATGTGGGCCGGTGGATGTATCCTCCTCACAGCCATTATGGTCTCTGTATCACCCTCCTCAACCTCAACTGCGGCTGCAACCCTGGATCTGGTCCTGAGGTTACCTCCAAGTATGGATGCTGCCATTTTATCTGCGATTTCATGTTTCATTATTCGGGGCCTGCCCCTTACCCTCAGGCCAGCATGTCTTTCAAGATCCGCAAGGGCATTCAGGATCTTATCTCTGCTATCAGCCCTTAATATTATTAGAGACACATTAACCACTTTTTAATGGATTTAAACCCTTCTGAATGAACTTATCAGGCTGCTCCTGAAGAGTACCAGGAGTACCATCACAAAGCCCAGGGCGGTCTGTATGTTGCCCAGGAGATCCAGAAGATTTGAACTTACAGGCAGCTCCATTGGTGGTGCTGTCCGATCGTCTGGTAGTGGTGTGTAGTAGACACCAACCGCCCTTGAACTTGGTTTAACATTTATATCCTTGGGTTCAACGTAGTTCACGCCCACAAGGAATCCGTTCTTTATTGCCCTGTTTATGGATCTTGCTATGGCCTCTGCACTGTAACCATTCTTTCTGACTGAGGCCCTCACAATCTCCTGAGTGGTCTGCACAACACCTGCCTCCTCTGTTCCGTACACTGAAACTGAAACAGAGCCGTTGGTCACTGTTATGGCGTCCTTAAGGGCTTCGTATGCATAGATCACCCTGAGTTTACTTCCATCAATCGGGCAGACCTGATAGCTTTCGGCTGCAGGGTAACCTATGCTCCATCCGCACTCATCGCATACCTTGACGTAGGGCTCATCCATTGGATAACCCGTCTCATTGAGGTTCTCAGGGGTGAACATGTCCCCTGTGGATACCCCTGAATCGAGGTTCACTGCACCACCACCGTATTTTTCACCGGCGTCCTTTGCCACCTCCTCGAAGACCTTCCCAACTATGTAGGTGGCTGGGTAACCATCCCTTATCATCTTACCTATGTTCACCGCTGTCTCCTGGCGCACCCTCGTTGCGGTACCATACTTGGGGTTACCATGTGTGTTCCTGAGGTGTATTATTGCACCCTTCTTCCCTGGTGGGAGGACAGCAAGCCCGCCTGAGTATGGTGTCACCGTTATTGTACCATCATCCTCCACGATAACCACATAGGCATCGAAGGATCCGCCAACCGCCGCACCTATACCCGGGCCTCCACACATTACCCTGATCCCCGGGTAACTGTTGGCTGCTGATGCAGCCTCCGCAGCTGTGGCCCCATTCTCAAGGCGGTTTATAACATCCATTATCGCCATGAGCCTTGGTATGGACGCACCTTCACCCCCTGAGAGTACAGCGAATCGTTTCTCCTTGGACATGAGAAATGTGGACTGGAACATGTTCTGTGCAAATGACATACTCCCTGCTGCTGCGCCGTTGGGATCTGCGCCGTTGGGGTCCGTGATTACGATGACGTTCATCGTGGCGGATACAGGACCTATGAGAAGGTTGAATATGAATATAAGGGCGATTAGCCTTGAAATTTTATGCACCGGTTACCCTCCTGTTCTGTTAGTGATTTTAACTGTTGAAAAGTCCTCAATGACATTGACAGTCACTATACCCGTTCTGGTGTCCACCTTCACATCTGCAGCCGCTATTGGCGTGACACGTGTACCTGGAATTGTTGTTCTTTTAACAAATTTCTCCGCGTTTTCTATTGCCTCGCTCAGCGGAACCTTCCTCTTGGATGTTACGAGTATATCCCCCTTTATGTAGCTCCCCGGTCTGAATCCAGCAGCATACACGTTGGTCTTTATGGATGAGAGTGGGACTATATCGTTACCCTTCACTATGACACCAGATATTGGAACTCCCCCCTCATCCTCCATCGATGAGGCATAGGCAAGGTATGTCATCACGCGCCCCGACAGGATGAGTATGAATGCCAGGAGGAGTATCACAAGCGTGTCCCTTCTGATCTTTATGAGCATTACACTTCACCTTTAAACTGCAGTTTCTTACAGTTACTGAATATTAATTCTTGGCTCAAGGTTTATAAAGATTGAGCAACGGCGAGTAACCACCATCAAGTACAAACTGCAAGGCAGCCATGTAAGGGTTTATAAAGATTGAGCAGCAGGAGATGGTGCTGATTGAGATGCTGACAAAATATCCAGCGCCCCTGAAAAGTTAATTCAGGAGCTTTTACGGGTTAAATCTCCTATAACATCCGCTGCAGGGTCCATTCCCTGGGCACCAAGGAGGAGAACCGTGTCAGAGGGTTCTGCATTTTCCAGGACTCTTCTGAGTGCGTCCCTCAGATTTTCAATATGGGTATACCCTATCCCGTTCTCATCCAGGACATGCAGGAAGACCCTCCTCTCGTTTTCAAGTACCCTGTTCTGCTCATCAACAAGGTCGCTGCTTGATGTTACTATGAGCTCCACATCAAGGTCCTTCAGTGACTCTGCCAGGGCCTCCGCATTCATGATGTTGATGTCCTCTCCCCTGGATCCCCTGATGGCATTCACGACCCACAGTCTCCCCTTGAGGTCACAGGCTGCGCTTCTGACCGTTGCCCTTATGCCGTCTGGGTTGTGGGCGAAGTCATCGATGACCCTGGGATTATCCATGAGATGGGTGAATCTCCTTTTAAGTGCCCTGTAAGTTTCAACACCCCTCCTCACATCCTCATATGAGAATCCCAGTTCCAGTGCTGCTGTGATCGCTGCAAGGGTGTTCTGTATGAAGTGTTCACCTGTGAATGGGAGTTCATCTGTCTGAATTATAAGATCATCTCCGCAGTGGATCCCATTCCCAGTGTACCTCACAGGTCCATGGGATCCATAGAAGACCGTCCTGAGGAGGGGGTTGATATCTGCCATTGCCCTGACCCTCTCATCATCAGAGTTCAGTACAGCAACCCCTGAATCCATCGCCCTGAGGGCTCCTGAAACCTCCCTGAAGACGTCATCCACCGATTCAACCAGTCCTATGTGGTCCATAGCAACGTTGGTTATGACAACCATCTCTGGCTGTATTGCTGAGGTCATGAGTTGGGCGTGGTCCCTCATAACCCTTCCAAGCCAGCCCTGAACCTCTGAAACCTCGATGACCATGAATTCCAGCTGCTCCCTGCTGGCGGCCTCTGCTATATGCTGCGCGACTACAGGGTCGATGAGGGTGTTGAACTCGGACCTTGAATCTGTATTGGTGTAGGATGACCTGCCGGCTGTGGTTATGATGTGGTTGATCATGTGGGTGGTGGTTGATTTCCCGTTGGTACCTGTTACAGCTATCCTCCTGGAGGAAGATGCAAACCTGTTTATCGTCCATGATAGTGCAAGGGCATTTGCGATTTCAATACGATCCACAAGGATGATGGGGACATCAAGAACCTTTGAGGCATCGGACCTCAAATCCTGGGTTATTATGGCTGCAACACCCCTTTCTGAGGCAATCTGGATCCCCCTATCGTCAATCCAGTGCCTTATAACAATGTCACCTTCCTCTGCAGCCCCCAGGGTTGTGAATTTACCCCTGAACTCCCCGCCATTTCCCAGGAGTTTTCCTGAAATCCTTCCTGCGATTTCCTCGATGTCCATCCTATCCACCATCCTCTGAGATTTCTGATGAGGGGGACAGCAATCTTGAGAGTTCCACAATGTCCACCCCATACACCATCAGAACGTGAACCCACTGAGGTAGAGTCCAAGTCCGCAGACCGCTGCGGTTATCAGCCAGTATAGTAGCACGATTATCCTTTCAGACATTCCACGGTAGTGGAGTGTGTGGTGCAGTGGCTCCACCGGCAGTCTGATGACCCCTGCACGATGAAGGAGGCTGATTATAACTGAGACCACAGGTACAGCTATGGCAAGAACACCGAAGTAAACCGTATCTGTGAGCATCACCGCGGTTGCATAACCTGCCCCCAGGGCAAATGAACCTGTGTCCCCCATGAATATGCTGGCTGGGTGCCTGTTGAATACAAGAAAGCCTGCAGAGATTCCTGCAAGAACCAGAAACGGAAGAGCGGCTGCAGATAATCCCAGGAGCAGTGCACAGGATAGGGAGGCTATGAGCATTATCCCCGAGGCCATCCCATCCATACCATCTATCAGGTTGACGGCGTTGATCGCACCCACCATCCCCCCAATAACAATGGGTGCCGCTGCAATACCCAGATTGAATCCTCCAAGTTTGGTGAATGATCCTCCAAGAACCAGGAACACCCCTATCATGAGCTGGGCAAGTATCTTCTCACCCTCACTCACCTCGCTCTTTATGGGTGCCTCACCCACCACCTCAACAAGACCACTCTCCAGTAGCTCCTCAACATCCCTTTTTGCCTTATCTGTGGCTGCCCTTGCCTCTTCCCCTGGCTTCAGCACCAGCTGCCCCACCTCAAGGGGACTTTCAGATACGTTCCTGATTATCCTCTGGACCTCCCTGACCTTAAGCCCAATGAGGTCATCCAGGAGTCCCACAATGGCTGCTGTGAGGATTATGAGTGCTGTGAGGACAAGGTAGGGGTTGTTGCGGTAGATAATGGTCACAAGAAGCACTGCGAGGAGCATGCCAAGGCCCCCCATTGTGGGTGTACCTGCCTTGTGGCTGTGCTCTGTAACTATTGGCCTGTCCCCGATACCTGCACTTCTCAGAACGTTCCTTATAAAGAGTGTGAAAGCCGCCGAAGCAGCCGCACTTACAATGAATGCTGTTAACCCAATCTCCATCATATCACCCTGAGTCTCTTCATGATCAGATCAAGCTTCTCCCTATTCGCAGCCCCTGCTGTGAGCCTCACATGATTCTGAGGCCCGTGCAGCAGCCAATTTACCCCATCAGGCATTAGGGATTCAATATTCCCCGGATTGCCCAGAGGTATCTCCACCGCATTGTAATCCTCTCTTTTAAGTTTATGGGGATTCCAGTCCCCGGTTGCCATGTCCACAAGGCTGTGCATTGGATTTATACCTGTGGCGGCCTCAGAGATGTACCTTGTCCCACTGGGCCTTGTGTTAACCTCTATGGCATAAAGGATACCGTCATCGGAGAGTATCATGTCAACATCCGTGTTCCCCTCAGCTCCAAGGAGTTCAGTTATTCTGGAGGCCATTTTAAGGGCCTCATCTCCATTGAAACCCTCAATGACTGCAGGGGCCCTCTTCACCTTTCCCAGGGGGTGCAGTCCATCCATACTTGTGGGGCCCTTGTCCACAGCCACAAGGGGGAAGGTTTTCCCATCCCAGCGGAGGACCTCCACTGAGATCTCAACTCCCTGTATGTATTTCTCCATGATTGCGGAGTCATGGGAGCTGAGGTATTCCTCCACATCAGCACCTGAAGATGCAACCTTTATATTTGAGCCTCCCTGTCCTTCCCTCTGCTTAAGGACCGTGGGAAACCCCTTTACTTCATCTGCAGTCCCTATCAGACCATAGGCCGGTGTGTTTATAGCGTTTTCAGTGAAGAACTCCTTGGTTTTGAGTTTATCTGTGGAGATCTCCGCCGCCCTTTCGCCAGAGGCAACCACTGGAATCCCATAACTCTCCTCAAGTTCCATCTTAAGCCTGGCAACGTCCCTCAGGGGACCGTCGACACCTATGAGGGGTACAACCGCGTCAACATCCTCCCTCAGTGCAATTTCCATTGGTGCCTCCATGCCACGGGGCACTATGAAGTATGAGTCTGCGAGTTCAAGGTTGGGTGCCTCCGGGTTTGACTCTGAGAGTATGGTGGTAATTCCCCTTGATGAGGCATAGTCTGCAACGTCATTGAACAGCCTTGAGCCAATGAATAGGATTCTCATGTTATCACTTAAAGAATCAAGAACTGATTTACTGTTTGGGAAGCTATTATAAATAATTTAATACCCCTTAACGGGGGAGGTTATGAGCCCGGATCTTGTTTAAAATAGGGGGTCTTCCCGCAGCATACCTCATCGATTGCCGAGAGGAGTAAATCTCTGAGTTCATATGCAGCCCCCCTGACCCCTTCAGATAGTTCCATTCCAAACTCAAGGTTTTCTGGCTGAACCCCTATCAGGGTTATCCTGCAGTCGCCCTGCTCCTCAAGGTACCTCACCAGGAATGAAAGGGGCATGGCATGGGTGGATATGCTGTAATCTGATATTCTATCCCTATCAATCAGCATGATGGTCCCTGGCTCTTTACCCATCTCCACCGCGTCGACTATGATTATGTGGCTGGGCTTCTCTGACCTTATCATTCCTGTGAAATTTTCAGGGACGGTGCCTGCATTTATGAGTAGATGGCCCCTTTCCATCACATCCCTGGATATTATTGATGCAAGGTATGGTCCGAATCCATCGTCGGACCTCATTTCATTTCCAACTGTAAGTATAAGGAGCCTGCTGCAGCCCTTCAGAAAGTCACTTAAGCTCTGCTTTAACTGAATCAAGACCACCGCCCATTTTGTATGAGAGCTTCACCCTGAAATAGCCAGCTTCAAGGGTATCCCCCAGGGGCAGGATGAGTGGAGGGTTCATCATGGGTGTTGGGCCACAGATTATATTCTCTGCGGGGACTGTGAAGGAGGTTATCCTTATGGCGTTGAAGGAGTCTGATGCCAAAAGTTTCAGGGTTCCTCTGAATTTTTCAGGTATCCTCCCCCTGAAATCAACCCTGTCATAGACACATAGAGGGCCCGATGAGGGGGCTCTGATGTTTTCATCATATGATATGCTTCCACCCTTAATCATCACAGGCTCCGCCGCATTTATAACCGCGGCGGGTATGACGTTACCTCCATCCTTAAGGAATCTGAGGGCCCTCCTCAAAACCGGGACCTGCTCCTCATCTATCAGTGCAGTGTCCAGCATTTCGCAGATGATTGTATCTGCCCTCTCCTTGAATTCATACTCCAGGGCATCCTCATTCACGACCGTGACATTCTCAAGACCCGAGAGATTCTCCCATGCACATGCCGCTATTCTTGGGTCCCTTTCAATTGCAATGACATGATCCGCGTATTCTGATGCAAAGAATGAGAGGACGCCGCTTCCAGCGCCAAGATCATATGTGAGTCCATGGGCAGCGGAGGCTATTGCCTCATAAAATGCTGAAAGGCGTTCATGGTCCCGCAGGAGGTGCTGGTGGTACGCTGTGACCCTGAATTTCATCCGACCCTTGCCTAGTGTTCATGCTCCACTTTCTGTTCGGTTGATGTGCTTGTGAGCCTTACGTGTTCAACACCCTTGAGCCTCATCATCTTCTCTGTGAGTTCACGGATCTTTGAAACGTCACCCTTGACAACGATCACCTCAAGGCAGTGCTTCTCTGTCATGTGCACATGCATAACCGCATTGATGTATTCACGGTAGTCGTGCTGGATATCCGCAAGATCCTCCATGACCCCGGTGTAGTGGTGGTCATAGATAACTGCAATTATACCGATTCGCTCTCCTTCCATTTCATTCATCCACTGGTACCTGACAATGTAGTCCTTCAGGGCATCCCTTATACCCTTGGACCTTGACTGGTAACCACGATCCCTTAAAACTTCATCAAACTCATTCAGGAGCTTTTTTGGTAGAGACATGCTTATTCTCATCATGGCTATTACCCCACAGGTAATTTTATATGAATTTATTATAGTATTAATCTAAAGTCATATTTAAACTTTTTTTAAGGCATGCAGTATTGTCTGTATGGAACAATCAGTTATTACATGAATAATTAACCTGAATATTTAAATGCATCGGAATGAAGGTCCGGTGCAGCGTCAACTCCAAGGGGCATGCATGGTATCCCGCCACCGGACAGTGCCAATGGAACAACAAAACATAAAAAGATGCCCCATCATAATATTATCCAGTGGAGTTTTTTGAGGGATTATCAATGAAAGTTAAAGAAGCAATGAACCCCGAAATAATAACGGTGAGCCCCGAGACAAGGCCCCTTGAAGCCTTTGAAAAGATGTACAAACACGGTGTCAGAAGACTCTTTGTGCTTGACGATGACGGTAAACCTGTTGGCGTTGTATCCTACACAGACCTCATAGGGGTCCTCGGATCAATAAAACCCGACAGCGAACACCCTGAGAGGGACCTCAAGGTGAGTAACATCATGGTGGATGAGGTTATAACCATCTCAGCCGACGACAACATAGAGGACGCCGCCAACCTCATGCTGAGGGCCGATATTTCAGGCCTCCTTGTGATGGATGACGATAAACCTGTGGGTGTGATAACAAAAACAGATATCTGCCGGCTGGTTGCGGCGGAGATACTGGTACCCTCCTGATTCAGAGGTACAGCAGAGGTTAATACACGATTCCCCTTTCATGATCGGAGATAATCCATACAGAGAATGGTGTGGACACTCCACACATCCATCCCCCTCTGATCAGAGATAATCCATACAGAGGAGGTAACCCTTGAAGATTATAACCAGAAAGGAGAACATGGTCTACAGGGAAATAAGGTACATGCAGCTTGATCTCAACGCCCCTGTATCAGAGGAGATGCTTAAGAGGAACCTTGACCTCCCTGAACACGAGTATCATGACATAGTAGTAAGCCTTGAGAAAAAGGGACTCATATCAAGAAAAAACGGGAGGATAACTGCCGGGAACCCTGGTGAAGATGTGAAGGTAATGGAAAATCAGGACGAAGTCAGGGAAGCTGAGCTGAACCAGATAGAGGAGGAAACCCTGAGGACCATTAAGGAACTCGGAGGCGGAGGACCGGTTCCCCGTTACCTCCTTGAGGGCCACCTTCTCTATGGTCCCCTCAGGCTCAGCACAAGGCGCATGTACAACGTACTCCTTTCACTTGAAAATAAAAAGCTCATAGAGATGGTGGTGCTGGATCAAGGTGAATATTACCGCCCCTCAGCCCCCCATGATTCCTGAACACCTTCTGAACCATCATTTTCTCTGCAGATCTAAACCATGATTCCTGAACACCTTCTGAACCATCATTTTCTCTGCAGATCTAAAGTTTCAGATCATCCGTCACCGGAAGGCCCCTGAGCCAGCCAAGGTCGCTCTGGTAGAGCATCCTTATATCCTTTATATCAAATCTTATCATTGCAAGCCTCTCGATACCCAGACCAAAGGCAGCCACAGGGACCTCAACACCAAGCGGTTCGAGGACTTCAGGCCTGAACATACCTGCCCCTCCAAGTTCTATCCAGCTCTTCTTCTCAGGGAGGTATATTTCACATTCTGTTGAGAGGTAGGTGTAGGGGAAGTAAGCCGGCCTGAACCTCACCTCAAATCCCAGTTTTCTGTAAAACTCCCTCAGTATACCCAGGAGGTTTCTGAAGTTAACATCCTCCCCTGCGACGATACCCTCAACCTGGTGGAACTCTGGCAGATGCTTGTAGGTTATGGTCTCCCTCCTGAAAACCCTCCCAACAGAGAACATCTTGAGGGGTGGTTCATTCTCCCTCAGGAACCTGGCGGATACACAGGTTGTGTGGGTCCTGAGTACGCTCTGCATTGCAACGTCCCTGTCCCATTCATACTGCCAGCCCTCTGATCCAGTGGAGCCCCCTGTTTCATGGGCACTCTGCACAGCCCTCACAAGATCCTCATCCGGGAGTTCAGTTACCGGGGGATTTTTAACGTAGAAAGTGTCCTGCATCTCCCTTGCAGCGTGGTCCTGGGGCTGGAAGAGACAGTCAAAGTTCCAGAAGGCTGATTCAAGAAGGGGGCCCCTGGACTCCGTAAACCCCAGTTTAAGGAATATGAGCCTTATCTCATCAATTATGCGCCTCAGCGGGTGCATCTTACCCGGGTAAACCACAGGGTACTCTGCATCAATGTTGTAGCCCCTGTAGTGAAGCCTCCTCCAGGAGCCTGTCTTCAGGTGCTCGTGGGTGACCTGGGTAGCCTCCTCAGCGATCTCCACACCCCTCTCAAGGAGTCTCCTGCCCCCGGGTGTGAGTTCAATCCTGTGCTTCCTGACCTTTTTAATATCAACAATACCCTTTCTCCCTGCAAGGTCCTTAAGGGCACCCTTTAAGTGTTCAGGAAGTTCCGCGGCCCTTATAGACCCTTTATCAAGGAGCATTTTAAGGAGTTTCTCGTCATCTCCGCTCTCAGGGGGTTTCTCCTGGGTGGGTGAAACCTTCCCATCGGCTATCTTTGCCCATCCCTTTCTCACAAGCCAGCCTATGGCGATCCCTGATTCAGCCTTATCAAGGCCTGCCCTTCTGGAGAGTTCGGACATCTCAAGTTCCCCCTCCCCGGAGATGATATCGATGACCCTCCTCTCTGGAAGGCCTTGGGTTGCATAAACCTTCCCGTCATCTGTGAGTGATACTACTTCCTCTACCTCCTTGATGACCCTCACAAATCCCCTTGATTCAAGTGCGCCCGCCGCACTCATCACGGATTTTATATCCATATTCTGTGACTCTACTATCTCCTCTGGTTTAAGGGGTTTATCTGAATCCTCAAATGCCTTCAGGACCTTTTTCTCGTAAATGTGAAGCTGATCGATTACCCTATCAGGATCCATATTGATTCCCTCCGTAAACTGCTTAATCCAGTTTTTCATCTGTGTTCTGAATAATAATCAAGAAGCCCCACCATTATGGATGACGCTGTAAGATCGGCTGTTGTGCCGGGGTTTAAACCTCTGCTGTGGAGTTTCCTGTCAAACCTTTCAACACGTTTAAGCCCGGCCTCTGTGAGCACACCGCCTCTATCAACAATCTCAGCGGCCTCCTCTGAAACCTCCTCGGCTATTTTTTCATCATACTTCCTTGCTATGAGGGTGTCCGGGAACCTTGCAAGTATTGTGAGGAATGTCTGGACAACTGCCCGGTTCATCCCATGTTCCCTGACCGTCGCCTTGAACACCGGGAACCCGACATTGAAGGTGACTGGCATCCCCGATGTGAGTTCCCTTGCGATGAGGTCCCACTCAGAGGACATCTTCAGTGTATCAAAGAGTGTGATTTTCTCATCAAGTATCCTCTGCTCTGATTCAGGGTCATTAACATCGAGGCTTTCATGTTCACCCATACCACCTGGATTCGCAGCAGAAATGGCTCTGTAGAGATTAACAGCATCATCAGGTGTTGTCTGAAGTATTAACCTGTTCACCTGTTCCCTTAACCCCTGCAAATCCCCCTCATCAACCATTCCTGCGGCTGCTGAGAGTGGTGTAAGGAGCATGACTATACCCAGGTTTGTGTTGGTGGAAACCCATTTCCCGGTATCCTCCACAGCCCTCAGTATGAGTTCCCCCAGTCCAATGGCTGAGAGATCCAGGCTATCCCTCAGCTCGACACCTCTTCTAGCGGCCAGATGCATGGTATCCCCAATAACTATCCCGCTCACCAGGAAGTCCTCATAGACCATGTCATCAAAGTCTCGGGTTCTGTGGACGTTACCAGGTTTCGGATAGCCGCTAACCTCCAGTACAGATGCTATCTGGGCTATTCTTGAAACATAGAGGGGGTCCACTAGATCACCCCCAGAAGTTCCGGTGCGAAGTGTGAGATTATAAGGTCAGCGCCTGCACGTTTTATTGACAGGATAGACTCATATATCGCCTCTTCAGTAAGGTATCCGCTATCTATAGCCGCCCTCAGCATCGAATACTCTCCGCTCACATTGTAGGCTGCAAGGGGGACCCTGAATCTGTCCTTCACAGCCTCTATCACATCCAGGTATGCCAGGGCGGGTTTCACCATCAGTATATCGGCGCCCTCCTTAAGGTCAAGTTCCGCCTCCATGAGGGCCTCGCTGACATTTGCAGGGTCCATCTGATATGATCTGCGGTCACCGAATGCTGGGGCTGAGGAAACCGCGTCACGGAATGGTGCATAGAATGCGGATGCATACTTGACGGCATAGGACATTATCAGCGTGTCACTGAATCCTGCATCATCCAGGGCCCGCCGTATAGCTGCAACACGCCCATCCATCATATCTGAGGGGGCAACCACATCTGCACCGGCCTCTGCATGGGAGAGGGCTATCCTTGCAAGGACATCAAGGGTTTCATCATTGACCACCTCCCCATCCACGACGATGCCGCAGTGGCCATGGGTTGTGTACTGGCAGAGGCAGACATCTGTCATGACAACGAGTTCCGTCTCCTCCTTAAGCCTCCTCACGGTCCTCTGCACAGCGCCGTCAGGGTCATATGCTGATGAGGCAAACTCATCCTTGGTGGACGGCATGCCAAATAAAAGGACAGCTGAAAGCCCCTCATCCTCAAGTCTGGATGCCTCAGAGACCGCATCATCCACAGAGTACCTGTACTGTCCAGGCATTGTATCTATGGACTCAGGTTCACCCCCTTCAAGTTTTTCGCTCACAAAAATGGGGTAGATGATGTCTGATGAGTGCAGACGTGTTTCTCGGAGAATGTCACGTATCTGTGGACTCTTCCTCAATCTTCGCATCCTTTTTGTGGGAAACTCCATAATATCACTCACAGGTAACTCTTAAAGGATTGAACAGGATAATATTTATTACATTTTCACCTCTAAAAAACATAACGCCATTATGCTGTACCGGCCTGAAGTAGGTTCATTGAAATCATGATTCCACGTCCACAAGGACCTCAACCCTCATTACTGCCTCATCAACAGCATCAGGATCCATAACTATTTTCAGGGCATCTTTGGGGCATCTCTCAACGCATCTTCCGCATATGAGGCACCTCCCGGTATCATGGTGTTCTCCCCCTTCACTGATGGCACCTGTAAAACATGCCTCCTCACAGCGCCCGCAAAGAACACAGCTTTTAGCGTCCTTTAAGATACTGACACCCTCCATTGGTGTTATGGACGATGCTATGTCCTCAGAGAGGAGGGGTGTCATCCTCCAGAGACAGCAGCATTCACAGCAGTTGCAGACAGAAAGTAATTCATCGTATGGGCCCGAATTGAGCCAGACAGAGTCTATCCTGTTTCTACCTATTATGTGGACCAGACCCGCCTCCCTGCACCTTTCAATGTGTTCAAGGGCCTCCTCCTTTGATATGATGCTACCGACCTTATCTGATATCCTGAGTGCCCCTGGACCCAGGAAGAGGCAGCCAAGATCGTGGGGGTAGTCACTGCATCCCGAGGAAACCCTGCATATGCAGAAGTCCATCCTGAATATGTGCTTTGACCGAAGTATCATCCTCCTTAGAACATCTGATGGCAGTGCAGTGTTCTCTGGTAGCTGGAAACTCCTGTTTACCTCAACCGACCCGTCCCTGGGTATGACCTGTATATCGTCCCCCTCAAAAAACAATCTCTTAACAATTTTCCTGAAGGTATCTGACCTTTCAGTGATCCTGGCAAGTTCGAATCTCCTGTGGAAGGTTCTTTTTATTATTGCAATGCTCAGATCAGTGAAATCAATCACCTGAATCACCATAGAGTCTCTGTGGGAGGGGATCCCCCTCACCATGAACCCGCCCCCGGTAATACAGTTTTCCGTGCCTTACAATGAGGGCATGGTACTCCTGGAAGACCCTGAAATCAGGTTCAAGGTTTTCTTCAAAGATCTCCTTTATCACCGAATAGCCCTCATCTCCCCCTATAATGCCAGTATGGGATAATATCCTCCTTGTGTATGCATCAACCACGAATTCAGGTTTTCTGTATCCATAGAGGAGGATGGAGTCTGCGGTCTCATATCCAACACCCCTTACCCCCAGAAGCTCCTTCCTGGATGGTGTGGCGCCCTCGAGGGATATGAAGAACTCTGAAATCTCTCTCAGGTATGATGCCTTCTGTCTGTAGAAACCGGCACATCTGAGGGCGCCCTCAAGTTCATCGTCCTCAGCTGCAAGTATACCCTCAGGTTCAAGGACATTCATTGATGCAAGGTTGCGGAGTGCAGCTGCGGCAGAGTCCCAGGACGTGTTCTGGGTGAGTATTGCCCCTGCCATCACCTCAAAGATCTCCCTCTCAGATGAGGGCAGGGTGTAGTCGCCAGGGTGGTACCTGAGTTTGAGGGTATCCCTATCAAGGAGGGGCCACCACCCCTGGGGGCCATAGAGTTCCATGAGCACACTGTAGATATCCCTGAGCACCTTCATGTATAGGGATAAGTATGGAGACCACAGTTAAAGGTTTAGGTTACATGCACTGATAGCATGTGGATGTGTTGCAGCTACTCAAGATGCCTGAATAACATGCCGTGCGACACCCCTGCATGCTCTTCAGGTTCTAGATCCACAAACACATGGACTTAGGGAAATCAGTTAACCAATTCTCTGAAAAATCTGCACACATCGGCTTCAGCTGATCAGTTTATTAATTAAAAACTACACAGATAACTGCATGAAATATGAAATTATACACAGACCAAGTTACAGTATGGTCAATATCCAGCTTGAAAGCGGTGAAGCCATAAAGGCAGAGGCCGGTGCAATGGTGAGTATGAGCTCCAACATAGAGATCCAGACCGAAACAGGGGGTCTTCTGGGGGCTGTTAAGAGATCCATGCTTGGGGGGGAAAGTGTCTTCCTCAACACCTTCCGTTCCCAGGGGAGGGGTGAGATACAGCTTGCACCATCATACCCGGGGGATGTTGAGGTCATCGAAACCCATGAAACAGTCTATGCTCAGAGCGGTTCATTCATGGCGGCTTCAGAGGATGTGGAGATAGATACAAAATTTGGGGGTTTCAAAACATTCTTCGGAAGTGAGGGCCTCTTCCTGCTTAAACTGAGGGCCTCTGGACCCATATTCCTCTCAAGTTTCGGGGCAATATACCACAGGGAACTTGTGAATGAGAGGTTCGTTGTGGACACAGGCCACATCGTAGCCTTCACAGAGGGCCTTGACTTCCATGTGCGAAAGATCGGAGGACTTAAAAGCACATTTCTCAGTGGAGAGGGACTTGTAGCCGAATTTGAAGGTACAGGAACCGTTTACATGCAGACAAGAAGTGTTGATAGCTTCGTTGGATGGTTAATACCCATGCTCCCCTCAAGGGATTAGGTTGATGAATTCATAACTCATGGTGGTGATTCGGTGGCTGGGAACAGTACCGGCAAAGTATTCAGGGTTACAACCTTCGGGTCCAGCCATGGACCTGCACTTGGGGCGGTTATCGATGGCTGCCCCGCAGGCCTTAAACTGAGTGAAGAGGACATCCAGAGGGAACTAGACAGGAGAAGACCCGGTACGAGCAGTTTAACTACCCCCAGGGGTGAAATGGACAGGGTTGAGATACTTTCAGGGATATTCGAGGGTAAAACAGACGGGACCCCCATAGCAGGAATTGTCAGGAACCGTGACGTTGACTCTGCAAGTTACAGTAACCTCAAGTCGGTGCCAAGACCCGGCCACGGCGACTACACCTGGAGGGTCAGGTTCGGCCACTATGACCACCGTGGAGGTGGCCGTGGAAGTGGAAGGGTAACCATTGGACACGTGATTGGCGGGGCGGTTGCAAAGAAACTCATCGGAACCCATGGTATCCAGGTGAACGCACACGTGGTACAGGTGGGTGACATCAGGGCAGACCGGGTAAACCTGAAACTGATAGGGGAGTACGCAGAGAGAAACCCTGTTAGATGTGCTGATCCCGCTGCGGCCAGATTGATGGAGAAAGCCATCCTTGATGCTAAGGAAATGGGTGACTCCATTGGCGGAGTCGTTGAGGTTGTGGCGCTGGGGGTGCCCGCCGGGCTTGGAGACCCTGTCTTCAGTAAACTTGACGCTGAACTCGCAGCCGCACTCATGGGTATCGGGGCTGTGAAGGGTGTGGAGATAGGAATGGGATTTGAGGTTGCAGAGCACCATGCCAGTGAAATAAACGACGAGTTCTACATCTCTGGCGGTGAAATAAGGACAACCACCAACACCTCAGGGGGTATACTCGGGGGTATATCCAGCGGCATGCCCATAACTGCAAGGATAGCTGTGAAGCCCACACCATCAATATCGCTGCCCCAGAGAAGCGTCGACCTTGAGATGATGGAGGAGACCGGGATTGAGATCCATGGAAGGCACGACCCCTGCATATGCCCGAGGGTTGTGCCTGTGGCCGAGGCCGCAGTCGCGATGGTCCTTGCAGACCACATGATAAGGGCCGGTTTCATCCACCCCACAGATATAAGCAAGAAGGAAAATGACGGATAAACTGGTTGAATTCCTTGAGGAACTCAGCAGGGCGCTTATAGCCTCAGGAAACTCTGTTTCTGAGACTGAAAGAATTTTAAGAGGCATTGCAGAGTCACAGAATGTGGAGGTTGAGGTTTCGGTCCTCCCAACCATGTTGATAATCAAGGCTGGCGGGGAGACATCACGGATGAGCCTTGCAGCCCAGTCACCAGGTGTGATGCCTCTCCACCAAGTTACAAAGATTTACAGGCTCATTGACGCTGTCAGGTCAGGCGGGACCGAAATCAGCGACGCACTTGATGAACTCAGGGAAATAGTGGGTGGACCCCACAGGTTCGGGCGCTACGGGATGTTCCTCGGGTACCTGCTCCTCTCAGTGGGGATAGCCTTCCTGATACAGCCTGATCTGAACCTTGTTGTCTATTCCTCCCTTCTGAGCGTAATATCAGGTGCGCTGATAGTGCTGGGTTATGGTAACAGGAGGCTCTCCCTAATCATGCCTGTACTCGCCTCCTTCACGGTTTCAGGTGTTGCATTCTTTCTGATAAGGGCGGGGGCCGTCACAGGTAACCTCACCCTCATTGTACCCCCACTCATATACTTCATCCCGGGGGTCACCCTCACAACGGGCATATATGAACTTGCAAGCGGTGAACTCGTATCAGGGTCCAGCAGGGTGATATACGGCTGTATGCTCCTTCTGCTCCTGGTATTCGGTGTTCTGATGGGTATGCAGATCAATGGATTTCCCCAGGAGGAATTCGCGGCAATCAAAATTTCAACACTTAGTTACAGTCCCTACATTGGCGCTGTGCTCTTTGCGGCTGGAATATACCTCTTCCTATCGGTTTACAGAAGCGATTTTCCCTGGATACTCCTTGTGCTCTACACGGCACTTGTTGGTCAGCAGCTTGGAAACACCATTGGAGGAGGGCTTCTTGGGGCCTTTCTGGGTGCCCTCTCCATGACACTGGTGGCTAGGGCCATTGAGATGGCTAGTAAAACCCCCCACTTTGTCACGCTCTACCCTGCCTTCTGGTTCCTTGCACCGGGGTCCATAGGGTTCATAGGACTTGCCAATCTCCTTGGAAAGAACTACCTGACCTCCATTGCCGAGATAACACTCTTTTCAATGACGGTGATTGCAATAGCCCTCGGACTCCTGGTTGGAGCCCTTCTGACCGAACCATTCCATGAAAAAATAAGAGCCCCGAGCGGGGATTGAACCCGCGACCTCGGGATTACGAATCCCGCGCTCTCCCACCTAAGCTACCGGGGCATGTCAAGAATTAATGCATTTTTATTATATAAAATTTTTTGGTGCCCCAGGTTCTCACCCTTCCGCACCATCTCAGGCAAAATCAGCGGATCATGTTAAAAATGCCGCTCTCATCCAGTTCAATTTTCATCCCATCCCTCGCTGCCAGTGTACGGATCCCTGTGACCTCCTGAACCCTGAATGCCTCCATTTCAGGGTCATTGAGTATCATCTTCATTCCAAGGTGGCTCATCACCGCAAGTCCCGGTTCAACCTCCTCAACGAGTTTTATGAAGTCATCGGTGCACATGTGACCCCTTATATGGTCGTTCCCGGGCCTTATGACGCTTGCTATGAGAACATCCGCATCCCTGTGGTATTCTGAGAGCCCATCAAAGTATTCTGTATCCGATGTGTAGGATACTGTAAGATCACCGGCCCTCAGTTTGAATCCCACCCCTGTGGGGTCTCCATGCACGGTCCCTGTACCCATCACCTCAATCTCCCCTATCTCCACGGTCTCGCCGGGGGATAGTGTCAGGCAGCGAGATTTTCTCTTGTGATAATCTGATATGCAGGGACCCCAGTCCCTGTAGCCATCTATGACACTCACACTACCCACAACAGTCCCATTCTGGCGGGTCATCCCTCTTGTCATCGCCTCTATGAGTACCTCGGCGTCGGTGTAATGGTCCGTATGTGAATGTGAGACCATGACTGCATCCAGTTTTCTGGGGTCAGCATCGAACTGGTAGGACCTCACAAGGGCACCCGGACCGGGATCCACATGGATGTTCATTCCACCGAATCCATCAATTCTAAGTCCACCGGTCATCCTCTTCTGTGTTATGGTGGCGAAATCGTCCGCCACCACTCCCCAGAAATGTTAGCCTCATTTTATATCACCTATCTATGTAATGGGGGGAGATTATAAAAATCTATCCCCCTGACGATTTCTTAAAAGTCTATTCCTCAGTGCGGCAGATTATGACGTCGCACTCAAGTTTTATGTCCCTGCCGTCCACGCAGAGGTTCTCGTTCCTCACAGCGACCCCCTCACCTGCAGCCACCGCAACATCGTCTGAGAGCCTCATGAGAACATTCTCACCGGGGCCTGCAACACGTTTCCATCTGGTGTCGTAGGCCTCGACACCATCTGAAAGTTTCACCTCAACATGGTTGCCGTCCTGACTGATTACACGGCCAACCTCCCCCTCAGTGAGTATTCTGGATGCCAGTTTCATCTCCTCTCTGCGATCAAGCATCTCTTGTTTAAGTTTAGCCCTCCACTTCTGGAGGAGCCGGACGTCCCTAACGATTGTATCGCTGAGAAGCTTATGTGCGCTCCTTTTATCCAGTGAGGGACTCTTCATGAAGATATCATATTTACTGCCAACTGAGGGGGTTCTGGATGAAACGTAATCCATGAGTTCCCTGAAAAGATTTTCAACCTCCTTGAGGGTCGTCTTTGTCTTCCACCTCTTCTTAAGGAACCTGTTTGTCAGTTCCTTGGCCACCTTATTTCCGAAGACGATTATCGCAGTTTCACCCTTCTCCATGCTGGTTATCCTTGAGCCTGTGAGATCTATTATCTGATAGGCCCCTGTTGTTGCGTATATCCTTCTCCTCTTTGTCTCGAATGGGGTTTTCTGGCTTATCTCCCCAACAACCACATCCCCCAGGCTTCTCACCTTGGCTGTGTCATCTGTGACCTTTATACTGACACCAAGCTCCGACGCCCTTCTGTGGAGTTCATCGTCACTCTTTATCTTCCCACTGTATAGTTCCTCTTCAAGCTTTTCCCTCTTTGATTTATCCCCAAAGTAGGCTATTCTGCGTTTGTCTCCTGCTATCACGCATCCCCTGGTACTTATGTATGTTATGATGAGACTCATTGTGGATCACCAACAGGTACCATATTTGATTGGGGAAATAATAAATGATTCGAATCCTCACCAGCAAACGCCTCTTAATATTAATAAAGCCGGATCAACATAATTGATGTTGAGGGGAGGAAATGAAAGGTAAAGAATTCACTAATTCTCTGATAAATGAGAAGAGTCCCTACCTGCTTCAGCATGCCCACAACCCTGTTAACTGGTACCCGTGGGGGGATGAGGCATTCCAGCTGGCAGGGGAGGAAGAAAAACCCATATTTCTATCCATAGGCTACTCGACATGTCACTGGTGCCATGTGATGGCACGGGAATCCTTTGAGGACCCTGAAATCGCAGACATACTCAATGAAAACTTTGTGGCTGTCAAGGTTGATAGGGAGGAGCGCCCTGACATCGACGCCATATACATGAAGGTCTGCCAGATGATGACCGGGACAGGTGGCTGGCCCCTCACCATCATCATGACACCTGAGGGGGAACCATTCTTTGCAGGAACCTACTTCCCGCCCGACGACCGGGGCGGTGTACCAGGCCTCAGGACAATCCTCGAAAGGGTGGTTCTGCTCTGGAAGAACGACCCTGATGGAATAGTAAAAACTGCCAGGGATGTTGTCAGTGCCCTTAAAAAGTCTGTGGCGAAAGCATCCAAACTCAAACCTGAAACCGTGGATGCAGCATATGAGTATCTAAGGAGGAACTTCGATACCCGGAACGGCGGCTTCGGGTCCTACCAGAAGTTCCCGACACCCCACAACATCTACTTCCTCCTGAGGTATCACCTGAGGCGAGGGGACGATGAGGCCCTGAGGATGGTTAACCTTACCCTAAGGAGGATGAGGTACGGGGGCATATATGACCAGCTGGGCTACGGATTCCACAGATACGCGGTTGAACCCACCTGGACTGTGCCACACTTTGAGAAGATGCTCTATGATCAGGCACTGATACTGAAAGCCTACCTGGAGGCCTTCCAGGTTACCTGTGATGATCTCTACAAAAAAACCGCCCTTGAGATTGTTGAATACGTTCTTGGAAACCTCCAGTCCCCTGAGGGGGCTTTCTATTCAGCAGAGGATGCCGAGAGTGAGGGAGTTGAGGGTAAGTACTACCTCTGGAGGGCCTCTGAGATACGCGAGGTCCTGGGGGATGACGCAAACGTTGTAATGCGCTACTTCAACGTCCTTGAGGATGGAAACTTTGCAGGTGATGTGAGGGGGGAGAACATACTCCACATTGGCTCCCCATGGAGGGTTGCAGATGAGTTCAACCTCACACTTGATGAGCTCAATGAGATCATAGAGAATGCAAGGAGGCACCTCCTTGAGAGGAGGATGGAGCGGCCGACCCCCGCCCTGGATGATAAGATATTAACTGACTGGAACGGCCTTATGCTTGGGGCCCTTGCAGCGTGTGGGAGGATCCTCGACAGCGAAGAGGCCCTGGCCGCCGCAGAGAGATGCCTCAAATTCATCATGGACAACCTACACGTGGATGGTGAGCTTCTTCACCGCTACCGTGACTCGGAGGCTGGAATAGACGGAAAGCTCGATGATTACGCATTCCTCATCTGGGGCCTCCTTGAGTTGCATGATGCGACCTTCAGGGAGGGTTACGTTGAGATGGCCCTTGAACTATCAGAATCCCTTGAGGATAGATTCGGTGCCCCTGATGGTGGATTCTATTTAACCGATGACCCCAAGCTAATAGTAAGACCCATGGATGCGACTGATGGTGCTATACCCTCAGGAAACTCTGTGCAGATGCTTAACCTCCTGAGGCTGGGAGGCATCCTCGAGGATGATGATCTAACAGAATCTGCCAGGGGCGTGATGAGGGCCTTTGCCGGTGATGTTGAATCTGCACCGGCAGCCCACACATTCCTCCTCTCCAATTTAGAGTGGGCCATCAGTGGAGGGAGGTCACTCACCGTCGTATGCAGCGGAAACCCCGTTATACCCGTGGAGCTCATGAAGAAACTGATACCTGACTTCACCATGACCGTTATGCCCCGTGACTGGCCCATTGCACCCCCACACCTTAGGGGTAAGAGGGCCCCGCCTGAGGGCTGCGCCTACTACCTCTGTGATGGCAGCAGATGCTACCCCCCGCTGAATGATCCCAGAGACGTCATGGAACACTTGGGGGTGATCTAGGATGGAGATGCACAGACACCATGAAATGGAATACAGGAGGCGGTTCATTGTATGCCTCCTACTTACCATCCCTGTTATCCTGCTTGGTGAACTGCCAACAGGGACTGTTCTGGTAAGCTTTGAGGGTAGTGAATTCGTTGTTCTGATTATATCCTCCATCATCTTCTTCTATGGGGGCTACCCCTTCCTGAGGGGATCCCTGAGGGAGATCTCATCCCGAACCCCCGGTATGATGACCCTCATCGCAGTGGCCATAACCATGGCGTACATCTACAGCCTGGGGGTACTGGCGGGCCTTGAGGGTATGGTATTCTTCGTTGAACTTGTAACCCTTATTGACGTCATGCTACTGGGGCACTGGATCGAGATGAGATCCGTCCGGAGCGCCTCAGGGGCCATTGAGAGGCTTGCAAGGCTCATCCCCAAGAAGGCCCACCTCCTGGTCGACGGGAAGGTTGAGGATGTTGATGTGGCCGACCTCAAACCAGGTGACATTGTGCTTGTGAGGTCAGCGGAGAAGATACCCACTGATGGAACCGTGATAAAGGGGGAGTCCCATGTAAATGAGGCGCTGCTCACAGGGGAGTCCGTTCCCATCAGAAAATCCCCTGGTGACCTGGTTATTGGGGGTTCCATCAACACCGGAGGCTCCCTAACCGTGGAGGTGGAGCGTGTTGGTGAGGAATCATTCATTTCCCAGATAATCCAGCTTGTGGGAACGGCCCAGGAGGGAAGGACAAGAACGCAGGTGCTGGCAGACAGGGCGGCATTCTGGTTAACCCTTGTCGCCCTTACAGGGGGGGCTATCACATTCACAGCGTGGTACGCAATTGGTATGGGAGCCTTCTTCTCACTTGAAAGGTCAGTGACGGTCATGGTCACCGCCTGCCCCCATGCCCTGGGACTTGCAATACCCCTTGTGATAGCGGTCTCCACCGCAATCTCAGCAGGAAGGGGGATACTCATAAGGAACCGGAAAGCCTTCGAAAACGCCATGAACCCTGATGTTGTTGTCTTTGACAAGACAGGGACACTGACTGTTGGTGAGCTGGGAATAACCGATGTCATATCCTTTGACCCTGAAATGGATGAAGGGGAAATACTATCCTATGCTGCAGCCGTTGAGTCAGCCTCCAGTCACCCCATAGCCAGGGGCATAGTTGAGGCCGTGGATGAGGTGCTCCCTGTGGAGAACTTTGCGGCGATAGGTGGAAGGGGCGTCATGGGGCATGTGAACGGATCAAGGGTGAAGGTACTCAGCTACAGTTACACAGAGGAACTCGGACTCATGGTTAAGGACCCCCGGGTTGATGAACTCATGGAGCAGCCAAAAACCACGGTCTTTGTAACCGTGAATGATGAACTGAAGGGCTGCATTGCCCTTGCAGATGTCATACGCCCAGAGGCAAGGGAGGCCACTAGGATTCTCAAATCAAGGGGTGTAAGGTGCCTGATGTTAACCGGTGACAGCCAGAGGGTCGCCGAGTGGGTTGCCTCAGAACTTGGCATTGAAGAATACCAGGCAGAACTCATCCCCCAGGAGAAATATGAGGTCATAAGGGGGCTGCAGGACGATGGACTCAGGGTTGCCGTGGTGGGGGATGGTGTCAACGACGCCCCGGCCCTTGCACAGGCAGATATAGGAATAGCCATAGGGGCCGGGACCGACGTGGCGATCGAAAGTGCGGATGTGGTGCTTGTGAGGAGCAACCCCCTGGATGTTGTTGACCTCATGGACCTTGCATCGGCCACCTACAGCAAGATGAAGGAGAACCTGATCTGGGCCACAGGTTACAACGTCATAGCCCTCCCCCTTGCTGCTGGGGTGCTGTATGGTCAGGGCCTTATCCTGACGCCAGCCATGGGGGCCATACTCATGTCTGTAAGTACTGTCATAGTGGCCCTCAACGCCAAGACATTCAGCTTC
The DNA here is from genome assembly GCF_000145295.1 of Methanothermobacter marburgensis str. Marburg. Taxonomy (NCBI): domain Archaea; kingdom Methanobacteriati; phylum Methanobacteriota; class Methanobacteria; order Methanobacteriales; family Methanobacteriaceae; genus Methanothermobacter; species Methanothermobacter marburgensis. Next base: position 1,065,276 of record NC_014408.1, read on the forward strand.
AGGGGTCAGAGCGGTTAGGTTCACAGCCAGGGAACATAAAATGAAAGGATTAAATATGAGTTGATGGCATATATTAGATGGGTGAAAAAAATGAAAAGGACCCTGGAGAACCTTACAAAGGCCTTCATTGGTGAAAGCCAGGCAAGGAACAGGTACACCTTCTATGCGAAAATTGCAAAGAAGGAGGGATTCGAGCAGATATCCGAGATATTCCTGACCACCGCGGACAATGAGAGGGAACACGCCAAGTGGCTCTTCCGCCTCATAAATCAACTCAGAGAGGAAGCAGGGGATGAGCCCGAGTCCACTGTTGTGGATGCCGAGGCTCCCCTCATACTTGGAAGTACCGATGAGAACCTGATAGCTGCCATTGCAGGTGAGCACTACGAGAACAGCGAAATGTACCCTGAATTTGCCGATGTTGCAGAGGAGGAGGGGTACCCTGAGATTGCCAAGAGGCTCAGGGCGATAGGAGAGGCAGAGAAGCACCACGAGGAACGTTACAGAAAGCTCCTTAAACTTGTTGAAACAGGCAAAGTTTACAGGAAGGATGAACCTGTGGTCTGGGTCTGCAGGAAGTGTGGCTACGTCCATGAGGGTACAGAGCCACCAGAGAAGTGTCCATCATGTGACCACCCCGCCAGGTACTTCCAGGTGAAATGTGAGGAGTACTAGAAGGGAAGCCACATGACAGAAAGGAACCAGATATTCCGGTGCAACGTCTGCGGAAACATCGTTGAGGTGCTCAACCCCGGTGCGGGTCAGCTTGTATGCTGCAACCAGCCAATGGAGCTCCTCGTTGCAAGAAGGACAGATGTTGGCCCTGAAAAGCACGTGCCCGTTGTTGAGAGGAGCGGCGATGGGATCAGGGTTAAAATTGGTGAGGTACCCCACCCAATGGAGGAGAACCATCACATACAGTGGGTAGAGGTCATAGCAGGGGAGGAGGTCCACAGGAGGGATCTCAGTCCAGGTGACAGGCCAGAGGCTGAATTCCCTGTTGACCCTGACTCAGAGTTCATGGTGAGGGCCTACTGCAATATACATGGACTCTGGTACTGAGATGGTCCAATCAACCCTTAAATTAATCCATAGAATGAATTTTGCTGCTCTAAATTTAAATAAGAAGTATCTGGGCATGTATTAGTATGTACGGGATCCTCTAGAGAGTTTTTATGGAAGGAGGCTTTATTTATGAAAATTAAATACATAACCATGATAGTTGAAGATATGGATGAATCCGTCCGATTTTACAGGGATGTCATGGGTTTTGAGGTGGATAGCCACTATGACCTCGGAGATCATGGTGAGATAACCCTCCTCAGGGGTGATGGGGAAACCATGGTGGAGCTCATAAGGAATCCCATCAATAAACAGGGGTTATTCTCGGTGGGAATGGACGTTGATGACCTTGAAGTCACACTCAGGGAGCTGAGATCCCGTGGGGCAAAGGTTGTAATGGAACCAACACCCATAACGGTGGGAAAACTTGCATTCATAGAGGACCCCAATGGGGTGAGGATAGCCCTGATTCAGCACATGGACAGTGAGTGAAGATTAATTTACAGATTATCTGACTCCATACCAGTGAAGAATCCTGACACCATAAACCCCATAGTTACAGACCATCTGGCTCCATAACTGCCAAAAAAAACTGAGCCCATAAACCCAAAACTTTTATTTTTCAAATTATAAAATCCTCTCCATGAAGCGGATCTATCTTATTGCACTCCTTCTTCTTACCGTGAGTGTGAGTGGATGCATAACTTCAGGGAACAGCAGCATCAACCAGCTTACCCCCCAGATAAATGATCATATAAAGAAGGGTGATGCTTATTTCAATGAATCAGCACTTGCAGCAAACAGCTTCAAACTGGACGAGGCGCTTTCAAAGTGTGAACTTGCAGAGAGTGAGTACAGTTCCGCAAGGAGCCTTGCATCCGAGGCCCTGGGTCATGCTAAGGATGCAGGTGACCCCATAGTGGTCAACTACATCGAACTACTGGTCTCTGAGCTGGAGGCAAAACTCAACGCCACCTACCAGCTTAAGAATGCCATACAGATGTTCACACTGAACGATACCGAGAGCGGGAACTCCAATATAGAACTTGCAAATGGTTACATGCTGAGTGCAAAGGAATTTGAAAGAAAAAGACAGGAAATTGTAAATAAAAATCCTGAGAGGTTCAGTTAACCCACAGTACACACTTTTTATAAACTGAAAGGTTCAGGTCCCCTTATGGGGTCCCTTCAACCTGGGTCCCTTCAACCTCCAGGAACCTTTCCCCTGTGATTCTAACAGCCAGCGATCCCACAGGTGCTGTGAAAAGTATGGCAAGCACCGCCATTGCGAGTATTGTTTGACCCGCTGCAACCCCCGCAGCAAGGGGTATGGCACCCACAGCTGCCTGCACAGTAGCTTTTGGTATGTATGCTGCTATGCAGAATACTTTTTCCCTCAAATTAAGGTTGGAGCCCCTGAGTGCCAGGAGCACACCCATGCTCCTTGCTGCAAGTCCCAGGACTATCACCGCAAGTCCCAGGAGCCCCACCTGGAATATGAGTTTAACGTCAACCGCTGCCCCCACAAGCACGAAGAGCAGTATCTCTGCAAATATCCATACCTTGTTGAATTTCTCAGAGAGCTTGAGTCCTGTCTCAGGCATCCTCTCAAGTATAACAAGCCCTGTTACCATCACGCCAACGAGTGCGGCTATCGGGACATGTGCACTGAGTATATCCCCTGCATTTTTAAGAAGTATTGCAGCGCCCAGGATGATAAGCGTCTTCTCAGTGTTTCTTATCTCAAATTTCCTGAAGAGATACACCAGGGCAAGGCCAAGGGCAAGACCTGCAACTATACCTGTCAGAATGGACATCGGAACCCCCAGGGCCTCCACAAGGAAGTTAACCTGCTGTCCCTGATACATTCCCAGGAACACCGAGAAGAGGGTTATTGAAACAACGTCATCCACAGATGCACCTGTGAGTATAATGGTGGGTATACCCTTGGCTGTCCCCATCCTCCTCTCAATGAAGGATAGCATCTGTGGGACTATAACCGCAGGTGAAACCGCGGCTATAACAAAACCAAGGATACCCGCCTCTATGAGTGGAAGCCCCAGTATGTAGTGGGCCGCGAACATCACAGCGAACCCCTCAACCACGTCGGGTATGAAACTCATCTTAACTGCCGTCATACCCACCTTTCTGAGGCTTTCAAGGTTTATACCGAAACCAGCCCTCAGGAGGATTATTATGAGTGCTATGACCCTGAGGTCCGGTGAAACGTCCATTATACTCTTTGATATCAGGTTAAGTCCATGGGGACCTATCAGCATGCCAAGTACAAGCATCCCCGTGATTCCAGGTATTCCGATACGGTTGAATACTCTGCTGAACAGAAGGCCAAGTAAGATAATAACAGCTACGCTGAATGCAACATACTCCAAATTGATACCTCCATCTGGAGGATAGCTCCTCCTACATTTTTTTCTGCAGGAGTCATCAGCCAGAAAAAGCGTTTAAAGGTGGACTCCATCACCTATAGATTGAACTTTCAGACTGATTTTATATAAGTTTTGCGGTTGCTTCACCTAATGAACCTTCCCCCCATCTTTTCAATACCACCTGCCTTTATCTAGAATCCTGCCCCTCCATCCTTTCAATACCAGCTATTACAGCTATGGCAGCCGACTGAGTTACAAGTGAGAAGAGGACAACCGCGGGTATCCATACACCATAGAGGTAACCCATAAGAAGGCTTCCTGAAAACCAGGCAACCCCGAACACCATGTTGAAAGTCCCGTAGGCTGAGCCCCTCCTCTCTGGTGGGGAAAACCTTGAGACTGCAGCCCTCATAACAGACTCCTGGGCACCCATACCCACACCCCAGAGTGCGGCGCCAGTAACCGCTGCCAGTGAGCCGCCAAGGAAGGCTAGGGGGGCATAGAGCATGGATATGAATACTGCGAGGGCCATAACCCTGAAACCATACCTGTCAAAGTACCTTCCGAAGATGAGCGCTGATACGGCATCTGTAAGCATGGCAAGGGAATAGAGGACAGGAATCATTGAGGGTTCCAGAACCCCGCTCACTCCAAGGTGGTAACCCACAAGTGGAAAATCGGCGTAACCGAGGGCTATGAAACATACAGCGAGCATGTAAATCCAGTAGGATCCCCTGAAGGACGTGTAATCGATCCGGGTTGAGGTTTCAAGTTCACCTGGACGTGGGAAGAGGAGGTAACCTGCAGTTAGAACTGAGAGTGCCATGATCGCTGGAACTGCAAGGACCAGGAACCCCTCCCTGAACCCTCCACCAAGTGCCAGGACCAGGAAAACTATGAAAGGTCCTGCAACAGCCCCGATCTGGTCGAGGGCCTCATGTATCCCAAATCCAGTTCCATGACCCATAGTGGAGGAGGCATATGATAAAATAGCATCCCTGGGTGGTGTCCTGAGGCCCTTACCCACCCTCTCAATTATTATCAGGAGAACCGCCACCTGCCAGTTACCTGCAAATGCAAGTAGAGGCACGGCGATCAGGTTGATAATGTAGCCTGCAAATGTTATGAACCAGTACCTCCCGGTTCTATCTGAGACGTACCCTGAAAGGAACCTTATGAGGTACCCGGAGAGTTCACCGAACCCTGCCGCGAATCCAACCATGAATGCGCTGGCACCGAGAAAGGCCATGAATGGTCCCGTTATTCCCCTAGCACCCTCATAGGTCATGTCTGCGAAGAGACTCACAATTCCAAGTATGATTATGAATTTAGTTGCCCTATTCATGATAAAGCCCCATCAGAAAAATGAATTTCCCTCCTCTTCCGAATTTAACTGCTTGTAAATCCTATAACAGAACATGATAATCATCACTCAACGCCCGCTGAAGAGCATATAAACCGCCCTGTAGGTGTACTCCGGTTCAGATATACCCATATAAAGTGACCTCCTGAACCCTCCATCAGGGTTTCTCAGTTTCAATATAAAGTCCTCCACGTCATATTTCCTTCCCCTGAGGATCTCATTGAGTCTGAATCCTGCGTAAACCGTCTCAAGGTAGGGTGGATAGGATAGGGGTGTGAAGTTCCACCCACCATCACCCCAGCAGGAATCAGCAAATTCAAGCACATCCTTCCTGCTGAAACCAACACCATGGGCCTCCAGTATCTCAACTGCAAAGTGTGTGTTTATGATGTCTGACCCGTACCTTCCAAATCCGCCGTCATCGTTCTGAAGCGAAAGAACCCATTTGGGGACCCCCTCAAGGTATTCGCCATGGAGACGGAGGACCGAATCCATGTAATACGTTATTTCAAGCTTTGATTTCCTGTAGGACATTCTGAGAAGATCTAGAAACCTTTTTTTACCCGGAACTCCCTGCCATAATCAGCCAGCAAACTGCACCTGTAGAAAAGTCCCTGGGCAGCGAAGCTACCCCTTGAGTGCAGTTCCTCAAGCCAGTCAAGGGTTCTACGGATATCATCTGGGAGAGAATCTATGACCTCCAAGGACTTTATGGCGTAATACGTGTTTTTAGAGTCAGGAAGCCCCTCATATAGTGTGTAACCCCCTGATGGGTGTCTCCTCCTGTCAAAAAAGTTAATTATCCCCTCAACTATGGGTGATGTCCCCGACATGTTATTCCTCCAGCTCCACAACAATCAAATATAAATAATGAACACCGCCATTATATAATAAGTTCCTGTTATTTATCATTAAATAAATCGTTTCTATGAGGAATACCATGATCCAGTCATGTAGTGAATGTAAGGGTAAGGGTTACCGTGTTAAAAGTTACAAAATATGCAGCGCATGCCATGGGACAGGCTACCAATCAACAGAGGATATTAAGGACCACTTCAAGGGTGTGTCAAACACTGCAAGGCAGAGATTCGACCTTGAGGAGGCCCATGACGTGCCCTGCGAGGTATGCAGGGGAAAGGGTGAGGTCGAGGTGAGGGAACCCTGCCCCGCCTGTGGGGGTAAGGGTGAGGTTAACATATGCCCCTCATGTGGAAAGAGGATAAGTGGCAGGGACGAGTACTGCCCTGACTGCCAGAAGAAGGAACACGTCTACGTCCTCCACCCTGCATGCACCATCGACGACCTTGAGGTCGGAAGCGTATACAGGGGGAAGATAACGAGGATAGAAAAATATGGCGTATTTGTGAGCCTCAACAGCCATGTCTGGGGGCTCATGAGGGGCCTGTTCCCTGACCACAGGATCGGTGACGAAATATTCGTCAGGGTATCCCATGTGAAGCCCTATAAGGGCGAGGTTGACATGATACCCGCCAGTATAAAGGGACCATATGAGATCGTTAAATTAAAAAAGGACCTCCCAAGGACAAGAATAGCTGATATAGACACCAAGAGTCTTGGTAAAACAGTGAGAATAGTGGGTGAGGTCATACAGATACAGCAGACCTCAGGACCAACAATATTCACAATCTCAGATGAGACAGGGACAACCTGGGCAGCGGCCTTTGATGAGCCAGGCATAAGGGTCTACCCCCACATCCAGATAGGACACATAGTTGAGGTTATAGGTGAGGTTAACCAGCACACCGGTAAGATCCAGATAGAATCAGAGTCCATTGAACGCCTCATAGGAAAGGATGCTGCTGAGGCAAGGAGGCTCATCGATGAGGCAATTGACAGGAGGGCAGAACCTAAGAGGAAGGACCTCCTCATAGAAAGCGAAACCCTTGAAAAACTGAGGCCAAAACTCATTGAAGCAGCCAAGGCCATAAGAAGGGCAATATACGATGGAAGATCCATACTGGTAAGGCACCATGCAGACGCCGATGGTATATGTGCAGGTGTGGCCATAGAAAAGGCAGTTGTGCCCCTGCTGAGGGAACTGAACCCGAGCACAGATGCAGAGTGGCACTACTTCAAGAGGGCCCCAAGTAAGGCCCCGTTCTATGAACTGGAGGACGTGGTGAAGGACCTTTCCTATGCACTTGAGGACCTGGAAAGGCACGGGCAGAAACTCCCCCTCCTTGTGCTCCTTGACAACGGGTCGACAGAGGAGGACATACTCGCCCTCATGAAGGCAAAGATCTATGACATCGAAATAGTGGTCGTGGACCACCACTACCCGGGTGAGGTCACCGATGGAAGGGTGGAGGTTGATGAATACGTTGACGTGCACGTGAACCCATACCTGGTGGGTGGGGACTCCCAGATAACGGCTGGTGCCCTTTCAGTGGAGATAGCCAAGATGATAAACCCTGAGATCACCGAGAGGATCCTGCACCTCCCCGGCATTGCTGCTGTGGGGGACCATGCAAACTCCCCTGAAGCCGAAGGTTACATTGAACTCGCAGGTGAGCGGGGCTATGAACGGGAGGAGCTTGAAAAAATAGCCGCCTGTGTTGACTTTGAGGCTTTTTACCTCCGATTCATGAATGGAAGGGGCATAATAGACACCATCCTTGGTCTTGGAAATCTTGATAAGCACAAAAAACTGGTGGACGCCCTCTACAGGGAATACGAGAGAAAGGTTGATACCCAGCTCCGGGCCGCGATACCCAACCTCAAATCCACGATGCTCCCCAATGGTATACTCTTCAATGTCCTTGACGTTGAGAAGTACTCACACCGCTTCACCTTCCCTGCCCCCGGCAAGACCTGCGGCTTCGTCCATGACTACATGGTCCAGAAGCACGGCGAGGAGACACCAATAATCACCCTTGCCTATGGACCGGACTTCGGGGTTATAAGGGCAACCGATGCTGTGAATGAGAAATTCGGGTTCAACCTCAACGAGATAGTCTGGGAACTGGCAGAGGAGATTCCTGAGGCGGTGATCGATGGGGGTGGACATGAATGCGCAGGGTCACTCAAGTACATTGAGGGCCTCTCAAAGAAGGTTTTATCAGCCTTTGCAGAGAAGGTGGCATCCCTCAGGGAATAAAAAATCAATTAAATTGATATTTTTTTCCTGTGACGCTCTGAGAAACTAGACTTCTAGATTTTAATTTTGAATAGATTGACTCTAATCTTATTTTAATTAATCAAGTATCCCCTCATGAATGCCTGAAAAAAGTAAATATTAACTCCTAAACATCAGGTTTTTTCCCTTTCGTCCATCAAGCTCTTATAGTAGTCGCATTCATCTGCAATGGGACATTCCTCATGCCTCGGACCCACTGGCCTGCATATGTCCTGTCCGAACTGGACCATGAGGTCATTGAGTTCTATCCAGTATTTCCTGGGTATGACCTCCATGAGGACCCTCTCGGTCTCCTCAGGTGTCCTGGTGTTCACAAGGCCTATTCTGTTTGATATCCTGTGGACATGTGTATCAACAGGGACCACTGGCTTATTGAATGCATATACAAGTACACAGTTTGCTGTTTTCCTCCCAACACCTGGAAGTTTAAGGAGTTCATCAATGTCATCAGGGACCCTCCCCCCGTATTCCTCAAGGAGAATCCGCGAAACCTCCCTGATCCTCCGTGCCTTGACGTGATAGAAGCCAGCCTTCCTTACAAGCTGCTCCAATTTCTCAACCGGTGCATATGCAACGTCCTCCATGGTGGGGTACTCAGAGAACAGCCTGGCGGTTGCCTCATCGGTGTTCTCGTCCCGGGTCCTCTGGGAGAGTATTGTTCTTATGAGGACACGGTAGGGGTCCCTGTCCTCAAAGACCCTGAGGGAGTAGAGGCTCCTAAGACCCTCCATTATCCTGTCAATATCCCTGATGGATACCACCGGAAAAAAGAATCAGTTAAGTTTCTGGAGCAGAAGCTGAAGACCGTCCATCAGCCCCTCACCCTCGGTTGCAATGGTGGGCAGAACATCCACATCCCTGTCAATCTCAAGTTCAGAATCATCAAGGTCCTGTTTATTTGAGAACACAACGTATGGGATGTTTTTCTCCTCAAGTTCTGCCATTATCTCCTTCTCAGCCAGGGTTACCCCCCTTGAGTTATCCACCACTATTATGGCGGCATCAAGGCCATTGGAGATGATCTCAAGCATGAACTTGAACCTCTCGTGGCCGGGTGTTGCAAAGAGGTGTATCTTCTCACCGTTAACGATGCAGTTACCATAATCCAGTGCCAGTGTTGTGCCCTTGTACTCAACCTTTGTTATCTTATCACAGAGCTGCTCAAGGGTGGTTGTTTTACCGGTATCATAATCCCCGAAGATTACAACCTTTGTCTCCTTATTTTTCATTATAATCAACTCACACTCATTTATAGTTAAGTATAATGTCTGAATGCTGTGTCCCTATTTTATGTACCATATTTTATATATTTAATGCTGTGGGAGGTTTATTCGACACCCAATTGACCTCATCCTCTCTGGAAAATCAGGGAACGAAACACTGAAGACCTCACCATCCATTATTGTTATACCCTCCCTGAGACCTATGAGGGTGAATGCCATTGCAAGTCTGTGGTCGCCGTGGGATGAGACCACTCCACCCCTCACACCACCCTCAATGACCATGCCGTCCCGCAGCTCCTTAACATCCACTCCCAGTTTTCCAAGTTCAGTGGCGCATGTCCTTATCCTGTCTGTTTCCTTGTACCTTGCATGTTCAACCCCCCTTATCTCGGTTCGTCCATCTGCAAGGGCCCCAAGGACCGCTACAGTTGGGAGGAGGTCCGGGGCGTCATGGAGGTCCGCCTGGACACCTGAAAGTTCCCCTGTGGATGATACAACCACGTGGTTATCTCCCACCACAACATCGGCCCCCATCTCACTGATTATGTCAAGTATGATACGGTCGCCCTGCCTGGAATCCCTGAAGAGGTTCTCGATTCTGACCTCCCCGCCTGCAACTGCAACTGCCCCTGCAAGGTAGGATGCAGAGGAGTAGTCACCCTCAACCGTGTACGTCCTTCCCCTGTACCTGGATGGTTCAACAGAGAATACCCCATCAGAGTATTCCACCGGGACAGAGAATTTCTCCATCACATCAAGGGTCATGTCAACGTAGGGCCTTGATATGAACTCCCCCTCAACCTTCAGGTCAACGCCCTCTGAGAGGGGTGCTGCTATGAGGATCGAGGATATGAACTGTGAACTTAGACTCCCCTCTATTGATGTCTCACCGCCCCTGAATCCTCCCTTTATAATAACAGGTGGGAGGCCGTTCATCCTTGAGGATACTGCCTCAACACCCAGTGGTTTGAGGGCGTCCAGGAGGGGCTGCATGGGTCTTGTCCTGAGGGACTCATCACCGGTGAGTACAGTGTAGTTCTCTGCAAGGCCAGCCACCGAGGTCATGATGCGCAGTGTTGTCCCTGAATTTCCAAGGTATACAACATCGTCGGGTGTTTCAAGTTCACCCCCGCTTCCGGTGACGGACCATTTCTCATTGCCCTCTATGTCAACCCCGAATGCCCGGCAGGCCTCCACTGAGGAGAGGGTGTCCTCTGCCACAAGGGGGTCCCTGATCTCTGATATGCCATCTGCAAGAGCCGCCACTATGACTGCCCTGTGGGTGTAACTCTTGGATGGTGGGGCTTTGACTGTCCCTGAAAGTTCAGGTGAAACATCAACTTTAAGTTCCATTGAAACACCTCGAGGGGATCATCGCACGATTTCTATTATGATCTCAGGTTCATCCATGTTGAGCACATCGACCCTTTCGCCGGCTGTTCCCACAACCTCCTTTCTGAAGCTTATGTATTCAGCTGTGAGTCTTCTTCCAGCAACCTCTATTTCCCCATTCTCCTGGAGTTCATCGTAGACATCCTGGGGGTCAGATCCCTGGAGATGGGAGATTATGGCCGGGGCGTCTCCCCTGAACTCGGGCCCTATCCTGTCCATTCTCGGTTCAAGTTCCACGACCCTCTCTGTTATTTCAGGTTCACCCGTCTCAAGGCCCACCTCAGATATATTCATTGTCCCTGCTATGTCCTGGAGGAATGGTTCTAGCATTGCCGCTGAATCCTCATCCGTGTATATGGTGGCTGATCGGAGGGGTGCGTTGAGGGGCATCTTTGATGATGACTTGAACCTCCTGATTTCACCTATAACCTCAACTGAAATGTCACCCATCCTCTCGATCTCAGGGTCAACCAGCTCAGGTCGGTACTCTGGCCAGCCTTTCACATGTATTGATCCCTCACCGATGTGCTGGTGAACCTCCTCTGTGAAGTGGGGTGTCACCGGGGCAAGGAGCCTGAGGCATGTCTCGAGAACCATCCTGAGGGTGGTCTGGGCTGCCACCCTTGAGGCCCCATCCCCCTCTGAGTACAGGCGGTACTTGACAGCCTCGATGTACTCGTCACAGAAGTCATGCCAGACGAACTTCTGGATCCTCCCCACCGCTGCTGCGAAGTTGTACTCCTCCAGACTCTCTGTAACGTCCCTCACCAGGTTCATGAGCCTGGAGAGTATCCAGCGGTCAAGCGGTCTGAATTCCGCCTCCCTGTCATCTCCCAGGTGGATGCTTATGAATCTGAATGCATTCCAGAATTTCCTCAGGAACTTGTAGCCGTACTTCACGTCCTTCCAGGCAAATGGAACGTCTGACCCTGGCACACTCCCTGCGGCCCAGAGCCTCAGTGCATCGGCACCGTAGTCCTCAAGGACCTCCTCAGGTGCTATAACATTTCCCCGGGACTTGCTCATCTTGTGTCCGTCCTCCCCGAAGACCATCCCGTTTATCACTATCTCACTGAAGGGTTTCTCACCGGTGAGTGCCATGCATCTCAGTATGGTGTAGAATGCCCAGGTACGGATTATGTCGTGTCCCTGTGGCCTCAGATTTGCGGGGAAGAGGTCCCTGTAGGATTCATCTGGCCATCCTGCAACCGAGAGAGGGGATATTGAACTGTCCATCCAGGTGTCCAGGACATCCTCCTCCCCAATGAATTCTGTGCTTCCGCATTCACATTTTATCCCTGGATCGTCCCTTGTTGGGTCAACTGGCAGCATATCCTCATCTGCAACGTGGACCCTTCCGCATTCCTTACAGTACCACACTGGTATGGGTGTTGCGAATATCCTCTGCCTTGATATGCACCAGTCCCAGTCCATGGACCCTGTCCAGTTGAGGAGCCTCGTCTTCATGTGTTCGGGCACCCATTCCATTTCCTCAGCAGCCCTTCTAACATCGGGTATGAGTTTCTTTACCGCCACAAACCACTGCTTCTTGACCAGGATCTCTATCGGTGTCTTGCACCTCCAGCAGGTGCCCACGTTCTGCTTTACAGGCTCCTTTCTCAGGAGGAAGCCCTCCCTTTCAAGGTCCTCAACTATCTGTTCCTTGCACTCCCTTATGGTAAGACCCTTATATTTGCCTGCGGCCTCTGTCATATATCCCCTTTCATCTATCGCCTCTATAATGTCAAGGTTATGGCGGTTGACCCAGGTAACGTCCGTCTTGTCCCCGAAGGTACATATCATGACAGCACCGGTACCGAATTCAGGGTCAACATCAGGGTCCTTTATCAGTTTAACCTTCTGGCCGAAGAGGGGTACCTCTATCTCCTTACCCTCAAATTCACTGAATCTATCATCATCAGGGTGCACAGCCACAGCCACGCAGGCTGCCATGAGCTCCGGCCTTGTTGTGGCTATCTCTATATCTTCACCACCATCGACAGGGAACCTCACATAGTTGAGGTTTGTCTCGTTCTCAACGTATTCGACCTCTGCAAAGGCTATCGCAGTCTCACACCTGGGGCACCAGTTGACCGGGTGCACACCCTGGTATATGAGGCCGTCCTCATACATGCGGAGGAATGAGAGCTGGGTTCTTCTCATGTACTCAGGGGTCATGGTCACGAATTCGTGGCTCCAGTCCTGGCTGAAGCCAAGGCGCTGCATCTGCTCCTTCATCATCTTTATGTTTTCCTGTGTGAGTTCCACACAGAGGCGCCTGAATTCCTCACGTGACACGTCACTCTTCTTTATGTTGTGGGTCTCCTCAACCTTGACCTCCGTTGGGAGACCATGACAGTCCCAGCCCTGGGGGAAGAGGACATCGAATCCCCTCATCCTCCTGAACCTTGCTATTATGTCCATGTAGACCCAGTTGAGTACGTGGCCCATGTGTATGGATCCTGTTGGGTATGGTGGTGGCGTGTCTATGATGTACCTGGGCTTTGTCCCTGACCCTATGAAGCGGTATATGTCATCTTCCTGCCATTTTTTCTGCCATTTAACCTCGTTTTTATGGTTGTAATCCTTTGGGATCTGGTTATCGGTCATCTTATTCTCTCCCTGATAGAAGCTGTGAAGTGCTGGAAAAGTTATATGATAATATTCACTACCCAATCTTTATAAAGATGTTTGAATACTCTAACTTTGTGAAGAAATAAAAGGAGAGCAAGTTCTCATATGGTGAATGCCAATGGAGTTGATCTGGTTCTACATAGCACTCTTCCTTGCAATAAGTGATGAGATACACACGAGGATACTCTGGAATGTCTTCTTTGATTTCTACATACTTCTTGCCGGGATAATAAAGGAGACCGTCTCATCGAACATCCAGCTGTGGCTGGTCCATGAGGGTCTGGAGGCCCTCTTCCACTTCATAGTGCTGTCCCTTGTGTTTCTCTCATTTGAGATAGGGTTCCTCGCAGCCCTCATACACCTTGTTGTGGATCTTTACCATCAGCTGAGCGGGGTGGACCATGGATGGCTGTATCACAGGGCCCTCCACTTCACCGTGGAATCGGTTTTCTTCATAATGGTCTTCTCTGCCCTCTAAAAGGCCCGTTTCCTTTTAAAATAATTTTATCCTGTTCTCCCCAGTGTCAGAGACCCTATGAATTTTGTGGTGGGTATCCGTGGGAGTGATGATGCTGCCACATATTTTCCAAGGAATATTATGTTATCGGGCCTTCCCCTGTTTCTTCCAAGGAGTCTGCCCCCATCAAAGGTTGCGTGCACCCTCAGAAGTGTGGAGTTTTCCCTGCTCAGGGTCTCGTAGAGAAGTATGTTTCGCCTGTTGTATCCCCAGCGGTCTGTCCCTGCAGCATAAACCGCTGCCTTAAGGGGATTTTGACTCCAGCGTGAATAGTAGCCTCTCCTGTAATAGGATGGGCTGTTGGGTACACTTATGTACTCCCCATTCCGCAGCCTGAATACTGAGAGCCTTGAGTAGCCACTCCTGTAAATTGAAACCCCTACCTGACCACCCGGGCCCCTTATAACAAAGTGTCCGAGGCCGAGTTTTCTCACGAGGCTGTGGGCCCTCTTCATATCATAGGATGTCACGTTACCGCGCCGGATGATGTCTCCCCCTATAGCCTCAAGGGCCCGGTTTATCCAGACTATATCGGGTCCGCCGGCCCCCATCATCCAGCCACCCTCTGAGATTATGGTGTGGAAGAAGTATCCGTTGACGGTCTTGTATTCCTTCAGGGTTTCCCTGCCATTCCAGATCGTCTTCTGAATCCTGAGGGTGGCGGCATAGGTGGAATCCCTCCTGTAGGCAAAGACAGCGTCACTCTCATTAACATTAACCACCACCGAGCAGCAGTCAGAGTCCACCTCATGGTGATGGGTCCCTGATGACCCCCAGGTGCTCCAGCTGTTATTTGCAGGTGTCTGATTTACAGCGGCTGCTGATGCTGCACCCATGAGAATCGCGATTACAAAAAATATAGCAAAAAAATGTGCTTCAACTTCACACCCCCTCTATGTATTCTGTTTCCTGGACTATATGAATTTTGAGATAGGGGGCGGGTTAATTATTTATTGGATACCCATGATAATTTGAACCATCATATTTACCGGAGAGATCACCATGCCTGTTATAACGTTGGATTATGATGACCTGAAGGAACTGGGCATTGACATTGATAGAGAAAGGCTCATTGAAGTTCTGCCGATGATGGGGAGTGACATTGAGGACTTTGATGATGAGGGTATTAAGGTTGAATTCTTCCCCAACCGCCCTGACCTCCTCTCGGTTGAGGGTGTTGCAAGGAGCCTCAGGGGATTTCTGGGGATTGAAACAGGCATGCCCAGTTATGATGTTCCTGAATCAGACATTGAGGTGACTGTTGATGAGTCTGTCCTCAATGTGAGGCCCCACCTTGGAATGGCTGTCATTGAAAATGTGAGATTCACAGATAAGAAGCTTAAACAGGTCATGGAGTTTCAGGAGGACCTCCACTGGGTTATCGGGCGTGACCGGAAGAAGGTGGCCATTGGTATACATGACCTTGACCGTGTTGAGCCCCCCTTCGTCTACAGTGGAGTTGAACCTGAGGGTGTCACCTTCACCCCCCTTGAGAGTGTATGTGAAATGACACCCCGGGAGATACTGGAGGAGCACCCCAAGGGTGTGGCCTACGCACATCTCCTGAGGGACCATGAACGTTATCCCCTCATAACCGATAAGAATGGAGATGTGCTCTCCCTCCCCCCCATAATAAACGGGGAACTCACCAAGTTAACCACAGAGACAGAGAGGATACTCGTTGATGTTACAGGGACCGATGAGAGGGCAGTTAACCAGGCCCTGAACATCATATGCACATCATTTGCAGAGTCTGGTGGTGTCATAAGGTCAGTAACGGTGAGGCGCCCTGAATCTGAGTTAAGGCTCCCTGACCTCACACCAAAGGAGATGAGTGTCTCTGTATCAACAGCTTCACACATAACAGGCATTGAACTTGACGCTGCTGAGATCAAAGAACTCCTCATGAAGGCCCGTATGGATGCATCCATCGTCTCCCCTGACGAGGTCCTTGCGGTTATCCCGGCCTACAGGGTGGACATCCTCCACGAGGTTGACCTTGTGGAGAACATAGCAACCCAGTACTGCATAGGGAGGATCGAACCCCTTATCCCTGAAGTTGCAACCATTGCAGAGGAGGATAACTGGAACAGGGCCGATAAATTCATAAGGGATGTTATGGTGGGTCTGGGCTTCCAGGAGGTGATGAGCCTCATGCTGACAAGTGAGGAGAGCCACTACCAGAAGATGCGACTCGAGGAGGATGAAAGGGTGCAGGTTGCCCAGCCGATTTCACAGGATCGGACCATGATCCGCAAGAGCCTCCTGAATGGTCTCCTTGAATTCCTTGAGGATAACAGGCATGAGGACCTCCCCCAGAGAATATTCGAGGTTGGGGACGTGGTATACATTGATCCTAAAGCCGAGACCCGTACACGTACCGTGAAGAAACTGGCATGTGCAATCACCCACTCAAGCGCGGGTTTCACCGAGATCAAGTCAATTGCAGCTGCAGTGGTTGAGAACCTTGGATATGAGTTCAGAGTGGAACCCCTCGACCACCCATCATTCATAAGGGGGAGGTGTGCGTCCATTGAATCTGAGGGTGAATCATCGAGAATAAGAGGGTTCTTCGGTGAGGTTCACCCCGAGGTTGTGACAAACTTCAACCTCGAGTACCCTGTCATTGCCCTTGAAATTGAATTTGAGGAGAAGTGAATATCAACAAGCTAAATCCCGATCAGTGGGTGTTGTGATCCTCCAGTAGGGGGAAAAAATAAATAACTGGGTTAGGGTTTACACAGAAACCCTGCCCCCAATAACCAACCTTCAGGGCTTACCAGCAACCGAAACCCTGATCTTCCTGTTTCTTGGTCCGTCAAGTTCAGCAAAGAATATGCTCTGCCATGTGCCCAGGTCCATCTTCCCGTTTACCACCGGAATAGTCTGGCTCCCACCAAGGAGCACGGCCCTCAGGTGGGAATCGGCATTGTTATCTATTACATTATGGCCATATGAACCACCTGAAGGCACCATACCTGAGAGCATTGACTCTATGTCCCCCAAGAGCCGTGTCTCATTTTCATTTATGAATATCGCTGATGTGGAATGCCTTGAGAATACGTTCAGTATTCCCTCCTTTATTCCGGATGACGCGAGGACCCCTGAAACCATGGAGGTTATATCAATGAGTTCAACCCGCATGGAGGTTCGCAGTGGAATCTCCTCTGTATAGAATTCCATGGAAACACCGGTTTTAGTTATGGCCCTATATCAATAAAAGTTTTGGTGTGCGCCTCACCAGATCAGGGGTTTGTGGGGTTCCCCCAGAATCAGATATCAATAAAAGTTTTGGTGTGCGCCTCACAGTCAACCTTCATAAAAAAAGCTATTTGAGCACCCCCGAGAACAGACTGGTAAGCCTGTAGAGGAGGCTTTTATCCTGGTAGAAAGCCCTGTGTGGGCATACCTCCATGCAGCAGAGGCAGTTGATGCAGCTGGAGTAGTCAAACTCTGGTACCAGCGCCCCAGACTTCAGGGCGTCGGCAGGGCAGCTCTCAACACATACATTACAGTTCCTGCACCTTTCAGGGTCTATGGCCGGCCTTGACCACCAGAGTTTCATGAGCGCACGTGCAAGACCCGATGGAAGCAGATCAAGGGTGTAGTATATGTTGGAGGGCCACCTGAAGTCATCCACCACTTCAGCCCCGAATCCCAGAATCTCTATATCTGAAGGGTCAGGAGCAAGGTTCCTCCGCCGTGCAGCCTCATTCACAGGTACCCTGAACGGGTCCATCCCCAGGAGCAGGGGTATGTAAACGTCAAGTGCCAGTGCATCCTCTGATGCCAGAAGAAGCCCAAGGTCTCTTGGATCCCCTCCTGAGGGACCATTGCCCTCCATCCCCACAACCCCATCCACCACTGTGAGTGCAGGATTTACAAGCAGGTAGATCTCGAGGAGCTTCTCAGCAAACTCAGATGGCCCCGGGTGTTCCCTGTGATAATCCGCCTTCCTGAAGCCTGGTACAGCACCGTACATGTTCTTTACAGCACAGGTGAAGATGGTCATGGAGTGGGTCTTGAGCTTGGGGAGGTTGACAACGGTGTCACTATCCACAACCGGCCTTGAGATGGGGTAGCCCTCCCCTCCCATTATGTATGACCCAGATGCCTCAAAGTTTATGAGTTCAATATCAAGCCTCTCTGCCACGTCAAGTATCCCTGTGGCCCTCCAGAACTTCTCTATATTCCTGAAGGATCCGCCTGGACTGTCCCCAACTCTGACCTCCGCCCCGGTGTCTATGAAGAGCTCTGCAACCGCCTCGATAACCGCTGGATGTGTTGTGACGTGTCTTTCAGGAGGGGCCGCCATGAGCATGTTGGGTTTCAGAAGGACCCTGTCACCGGGTGATGCGAATTTTTTAACACCCCCAAGGTGATCCAGGCACTCCCTAACACCATCCCTGACCTCTTCAGGGTCATAGGACTGGCAGTGAGTTACTGATACTGATGGCATGAACTGCTGCTCCAGAAAAAAGTTAAGAAATAAATTAAAGTCCAAAGGACTTCATCAGGAGTTCTTCATTGACGAAACCTGCCCTGAAGACCTCACCGGTTCTGAGGTCATTTATGACGACCTCTGCTGGTGCGAACATACCCTTGTCTATCTTGTAGAAGTCGTAGTCAGCCTCCTTGAATACGTCATAGAATGGTTTACCGTAGCCCTCAGAGGCTGATGATGGCAGGTTCTCTGCAAGGGATTTTATGTCGTCGCCCTCCTCTGATTCTATGTAGTAGTAGGTCCTGCCTCCAAAGAGGACGGCGTCATTGGTTTTACCCATTGCCTTCAGGCTATCAGGGTCCACGGGGGCTATTGGGGCTATACCTGCGGCGTATTTGACCTTGTTAACATCAAAGTGGAGTGCCTCAAGCATCTTGTAGGTACCGTTCTCCACCACACGACCTGAGATCTGTATTGAACCCACAAGGGATGATGTTGGGGCCACGAGTACGTAAACATTCTCCGGTGAAACATCACATTCCTCTGCAATCTTGTCTGTGACGTCCTCCCCTGGAAGTTTATCTGCTTCAAGGGTGAGAACTGCAATGTCAGCCTCATCCTGGTAGCCTATTTCCTCATAGGTCTCTGCCGGCTTAAGTGCAAGTGCCCTTGCAGGTCCTGACCCAAGGGCAAAGAAGTCACCAACACTGACTGACCAGCCTGCCTTCTGGGCACCCAGTGTTGAGATGGCCGGGAAGTCTGTCTTTATCTTGACTGAGGGCAGGGCGAACCTCTCTGACAGGTCACCGGGTATTGATATGCCCACATCTGCAAGGCCTCCAAGGCACACCGCGGTGTAGAGTTCACCTGCCTTTATGCTACCATCAACGTTAACACCACAATCTATGACTGTTGATCCATTTTCAAGTTTATCAACGCTTATTTTAAGGTCATCTGCACCTTCAATCATCCGGTCAACTATCTTTTTTGCCTCAATGTTCACACTAACCATTTTTAATCACCTCTTTTGCTTCTTTGAAGTTAACCTCATATATATGAGCGCTAATGGAGTGGATGGTTATATGTCCCACCTCAACCCCCACCTCCGATGCAACGTGATCTGCAAGGTAGGCGAGGCCAACGGCGTTGGGGAACCATGCCCCGTAAATGTCGTGGCTGCGCCAGAGTGCTGTGGTGAAGAGCCTCCCCTCCCTCACTTTGAAGTCCACAAGGATCATGCACGGGACCTCATCACTTTCAGTATCTATTTTAGGGTCCCATGTGACCATGGTGGCCCTCCTGGACTCTTTACAGTTTTTCAGTCTCTCTATAGCCCTATCCACCTGGTCCACACCGAAGTGTGCCCTTAGACGGTTACCATAGGTGTATACGAATCCCTTCCTGTCATCTGAGAGGAACTGTTCTGAGTACTTCTCAAGTTTCTCCCCGCTCCAGAAGTACCCCTCAGGAACCCTTATATTGATGAGTGATCTGGCCGGGAGGTGGTAGAAGTCTCCTGACCTGCCTAGGGGGTTTTTTATTGTCACAACCGTGTTCATGACCTCCCTTGTGAGGGACCCCCTTTCATCCCTTATCTCTCTCCCATCACTCATTATCTTCTCAACCAGTTTAAGCCAGCCCTCTGCAATTTCATCGACGCTTATCTCATAGGCCATCTTTGAACCCCCTAAAACTCTGATGCGGCCTTCACCATGTTTCTGAGTTTGGAGAATGCCGCCTCCCTTGGAAGTTTCCTCATTCCACAGTCAGGGTCTATGTAGAGGTTATCCTCCCCGGCTATATCAGCACCCCTTTCAATAAGGTTTTTTATGGTATCGGTGGACTCGACAACCTCAGTTGATGTGTCAACGCACCCGAATCCCAGTTTTTTATCACCCCTCCATTTCTCTGCCAGCACTTCAAGGTTTGATGGTCTTCCTGCAAACTCAAGGTCCAGCATATCAACTGGGAATGTGAGGAGTTCCCCAATAACCCCGCTGATGTCACCGCATACATGGAGGGAGACATCCACATCGAGGGCCCCTGAAATGCGTTTAACAGCCCTTCTTGCTGTCCCCATATCCACCATACCCGTTGAGAGGAATGGTTCATCTATCTGTATCATGAGCGCCCCTGCATCCTGTAGGTGTTCGGCCTCAACCCTAAGGGCATCTGCCATATCCATAATTGCCCTTTCCCTCTTCTGGGGGCTGTAGAATCCCTCTATCTTTGAGGCGTGCGCCATGGTGGATGGTCCTGTGATTATCCCCTTAACACCCTTTGATTCATCATCTGTAAGTTTCCTGAGTATTTTAATCGCATATATCAGGTCATCTGATCCTATGGAGCCTGCAGGGGGTGTTATCCTTGAAAATATGATTGATACTCCATCCTTTACCATCATGCCGCCCATTGCCTCTGCAAAGTGGCCCACCATGTCCCCCCTCACCTGTCCATCTGAAATGATGTCAACGCCCGCCCTTACCTGGTCCCTCACGGCAGTCTCTATGGCGGGTCTGCAGGCATCATAGGACCCGATAAAACTTGAAATTCGCTCCCTTAATGTTTCAGGTTCCCGGGGGGTTGCGGGGTAGCTTCCAACCACCGTTGTGATCACTCTATCACCGTCAGTGCTCTGCAACTTCAATTATTCTCTCTATTTCATCCTCATCCACGGGTATCTCTATGACAGCCGTTCCATAACAGGGCTTTGTGTAGGGTATCATCACGGTTGAGCGTTCCTTATCTATACCAACAGGTACCGGGGGTATGCCTATTATCCTTGCACCCAGTATCTTCTCGCCGGGCCTTATGTGGACGACCCTCTTTGCCTTTTTCTCAATGAATGCAGCACATTCCCTGAACCCTGAACGTGTCATGTGGATTTCATAGTCGTCGGACTGCTGCAGGTAGGTCTCTATGCAGAATGACATCATAGCTCCTCCAGGAATCTGTCTATCCTGACCCTCAGTGGGGCCGGGTTGTGGTGTGCCCTCGCAGCTATTACCTCGGCTTCTGTACCTTCCATAACAGCATCAACCAGTTTTTCAAGGGTGTCCGCATCCCTTTCAAATACTACCGCCAGTGTTTCTGTATTAAGTATTCCTGCAAAGGTTGCGAGGTACGCGGTGGCAGCATCATTGGGTACAAAGCCTACAAGGAATTCGTAGTCCCCCTCAGAGAGCTCATTGAGGCAGGAGTCGAGGTCAGTGAGTTCACCCGTGTATACACCCTCTGGATCCGCAACCTGTACAAGCCTTATTGCAGCGGGATTTGCTGTTAGGGTAACACTGAACCCCTTCTTCCTGAGTTTATGTGATGTGTAAATTGCCAGGGGAACCTGCACCGGGGACTCCGGGCATCCGAGTATCATCAAAGCTTTCATATATATACACTCCCTGAATACTGAATTATTCCTTCACTCCAAATGAAGTGGCGAATATGAGTGAGCTAAGAAATATGAATGTCATGAGCGCTGTTCCGTTTATTGTCCTGTTTATTATGAAGAGTCCTATGAGGGCCTGGGACATGAAGGCTGCAAGTGCGCCTGTGAGGAGGACCTCCCTTCCAAGGTACGTTTTTGAGCCATTTTCCCTCATATCCCGGTACATGTAGAGCATCCTGAGGCCCATGATAATGATGCCCACACACCAGATTAAAAGGAAGACCATTGTAATGTAACCAAAGTCGTATGCCCATCCAAATATTCCCGGCACCATGTAATCTATTACATCCTTCTTGTTGACCAGTATGCCATAGAAGACCGGGAAGGGGAGGCCAAAGAAGAGTATCAGCTGGAGTGGCAGTGAAATATAGCCGTCTGCAAATCCACTTGAGAGTTCACCCCAGTAGGATGACATGGGGTTATGTCCAAGGAGGGTGGTGTTCTTGAGTACAAGTTTGAGGCTTGGCAGTGAAAAGGTTTCAAGCCTCTCTATACGGAGGAGGGGGCTTAAAACAGGCATCTGAAGTATTCTTGAGAGTAACTCCAGGCCCCCGAATCCTGCGACCGCGATGAAAGCGAAGCCAAGAACCCTCTTAACTGTTATGATGGATTTCTGCCTCATTGACTTAGAGATCAGGAAGAAACCTATCAGCAGCCCAAGGAGCCACAGGAGAAGGAATGACCTGTGCATGAGACCCCCAAAAACGGTTATGCCCGCCATGAGGATATAAACAAATCCCCTGAGTCCCCCCACCTCAACCCCTGAGTCCTCCATGATTGCAAGGGCTGCAAGGGATGATATGGTAACAAGAAGTGCTATGGGGCCAAATGGGTGCGTGAATTCACTCTGCCCAAAGGACATGAAGAGTGCCACAACATCAAGGCCAAATATTATATTGAATCCTATCCCCAGCACCAGGCAGAGGAACAGTATCATGCTGAGGGAAAGGGGCGCCAGGTTCAGCAGGAATATCATGGCAGCATACATGAGGATGCCGACCTCTACTATGAACTGAAGGTGATTCTGTGCTATGAGGGCCAATTTAATCCTCCAGAAATTTATCAGATTATCAGATACATCCTTATATTGGGGGCCATCTTAAAAAGTTTTTCCGGACCCCAAGCACCCGTTGGGGATAGCAGGGATGCATCCCCATGGGTCTTTTAGCGTCAGATGAGTCTTCTGAATACCACCATGTCCTCACCGGGACCATTGTAATCTGCCACCGCCTTCACAGGACCAGCATCGACTGTTTCACCCTCCTCCACCGCCCTGAACCCATTTTTAAGGTAAAATCTTATCGCCCTCTGGTTCACTGGTTTTGTTATAAGGTATATCACATTAACCCCCTTCCGCCTCACAGTTTCTGTGAAGACCTCAAGAAGCCGGGATGCCACGCCCCTTCCCCTGAGGTGTGGTGAGACACAGAGAAGATGAATGTATGCCTCATGAGGGTCGTCCTGGGATATGAATCCCAGGAGAAAGCCAGTGATCCTTCCATCCTCCTCTGCAACAAAGGAAGTGCTGCTGAAGAACCTTGTGAATATATGGTAGATTGAGTTCCTCTCTGTAACCATGGGGGGACATCTGAATGCCAGTTCCGCTATAGCAGTGAAATCCTCCTCCCTCACATTCCTTAAGATCAAGCAAACCACCGGAGATATTAATGAACTGGAGAACTTTTAAGGGGTTAAGTTTAAATATGAAAAGACTTAATGTATACTGTGTTAGGGCTGGTAGCTCAGGTTGGTAGAGCGTCGCCTTGGCATGGCGGAGGCCCCGGGTTCAAATCCCGGCCAGTCCATCAATTCTACTTTTTAGGTCCTGAATCAGCGGCCTCATAGACACTGTCAATTATTATTCTGAAAAGGTCGTCTGTTTTGATTTCCTTCATACCCTTTCGTGAAACAAGAAGCCTCAGTGCCATGTTGACTATCTCGTCAACATCCGTTGACCTGTACATCAGCCCATTCTCAATGTAGAACCTGTCAACCGAAAGCGGCTTTCCAGGGTAACATGATATGACAGGTGTGCCCAGTAGGGCGGCCTCCCTGTTCATGGTCCCCCCTGCACCGATTACAAGGTCGCACCTCTTCATGAGGCTGAATGTGTCAACCGGCGGCTTGATTATGGTGACATTGTCGTATCCCCTGAAGATCTCTTCCTGTTCCCTGAACCGTGGGATGATGAGGATGTTGGCGTAATCCTTTAGAACCTCCACTATTGGTGTGAGCACAGATTCATGGCAGTCGGCATCCAGGTAGGAGGCCAGCGATGGTTCCGGCCTCATGAGTATTGTCTTCTCCCTTTCAAGTTTCAGGTTCAGGTCCTCGAAGATGTTCTCATTGTACTCAAAGTTCTGGAAGTGGATTATCTCAGATGTCCCCCTGTACCTTGTTATCCTGTTGGGGTCAGCCCCTGTCTTCATTATATCCCAGAGGTCAATGACCTCAGGCATGATTATATGATCACAGAGTGGGAGTGTCAGCTTGTTGGCTGCAATGGCATGTTCATTGTCCAGTACATAGACACTGGGGATTCCAAGACCAAATGTGACCCTCGGAAGCTCTATTGAATGTTTTGAAAGGCCAACATCAGGTTTCTCTTCGGCTATAAATTTTGAGAGCTTGTAAGCCCTCTTGGTACTCTCAAGGAGCTTTTCAGCGAGTGTCACACCGTGTTTACCTATCGAGGTGAATTCAAAGCCAAAGAGGTTCATGAGTCTGTGTATATCCCCGAACTTCCTTGCGGTTATGATCACATCCTCCCCCTCGTCCTGGAGGTGGGTGATGATGTCCCTGAAAAACCTCACGTGAGGGGCGTTTGTAATGTCAATCCATACCTTCAAGGGGACCACCATAAAATTTTAATCGGCCATGGCATCCTCAATGGCATCAATTATCTCCTGGACACCTTCACCTGTTTTTAAACTGGTTTTAAGCACCCTTACATCGGGGTTGATATGTTTAACATCCTCAACCATCTTATCGAGATCTGCACCAACGGCATCTGCAAGGTCGGCTTTGTTGATAACCACAAGGTCGGCCTCCCTGAATATGAGGGGGTGCTTCTCCACAGTATCATCGCCCTCTGTGGAGCTCACAACAACGACCCTCATATGTGATCCAAGGTCAAAGTCCACTGGACATATGAGGTTACCAACGTTTTCAATGAAAAGGATGTCCACCTCCTCAAGTGGGAGATCCTCAAGTGCGTGTTCAACTAGATGAGCGTCAAGGTGGCATTCCTTACCTGTGTTCAGCCCGACAACTGGCACGCCGTACCTTTCGAACCTCCCGGCGTCAAATTTACTTATAACATCCCCTGCAATGACCGCAACCTTTCTGTCCATGTTCTCAATGAGCCTCTCTATGAGTGTTGTCTTTCCTGATCCTATTGCACCTAAAAAGTCAACTGCAAAGACGTTGGACCTGTCAAGGCGCCTCTGGTTTTTCTTGGCAAGTTTTCTGTTTGCAAGGAGAATATCATTCTGAATTTCAACCTCTGCTATCTTATGCATGGAATTCCTCCTCTATTCCCTCTTCTCAATTTTTATGTTCCTGACGTTGCATTCCCTGCCAGCCATCACCTGGAACTCATGTCCCCCGCATTCAGGGCAGCTTATGACTGGGGCAAAGTGGTCAAGTTCATCGGCTTCAACCACGCCCTCATACCCACATTTGCATTCTATTTCAACCGGGACAACCTCAAGGTTAAAATCTGCCCCTTCAAGTATTGTGCCCTCGCTGAGGACCTCCAGCATGAATCTGATCTGTTCAGGGTTAAGTAGAGTGAGCTGACCGATCTCAATTGTGACCTCCAGGACCTCCACTGCATCGTTCTTCTCTGCAGCATCGATGACTGTCCTTACAATTGCATCGGCCATGGATAGTTCATGCAACCATTTCACCTCTCTGGTCTGACAAAATTTTATAATTAGAATTAATAGAGTTATCTATATAAAAATTGTTAATCATGCAGGTGATTTTTCATGATAATAGGTTGTTCAGCATCACAGAAACTGGCTGCAAGCGTTGCAGATTTGCTTGATGATAGGCTTTGCCCGGTTGAAACCCGTAAATTCCCTGATGGGGAGCGTTACATCCGTGTTAAGGGCGAGGTTGATGGTGAGGTCACCGTTGTCCAGTCGACAGGTTACCCCCAGGATGAGAACCTCATGGAACTCCTCTTCATGATGGAGAACCTTAAGGATCTTGGGGCGGATTATGTACGGGCTGTGATACCCTACTTCGGTTACGGGAGGCAGGAGCGGCGATTCAAGAGTGGAGAGGCTGTGTCAGCCAGGATAGTTGCCCGCCTCCTTGAGGCCGCTGGTGCAGATGAGATCATAACCGTGAACCTCCATGAGAACTGCCTCAGCGAATTCTTCACCGTACCTGTAACTGAACTCTCTGCCATGCCCCTCATAGCCAGGCACATCTCATTCCTGGATGACCCTGTGATCATCGCACCCGATAAGGGTGCCATGGGCCATGCCAGGGAGGTCAGCAGCATACTTGGATGTGAATGCGATTACATGGAGAAGGTGAGGCTTTCCCCTGAAACCGTTGAGACCAGGGTTAGGGACCTGGATGTTGAGGGGATGGACGCGGTGGTGGTGGATGACATCATAAGTACCGGGGGTACGATTGTGAACGCCGCGGGAATTTTAAGAAACTGCGGGGCCTCAAGCATAACCGTCTGCTGTGTCCACCCTGTCCTTGTGGAGGACGCCCTGCTCAAGATATTCTCTGCAGGTGTTGAGCGGGTGATTGCAACGGACACCCTGAAATCAGAGGTGAGTGAGATCTCGGTGGCCCCCCTGATTGCAGAGGCCATAAAATAATTTTTTTATTTTGACATTAAAACGTGGACCCTCTACTAAAGAGTAAAAAACAATAATCTACTGCAAAGACCCTTTAAAAGTCAAAAAATGGGAAATAAGTCCAGCTCATCTAAATCAGTGCATGGCTGGCTTCTTCATGATTGAGGGTACTATATCACTTATTTTCTGCATCCTCTCAAGGAGGCTCTCCTTGCCCTTACCAATGAGGGCGTGTTCCAGGACATCACCGAGGGTCTCAACGGGTATTATCTTAACCTTATCCTCATACCTCTTCTCAATCATGACGTCCCCCATGTTGGAGGCTGGTATGAGTACCTTCTTTATCCCTGCCTCTGCAGCCGCCTCTATTTTCCCTGTAACCCCACCCACAGGGAGCACATCTCCACGTATGCTCAGTGAGCCTGTTAGGGCGACTGACTGGTCCACGGGTATCTCCTCGAGGGCTGATATCACGGCTGTTGCCACTGAAACGCTTGCACTGTCACCCTCCACACCATCATATGCCTGGAGGAACTGGATGTGTATGTCGTAATTTGATATGTCTGTACCTGTGTATTTCTTGATGAGGGCACTTACGTTCTGAACAGCTTCACGGGCAATCTCACCCAGTTTACCTGTGGCGATTATCCTCCCCTCCTCCTTGCTCTGGGCGGGGGCTGCCTCTGCAGCTATCGGGAGGATGATGCCGCTTCTGTCACCGATTATTGCAAGTCCATTGACACGTCCGACCTCCCCACCCTCTGATTTGAAGACACTGTACTTCTTCTTCTGTACAATGTATCGGTCCGCGATCTGCTGTTCGAGTGTCCTTGAAAGTTTCTTTGCCTCCATCACATCCCTTGTCTCAACCAGTTCCGCGCCACGGCTCTTGGCAATGTCCCCTGCAGCCCTCACAAGACCCCCGAGTTCACGGAGTTTGAGTGTGAGTGAATCCTTCTTACCGGCCCTCCTCTGGGCCTCCCTTATTATCTCCTCTATGGCCTCCCTGCTGAAGTGGGGGATCCTTCCATCCTTTTCAACTTCCTGTGCAACGAACTGGACAAGTTTGTCCCTGTTTTCAGGTGTATCAGGCATTGTGTCCTTCATGAAAACCTCGTAACCGTATCCCCTAATCCTTGAACGGAGGGCAGGGTGCATGCCCTCAAGCACCTGAAGGTTACCTGACGCCACGAGAACAAAGTCACAGGGGACGGCCTGTGAGCGCACCATTGCACCGCTGCTTGTCTCGCTCTGACCCGTGATGGAGTATTTCTTCTCCTGCATGGCTGTGAGGAGTTCCTGCTGGGTCTTCATCTTCATTGTCCCTATCTCGTCTATGTAGAGGACCCCCTTGTTGGCCCTGTGTATCATCCCGGCCTCGACCCTCTCATGTGCCGGTGTGCCAAGGCCTCCTGACTGGTAGGGGTCGTGCCTCACATCCCCAAGGAGCGCACCTGCATGGGCACCGGTTGCATCCACGAATGGGGCAACCTGCCTTCCCTCGTTGTTGACCAAGAGCTTGGGCACCATGACGGTGGTCCTTGGCCTGAACTGCTGGAGGGCCAGGAAGACTATACCCGCCGCTATTATGGCTGCAAGGAACTGGTTAACCATGAAGCCGAGGACAAGGATGAATGATATTATGAGCATCATGAAGAGGTTCTTCTTCTCATCCTGTGCCCTTGCCCTGTTCTTGTGGTTCATGACGATTTTCCTGCCCTCCCCAGCGGGTACAGTACCTATGAGGGGGTTGTTTGGGTCATCTATGTTGGGGTAAACCAGTATGTCCTGGAGTTTCTCCCGGGGCAGGAGTTCCGCCATTGCCTTGGCCAGCATTGATTTGCCGACCCCGGGTTCACCTATTAATAATACGTTACGCCTCTGTTCTGCAGCCTTTTTTATGGTCTCAACTGCCTCTTCCTGACCTATGATCTGATCTATGAGTCTTTCAGGGACATCTATGTCCTTTGAGGTTTCATATGAAAGGCTTCTCCCTGATTCCTTCTTATCGTCAGTACCTTCATATGAAACAGATCCTTCAGTTCTGAAGTTTTTAATGGTGGTTTTCATTTCTATTCAAATGCCTCCATTAAGTAAAGTGGTTAAAATAAAATCACAGTTTATGGTTATCCCTTCTGCCTAAAATATTTTACTTACAAATTTTTATTTTAATATATGGTGATGTCACTTATAAAGGTATCTCCAGGGGTCAGCGGTTTATCTCGGATATGAGGGCAAGGGCATTCTGGATAAATTTCTCAACGATTTTACGGTACTTCTCCTCACTCTCTCTGAGGGCCTCCTGTGTCCTCTTCATCTCAGTTATATCCCTTGCAATGGTGGATACCCCTATAATCTCGCCATTAACGTCCTTGAGTGGTGAGAGTGAAATGGAAAGCCATATCTCCTCCCCATCCTTCCTGAACCTTCTGGCCTCAAAGTTTGAAACAAGTTTACCGGATCTCACCTCAGATATGAGGCCCCTGAGCCTTTCAAATTCCTCCTCATCCATGAGAATAGAGACGTTCTGTCCCCTGATCTCATCTGCACTGTAACCGTATATCCTCTCAGCACCCCTGTTCCAGTCAATTATGTTCCCTTCAAGGTCATAGCTTACGATTCCATCCCCCGAGGACTCCACGATGGACGCCAGCCTTTCGAGTTCGCGCTGGAACTTCAACCTCTCTGTCACATCCCTGAAGATTGCCCGGCTGTACTCAACCTCACCATCCCTTATGCGGACATTGACGTTTCCCTCCACAAAGATCTTCTTACCATCCTTTGTTATGAATGCGGTTTCAACGAGGGGGATGCTCTCCCCGCTCATTACACGGCTGAAGATCTCACGGCACTCATCCAGCTTGTCGGGGTGTATCACATCAAATATTGTGAGATTCTCAATGTCGTCCTCAGTGTAACCCAGGGTCTCCATCCAGGCCCTGTTCACATATACGAATCTGCCATCAGGGTCAACCGCCTGTATCATGTCATTGGCGTTCTCAAAGAGGTCCCTGAACTGCTCCTCCCTTCTGTGAACCTCATCCTCCATTCTCCGCCTCTCTGAGATATCCCTGATTATTGAGGTCAGGAAAAGGCCCCCTGATGTCCGTGCAGGGTTCAGGCTCATTTCAACAGGAAACTCAGTCCCATCTGATCGGAGGGATGTGGTTTCAAAAACCCTCCCTGCGAGTTCGTGCTCCCCCTCCATCCGGTATTCTCTCATCTTGGCCTTTAGGTCATCCCGGAGGGATTCCGGGACAAGTAAATCAACCCTTTTACCCTCAAGGGATGTGTATCCAAACATCCTATCTGCAGCAGGGTTTGAGAATACGATAATGCCCTCAGAGTTAACTGTAATCACCCCATCGGGGCTGTTATGTATAACTGTCTCAAATACTGATTTAAGGTCCTCATCAGACAGTAAAGGGCTTTCAGGAGAAACACCGGACATCCAACCATCTCCACATAATAAATCAAATAGACTCAAATAATATTTATGCCGGCAAGGTATTTAAGATTTTAGTGATCAATAGATCTTAGGATCACAGCAGCCCAGAAGTGGTGAAGAAATGAGTTCAAAATGTATAATGGTGCAGGGGACATCATCAAGTGCCGGTAAGAGTGTCCTTGTGGCTGCACTCTGCCGCATATTCTCAAAGAGGGGCTACCGGGTTGCCCCCTTCAAATCCCAGAACATGTCACTGAATTCCTTCACAACCCATGAGAACAGGGAGATAGCGGTGGCCCAGGTCCTCCAGGCAGAGGCTGCAGGCATCAGGCCATCATATCACATGAACCCCATACTCCTCAAACCCAAGGAGGACTTCACATCCCAGGTCATAGTCCACGGCAGACCCGCCGGGAACATGAACTTCCAGGAGTACCAGACAGGGTTCCGGGAAACCGCCCTTAAGGCCATAAGGGAGTCCCTTGATTACCTTAAGGAGCGATATGATATCATCGTGATTGAGGGGGCCGGATCCCCTGCCGAAATAAACATGAGGGACCGCGACCTTGCCAATATGGAAATAGCCCACCTTGCAGACGCCGATGTTATACTTGTTGCTGATATAGACCGTGGGGGAGTTTTCGCCTCAATTGCAGGCACCCTGATGCTTCTCGATAAGCGTGACAGGTCCCGGATAAAGGGTGTTGTCATAAACAAGTTCAGGGGAAACCTTGAAATCCTCATGCCCGGTATAGAAAGGATTGAGGAAATAACAGGGGTGCCTGTGCTTGGTGTGCTCCCCTACGACGAGAGTCTGAAGCTTCCTGAGGAGGATTCAGCCTCGCTCGCAGAGCGGAAGTACCGTGGAAGGGGTGATGTGAAGATCGGTGTCATGAGGCTTCCCCGAATATCCAACTTCACAGACATAGACCCCCTTGAGTACGAGGAGGACGTTGCCGTGAGGCTCATAGAGGCCGGTGACAGCCTCGAGGGCCTTGACGCCATCATAATCCCTGGAACCAGGAACACCATAAGCGACCTCATGTATCTGAGGGATAATGGCTTTGCCGATGAGATCAGGGATCTGAGCCGTGAGATACCAGTATTCGGTATATGCGGTGGTTTTCAGATGCTTGGGAGGAGTATCATTGATGAGGGGCTTCAGGAGTCAAAGCTGGGAAGCGTGGATGGCCTCAACCTCCTTGACTGCAAAACCACATTCACAGGTGATGGTAAGATAATATCCCGGAGTGAAGGGGAGATAACCGGTGCCGGCCTGTTCTCAGGTATTGCAGGGGAAACCGTGGAGGGCTATGAGCTCCATGAGGGAACCACAGTCCTGGGTTATGTTAAACCACTCATGAAGGTGAAGAGGGGCTTTGGTAACACATACACCATGGGATTCGATGGTGCCGCCGATGGGAACGTGGCGGGTACCTACTTCCACGGCATATTCCACAACTTCAGATTCAGGAGGTACTTCACCAACCTTCTGAGGGAGAGGAAGGGTCTTGAAAAGCTTGACTATGTGGACGACCACTTCGATGCCTCAAGGAGGTTCTCAATTGACCGCCTGGCGGAGATAGTCGAGGAGAACATGGACCTATCCATCATTGAGGACATCATAGAAGGGGATTAGAAGAAAAAGGACCCTGATGCATATCCTCCACAAATCCTTTTTTTTCTTAAAACCTATCCAAAAATTAAGGAATTATTCTTAAAAAAATTAAAAAAGCTTTTTTTATTGGACAGAGTCCAAATCGTTGATTCTATGCTATGAACGGCACCGCGAGTGTTGTAATCACAAGGACCGTCAGGATGATACCCACCACTATCACTGGAATCCCTGCCCGGGGTATGTCACGGAGCTTAACGTAGCCAGAACCATAGGCCATTGCAACGGTTGGATCAGCCATTGGTAGCATGAAGGACAGTGAACATGCTATGGCAACCGGAACCGCGTATATCCCCACCGGCTGATGCTGTGCACCTGCAAGGGTCACTGAAAGCGGAACCAGGATCGCTGATAGTGCTATATTTGACATCACCTGAGTTATAAGCACTGCAAGGACCATGAGGACCAGCATGACAAGAATCGTTGATGGGTCAGATCCCAGCATCCTGACAAGGTCATTTATCAGCCATGCGGCGGCACCAGTCTTGAGGAGGGCGCTTCCAAGGGAAAGTGCACCCCCAAAGAACACAATGAGGCCCCAGTCAATATTCTTCTGGGCGTCCTTCCAGGTTATAACACCGGCGAAGATGAACATCACCGCGGCTATCAGTGAAACCGAGTAGCTGTTGATGCCTGTCCAGCCAGCTGTCACCCAGAGCAGAATTGCGAATAGGAGTATCCCGGCGCTGACCTTCTCCTCCCTTTTAACCTCACCAAGTTCCATCAGTTTCTTCCCTATAACTGCGTCACCGTCACATAGGGCTGTGACCTCACTGGGGAATATCCTCATGAGGACAAACCATATTACAAAGAGCATTGCAACTGCAAGGGGGAACCCGAAGATCATCCAGTTGATGAAGGGTATCTGGGTGTAGGCAGCCGCCATGAGGTTGGGGGCTGTCCCTATCTCTGTACCGAAGCCACCTGCAAGGGACCCGAATGATGCCCCCAGTATCATTGCCTTTGCATAGTTACTCCTCCCCCTCTCAGGCTCAGAACAGCCCATTATATCCACTATCTCCTTTATGATTGGAAGGAGCATTGCAAATGCCACCACGTTCTCGATCCACGCTGAGAGAAGGCCCGTGGAGAATATGCTCACAAAGAGGCCTCTCTCGGGTGATGTTCCAAGTCTCCTTAAAAGGTAGTATGTGAATCTCTGTGCAAGGCCACTCTTCCTTATGGCCTCAGCCATTATGAAACCGCCTATCATGAGGAAGAGTATGGGGTTTGCGAATCCTATAACAGCATTTTCAAAGCTCTCAACGCCGATAAGTGGCTGTGCAAAGAGTATTATGAGAGATGTTACCGCCAGTGGAACAGACTCCGTTGCCCACATTGAAACCGCGAAAACAAGTAAGGATATTGCTGCGTGTCCTGAGGCCTTAAGGCCAGGTAATGGTATCAGGTACACTGCAAGTGCAAGAAGAAAACTCAGAATAAATCCTTTCTTTGCATTCGTAATATTACCTCCTCTTGTTGGTAACTGTAAGTTTCCAGTAGCTTATAATTTTTTACCATATATAAAGAGATTGCCTGTAATACTAAGCCCCTCATTTTGCTGACTACAAGTCCATAGGGAGGTATGCACAGACATAGGTCCTGATGCTTGCAGGTTTCTGCTTGCAATCAATCCATAAGGATGGTCAGCAAAAACTTACATCAGAAAGAGGTGGTGCTTTAACATTTAAATATTCATCAAAAACCATATGAAAGCCAGTATTATGGGCTGATGAACAAAGTAAATGGCCAGTGAGTTTTTTCCCAGAAATTCAAGTGCAGGGTTTCTTCCTGGGAACTTTCCCTTCCATCTCCTCCTGTATCCGGGATAGAGGGTATCCCCTGTGAAGATACCGAGAAGGACAATACCGATCCATGGAAGCAGGGGAAAGTAGTCGAGTGTGTAAAATCCAGGGGGCTTCAGTCCAAACCAGACAAAAAATTGGGTGTCCACCCTCAAGCCTGAAACCCACATCCCTGTCGCCAGAGCCAGTAGGGCTGCGATAACCGAGAGTACCCTTCTTCCTGCAAATGGGTATGTGATGATAACAGCAGCGCCTATGAAATGCAGCACCCCGAACACTATGAATCCCTTATGGGGGTATATCCAGGTGGCAGCAGTTATCAGGAGGCCGTAGAGGAATATCCTGATACCCCTCTTAATGTAATGTCCAGGGCACCCAGAACCCCTTCTGGAGTGGCTGAGGCTGAGTGATACTCCCACAAGGAATATGAAGAGAAATGCGGCCAGCCTCCCGGTGAGCCAGATCAGCGGTGAGTTCATATCCAGTTCCACCGCTCCAAGGAAATTGAGGTCAAAGATCACATGGTATATGATCATCATCACAACAGCGATGCCCCTCATGGCATCCACCTCATGGAACCTCTCGCTGGACGATGCTACCCCCATGAATAACCTCCATTTATAAATTGTGTGGAGCCCGGTAAAAGCAGTTCCCACTGCAGGGAGGACCTCCACAGGGAGTGTTCGGGAAGAAAATAGAAAATTTTATATATGATGATTTCAAACCTTTTCTATGCCTACGAATTGCGGCGTTAGTCCAGCCTGGTTAAGACACTGGCCTGCCACGCCAGCGACCCGGGTTCAAATCCCGGACGCCGCATAGCGGTTGTAGTCTAGTCTGGTTAGGACTCGGGCCTTCCAAGCCCGCGACCCGGGTTCAAATCCCGGCAACCGCATAAAAACTGTTTCTGATGCCAGTAACTTGTTAATTCTAGTGTATATGCTAAACTGTTCCTTTAAAGTGACCCATTAATTCACAATAAACCTGTTTCTGGCTGATTTTAACTGTTTATTCCGATTGAAACTCCATTAGATGTAATCTGCACCTCCTCCCATGGGAAGTGGCCAGCCATATATCAGCTATATATATTAGAAACCCCGATAGTAGAGCAAAGGATAAGTACTTTAATTCTAGATAATAACAGGATCCAGACTAATATTAATGGTGTGATACTCATGGCTGGAATCGTTGGATATGGAGTTTACATTCCATCATACAGAATAAAGGTTGAAGAAATAGCGAGGGTCTGGGGAGACGACCCCCAGGCCATATCAAGGGGACTGGTTGTTGAAGAGAAATCAGTTCCAGGTCCAGATGAGGACACCGCAACAATCTCAGTGGAGGCTGCCCGAAACGCCCTCAAAAGAAGCCAGATAGACCCCTCAAGGATAGGGGCCGTCTATGTTGGTTCAGAATCCCACCCCTATGCAGTCAAACCAACAGCAACAATCGTCGCAGAGGCCGTGGAGGCAACTCCTGAAATGACAGCTGCTGACCTTGAATTCGCATGTAAAGCAGGAACCGCAGGTATACAGGCCTGTATGGGACTTGTTGACTCAGGAATCATTGAATACGGCCTTGCTGTTGGCGCAGATACAGCCCAGGGGGCACCGGGGGATGCCCTTGAATACACAGCATCAGCAGGCGGGGCGGCCTACGTCATAGGAAATGAGAACTGTCTTGCAGAGATAAAGGAAACCTACAGTTTCACCACCGACACCCCCGACTTCTACAGGAGGGAGGGAATGCCATACCCCCGACACGGTGGAAGGTTCACAGGTGAACCCGCTTACTTCAAACACGTTCTTGGCGCTGCAAGGGGTATGATGGAAAAGACGGGCCTCTCTGCAGGTGACTTTGACTACGCGGTTTTCCACCAGCCAAACGGAAAGTTCTACCTGAAGGCAGCGAAAAAACTTGGATTTGAAAGCGAACAGGTGAAACCGGGGCTTTTAACACCGGTAATAGGTAACACATACTCCGGTGCAACACCAATAGGCCTTGCAGCAACACTGGACGTTGCAGAACCAGGGGCAAGGATACTTGCAGTTTCCTATGGTTCAGGGGCCGGGAGTGACGCATTCATAATAGAGGTCACAGACGAGATAGAGAAAAAGAGGGACCTCGCCCCAGCCGTTTCTGAAATCATCAGCAAGAGGAAATACGTTGACTATGCACTCTATGCCAAGTTCAAGGGCAAACTCAGGATGGCTTAAGATGGTGATAACATGAGGGATGTAGCAATTATTGGAGTCTCACAGACAAAATTCGGAGAACTCTGGGAAGTCTCATTCAGGGACATGATAACCGAGGCCGGCCTCGGTGCCATAGAGGATGCTGGAGTTGAAGGTGCAGACCTCGAGGCCATGTACGTTGGTAACATGTCAGCGGGCCTCTTCATAAAACAGGAGCACATTTCTTCACTCATCGCAGATCATGCCGGTCTAACACCAATACCCTCAACAAGGGTGGAGGCCGCCTGTGCATCAGGTGGACTCGCCCTGAGGAGCGGTATAATGGCCGTGGCATCAGGATACCATGATATTGTGATAGCAGCAGGTGTTGAGAAGATGACCGACGTTGTTGACCCCACACCTGCAATTGCAACCGCATCCGACCAGGAATGGGAGGCCCAGCAGGGTGTAACCTTCCCATCACTCTACGCCATGATGGCAAGGAGGCACATGTATGAGTACGGTACAACAAGGGAGCAGCTCGCCATGGTCTCCGTGATAAACCATGAAAACGCCTCAAACAACCCAAGGGCCCAGTTCCCCATGAAGGTCACGGTTGAGCAGGTCATCAACTCAACCATGGTCGCGGATCCACTCAGACTCCTTGACTGTTCCCCCATCTCTGATGGTGCAGCAGCAGTCATACTCTGCCCCGCCGAGATGGCCAGGGAATACAGCGATACCCCCGTCTATGTGAAGGCATCTGCACAGGCATCAGGTACCATTGCACTGCACGATAGAAGGGATATAACCCGGATTGACGCCACCGTGAATGCTGCAAGATCCGCATTCAAGATGGCAGATCTTACACCAGGGGACATAGACCTTGTTGAGGTCCATGACTGCTTCAGCATAAATGGTATACTGGCTGTTGAGGACCTTGGATTTGTTGAGAAGGGTGAAGGTGGAAGGGCCTTTGAGGAGGGCATGACCCGAATCGATGGTGACATACCCGTAAACCCCTCAGGGGGTCTCAAGGCACGTGGTCATCCACTAGGGGCCACAGGTATCGCCCAGGCAGCTGAGGTGGTCTGGCAGCTACGTGGTGAAGCCGGTAAAAGGCAGGTTGAGGGTGCTGAGATAGGTATGACCCACAACATCGGTGGAACCGGTGGGACAGCAGCTGTTCACATATTCTCAAGGTAGCCACTATCCCCCCCTTTTTTCTGCACGGATAAGTTAAATGACTTTTTCAATCCTGTAATAACTCTTTTTATGCTTATACCCATAAACTAAATTGCAATACCCCTTTTTCTCTCTAAAGGTTCTTAAAGAACTCACAGAATAAGTTTTTGTATAGAGATGAGAAGTAAAAATCAAATTCCATTTTTTATTGTCTTAAAAACTGATGGAGTCAGCAGTCCAGCGCAGTTTGCATTTAGAAACTTAAATACTCGAGGTTCGAAAAGTAACTCTTCCACGAAGGAATTACCAGCACATGAAAAACCTTTGTAAAAAAAAGGAGGAATTGTGGGGGTGCCTACATTGGAGGCATTCCGCCCATGTCGCCCATATCCATGTCCTCATCGGATCCGGAGGATGATGCGGCTATGACGTCGTCTATGCGGAGGATCATCTCAGCTGCCTCTGCAGCGGACTGGATGGCCTGTTTCTTGACCTTGTGGGGCTCTATTACACCGGCCTCTTTCATGTCAACGATTTCGCCATCGAAGACATCAAGTCCCATGTATGGTGACTCCTCGTGGGCAGCCCTGAGGTCCACCAGGACGTCGATGCTGTCAAGTCCAGCGTTCTCTGCAAGGGTCTTTGGAACGATCTCAAGGGCGTCTGCAAAGGCTGAGACTGCAAGCTGTTCCCTTCCGCTTATTGAATCAGCATAGTCCTTGAGCCTCTTTGCGACCTCTATTTCAGGTGCTCCGCCACCTGCAACGACCTTGCCGTCCTCGACTGTTGCTGCAACGACTCCTATTGCGTCTTCGATTGCCCTTTCAACTTCGCTTACAACGTGTTCTGTTGAACCCCTCACGAGTATTGTGACTGCCTTTGGCTCCTTGCATTCCTCAACGAAGATCATCTCTTCGCCTGAGATCTTCTTCTCTGAGACAATGCCTGCTTCGCCTAGGTCGTCATCACTGAGGTCCTCAATGTTTGTGACGATGTTTGCACCTGTTGCCTTGGAGAGTTTCTCCATATCTGATTTTTTAACCCTCCTTACTGCAAGAACGTCTGCCTTGGCCAGGTAGTGCTGTGCAAGGTCATCGATACCCTTCTGACAGAAGAGCACGTTTGCGCCTGTCTCGACTATGGAGTTGACCATGTCGCGGATCATCTGCTCTTCCTGTTCAATGAAGGCCTGCATCTGTGATGGGTCTGTTATCCTGATTTCTGCGTCGACTTCTGTCTCTTTGACTTCTATTGGGCAGTTCAGGAGTGCTATTTTGGCGTTTTCAACCTTTTTGGGCATTCCTGGGTGAACCCTTTCCTTGTCGATGATGACACCCTGGACGAGTGTTGAGTCGTCCACGGCTGCGCCTTCCTTCTTCTCTATCTTTATGTGGTCCTTCTCGACCTCGCCGTCTTCCTCAACCTGCTGGACAGCGTCAACTATGAGTTCAGCCAGTGGTTCCCTTGCCTTTTCTGTTCCCTTACCGGTCATTGCGGTCATTGCGACCTTTATGAGTGTGTCCCTGTCGCTTGCGTCAATTGCAATGTCGTTGAGTATTTCCTGGGCCTTTTCAGCGGCCTGTCTGTAACCCATTGCAATTATTGTTGGGTGGATTTCCATTTCAAGGAGTGTTTCAGCTTTTTTAAGAAGTTCACCTGCTATGATGACGGCTGTTGTTGTACCGTCACCGACTTCGTCCTCCTGGGTCTTTGCCACCTCAACAAGCATCTTTGCTGCGGGGTGCTCTATGTCCATTTCCTTGAGTATTGTGACACCGTCGTTTGTCACCACGATGTCCCCAAGGGAGTCAACCAGCATTTTGTCCATTCCCTTTGGTCCAAGGGTTGTCCTGACGGTTTCTGCCAGTATTTTACCTGCAAGGATGTTCATTCTCTGTGCGTCCCTTCCAAGGTACCTGCTTGTACCTTCAGGCAGTACAAGAATTGGCTGCTGTCCCTGTGCCATTTAATCACCTCAATTTTTATTATCATTAGTGCATTTATCAATGGGTTAGAGGTTCTATAAATATTTTGCGGTTAATGTATTTATTCAATGGTGACCCTATTAAAATATGGGTAGGACAATGTTTAAATCAGTAGCCCCTGTCTGCCTTTTGGCATTCATGATTTTAATTTTATTAACTGAAGGCTCTTATGCCATTGAAGAAGTTGAGGATCCCCTGAATAGCTCTGATGTTCTCGCGGCAAGCGTCATGGTTTCCAGTTTTATGGAAAAAAATAAGAAACTCCCTGAAAACGTCAGTGTGGGTAACAGGACACTTGACACCCCCTCCTATGCCTACGCCCTCAGCAAGGTACTTACAGGTTCAAAGGTGGTGGAAAACCAGACCATTAATGGGCCCCAACTGGATATAAGGCGCATATCAGTGAAACTAACAAAAAATCAGTACCTGGAGATAGCATCAAAATTCCGTAACTTCACATCCAGGACACAATGCTGTCCAGCAACCATCTCCTTCAGTGGGGGTAAAATCGACTTCTACAATGCAGTGTATCTCCTATCAAAGATCGGGCGCTACAGACAACTCCATGGTAAACTTCCCGTGGCCATGCAAATAAGCACCCCACTGCCTTTAAATGCATACCACATCAATTCCAAAGCCATTGACACAAGGATAAAGAACCTGAAATCCCAGATCAGAAAAACAATTAACCTCATGAACATTATTAATAAGAGAATCAGATATTCTGGAAACAAAAAAACCATCATGAGGCTTCAGGGTAAACTGAGGTCACTTGAAAAAAAATACAGTTACCTGAATGGTCAGCTCAGATACTATGATGGCCTCAGGAGCAGCCCCTGGTATGTCCCAGCATCCCTCCGACGTTACATCAGGTCCACAGCCCACTGCAACATCAATGATCCCAATATAGTTTACCTTGCCAGGGAACTCTCAGGAAACACCACCCACTCCACTGCACTGAATCTCTTTAGCTGGGTCAGGGACAATATTGACTACTCCTTCTACTACAGGACCCGCTACGGTGCCTCAGGCACACTCAGGTACAGGACAGCAAACTGTGTGGACCAGGCCCACCTCATGGTGGCCCTTGCAAGGACCAGCGGTATACCGGCCCGTTATGTCCGTGGGTACTGCAGGTTCATAAGCGGGAACTGGTACTCCCATGTGTGGGCCCAGGTATGGATAAGGGGTCGCGGCTGGGTGACAGCAGACACCACCCACACCATGAACAACCTCGGACACGTTTATAACTGGAACACCAGTGTGTCAGAGGTCAGGGAAGTACTTCTGGAATATGATCTGCACTGAAACCTTATATCCCCTCATGAGATATC
Organism: Methanothermobacter marburgensis str. Marburg; assembly: GCF_000145295.1. NCBI lineage: Archaea > Methanobacteriati > Methanobacteriota > Methanobacteria > Methanobacteriales > Methanobacteriaceae > Methanothermobacter > Methanothermobacter marburgensis. Next base: position 1,105,332 of record NC_014408.1, read on the forward strand.
ATGATCCATGAAAATCATTGATATGACCCGTAGAATTGAGGATTCCATGCCAGTCTTTCCAGGGGATCCTCCTGTCAGAATAAGGATACTTGAAGATATGGATTACATTAACTCAGAGATAGAGACAGGATTGCATGCTGGAACCCACATAGATGCACCGGCACATTTAAATTGCTGTGGTGAGACCGTTGATAGGATAGGCCTTGAAAGACTGACAGGGCAGGGCTTCCTTATATCATCCAAAACAGTTAAAATTCCTGATGGAGACATTGCGGTTCTGAGAACCAGGTGGGACTCAAAGTGGGGTCTGGAGGAATACTTCAAAGACTATAGAGGCATTCCCATGGGTCTTGCAGAGAAACTGGTTGACCATGGAGTGAAGGGGGTGTGCACAGACGGGCCAAGCGTTGACATGCCTGGAGAAACAGCTGTACACAGACTTCTCCTTGAAAACGGGATCTGGATAGTTGAAAACATAAAAAACACGGGTCTGGTTCCAGAAAGATTCAGAATATTCGTTGTTCCACTGAATGTGATGGCGGAGGCCTCGCCCGTAAGGGTATTTGCCGTTACAGACTGACAATCATCGAATGCCCCAACCATGAGCCTATTCGCCATTACAGAGCGATCATCTCTCTATTTTCTCCCAGAGCACCCTTCCATCGTCTCTCACTGACCTGAAGTAACCCTTTCTCTCAAGGTTCCTCAGTATCTGAACCATGTTCTCAAGTTTCATGTCTCTGAACCCTATCTCATTTAAAAAACTGAGCAGTTCCTCTGCTGTGGATCTTTCACCAGGTAGCAGACGGTAGATCTGTGACTGGAAGGATGTCAGATCCCTTTCAGGTTTCTGGGTAAGCGCATGGAAGTACTCCCTGTACCTTTTAAGGTCAGATATGCAGGATTCCTTCTCGGCTATGATTGCATTGAGGTCCTGTATTATTTTATCCTTCTCAGCCATGAGACCCTCAAGTTCAGCTATCTTCTGTTCCCTGAGTTTGAGGGTCTCCTCAAGTTTCCTCACCCTGCCTGAGTTCTCTGAATTCTCCCTGCACTTCCTGAGATCCATCTTGAGCTTGCTTATCTCAAGCATGCATGCCTTGACAAGAAGCTTGAGCTGTTCCTTTTCCGAATCCCTCATGAACTTCATGGTACCCCTTTCCCCTTAATTAAATATCACATGGAACCTTAAAAACCTTCCTAAATTCATCCCGGGATACCAGATAGAGTTATATAGCGAAAGAATCTCCACATATTCCCTAAAATGGGAACGTGGAAAACAAAACAATAAGTCCCCCATAAGCATCATTCAAGCCTTTCAAAATTGCAGAGACCAAAACACTTAACCCTCTCCTCCACCTTCAAAGCCGCAAGGGCACATAGAACTCCAAGGAGTGCCCCTGCAATGACATCACTGGGGTAATGTAGACCAAGGCACACCCTTGAAACACCAACAAGGGAAGCAAAGAGCATGAAAAGCCATAGTCTCCCAAATTTAAAGTAGAGTGCCAGGAAACCGCTGAATGCTGCCACAGTGTGCCCTGATGGCATGGAGTACCCGCCAACTGTTGTGGTGTGCTTCACCCAGCTGAGAACCTCATAGGGCCTTGGCCTTGCAATAACAGCCTTCAGGAATTCACTGAGGAAGAAGCCCATGACAAGGGCTGTGAGTGCAATGAATGCGGCCTCCTTCTCGTTCTCACCCCCAAAAATGTAGAGTGTGAGGCACAGCAGCACCCAGAATATCTGGGTTCCTCCAAGGGTTATGATCTGCATCATTGAATCAAGAATGGGCGAACTGATTGCTGAATTAAAGAAATAGAGAATGGAGGTATCAATACCCGTAAATGAAAGAAACGGATGCATCACAAAATAGAGAATGGATGCATCGACACCAGGAAATAAAAAAAATGGATGCATCATTTACAGTATCTCATTTATAAGTTCTGCATTCAGGATCGATGCCCCTGCGGCCCCTCTCACAGTGTTGTGGCCTACAAGGACATATCTAAGGCTGTTACTGAATGCCGCATCCTTCCTGAGTCTTCCAACAGTGACGGACATTCCACCATCCCTGTCCCTGTCCATCCTTGGCTGGGGTCTGTTCTCCTCATCCAGGACCACAACAGGTTTTTCAGGTGCTGAGTAAAGGCCCAGTTTCTGTGGGAGCCCCTGAAACCCGTCCATGGCCTCTTTTATGTCCTCAATTTCAAATTCATCATCCAGTTCCACGAAGACAGCTTCTGTGTGGCCATCAACAACAGGGACACGGTGGCATGATGCGCTCACACCGAAACTTGCAGGTTTAACCACACCATCGTCAAGTTCACCGAGGAGGTGGAGGGTCTCGGTTTCAATCTTCTCCTCCTCGCCTCCGATATATGGGACGATATTGTCAAGTATTGCCATTGATGGCACCCCACTGTATCCTGCCCCTGAAACCGCCTGCATGGTGGAGACATAAACCCTCTTTATGGTGTAGCTGTCATAGATGGGCTTCAGTGTAAGGGTAAGTGCTATGGTGGAGCAGTTGGGGTTGGTTATGATGAACCCCTCCCATCCCCTCCTCCTCTGCTGAACCTCTATGAGGTCCAGGAACTCCGGGTTAACCTCAGGGATCACAAGGGGAACATCGGGTTCCATTCGCATTGCACTGGCATTTGAAGCCACGATGTACTTCTCAGCAAACTTTGGCTCAACCTTCCGCGCCACATCTGCGGGAAGTGCAGAGAACAGTATGTCCACATCCCCCACACTTGCAGGGTCCGTTTCAACAACCTCTATATCCCTTACAGACTCAGGCATCTCACTGTCAAGGTACCAGTTTGCAACCTCCCCGTAGGGTTTCCCCGCGGACCTTGAAGATGCCGCGAGGGTTGTAAGTTCAAATTCAGGATGATTCTCAAGCATCTCAATAAACCGCTGCCCAACCATCCCTGTTGCTCCAAGAACACCAACCTTAACCATAATACCACCTTATCATTTTATTCCAAGCACGTCCCCCATATCCATTATCTTTCCGGGTTCTGCGTGTTCAATGAACCTCACTGCCCTTATAACTCCACCTATAAATGCGTCCCTGCTGTGGGCCCGGTGGACTATTTCAAGGCGTTCACCATCACCTGCAAAGAGGACTATGTGGTCCCCCACTATGTCACCGCCCCTCACAGCATGGACACCTATCTCATCACGGGTCCTCTCACCTGTAAGGCCGGACCTCCCATGAACCGCCACCTCATCGGGTTTCCGGGAGGTGGCCTCTGCGATAACCTCAAGTGCACGCACCGCGGTACCTGAAGGGGCGTCCTTCTTGTGTCTGTGGTGGGCCTCTATGATCTCAACGTCATAATCAGAGAGGACCGGTGCCAGATCAGAGAGTACCTTGAAGAAGACGTTGACGCCCACTGCCATGTTTGGTGAGATAACAGCCCTCACACCTGTCCTCTCAATGGATTCCCTGATGGTCTGCATCTGTTCATCTGAAAATCCTGTTGTTCCAACCACAAGGTTAACCCCTGCTTCGGTCGCTGTCTTTATGGTTTCAACAGCTGCCGGTGCCACTGTGAAGTCAACGAGAACATCGGGTTCTGTCTCTCTTAGTGTTTCGGCAAGGTCAGATGCGTCGCTTACCTTAACCCCCACTTCGCCTGTGGCTGTGAATTCACCTATATCCCTTCCCTTAAGGGGTGTTCCCGGGGCCTCGATGGCAGCCACAAGCTGCATGTCATCCTCTTCAAGCACCCTCCTTATTATTCCAGACCCCATGCGCCCGCAGGCGCCGGTAACCGCAACTTTGATCATCATAACACCTCAGGGGTTCAGATGAGTGCCAGTTCCTCAAGTACCAGCCTCAGTTTCTCACGGCTGCTGTCCTTTAGGGGTGCTAGCGGCATCCTGACATGACCTGCGGGCCTTCCCATCATGTTGAGGGCCTCCTTGACAGGTACAGGGTTGCTCTCGATGAAAAGGACCTTCATGAGGCTGTAAAGTTCATAGTGGGTTTTCATTGCAGACTCAAAGTCCCCTGAGAGGGCCTCGTTGACGAGTCGGCTCATACGGGCTGGATCGACGTTCGCCACAACAGATATGACACCCTCTGCACCCATTGAGATCATTGGGAGTGTGAGGTTATCGTTACCTGAGAGTATGATAAAATCATCGGTGCCCTGGTCCATCAGCCGTGATTTCAGCATGGAGATCTTATCCAGGTCGGGGCTCGCCTCCTTTATACCGATTATACCGTCGAGCCCTGCAAGTTCAGATACCGTGTCAACGTCGATATCTGTACCGGTCCTTGAGGGCACATTGTAGATTATAAGGGGTATTTCCGATGCCTGCTCCAGCATCCGGTAGTGTTCAATGAGCCCATGGGGCTGGGGCTTGTTGTAGTAGGGTGTTATCACAAGGGCCGCGTCTGCACCTGCGTCCCCTGCATACCTTACAAGGCCAAGGGCCTCCCTTGAGGAGTTGCTCCCTGCCCCGGCAATGGTCTTAACACGCCCGTTAACCTCATCAACGAGTATATCAATCATTCTCCTCTGTTCCTCATGGGTTATGGTTGCCGATTCACCTGTTGTGCCAGCAACCAGCAAACCATCAACCCCATTCTCAATCAGGTAGTTTATGTTTTCCCGCAGCCCGGCCTCATCCACCCGGTCATCATCTGTGAATGGAGTCACCATGGCCACTACTGTGCCTTCAATCTTCATTCAAGAACACCCCTTACAAGTTCATACGCCTTTTTACCATCATTCCAGTCAACAAATATAACCACAGATGTCTGTGAGGATGAAATTTCAACTATGTTAAGGTCATTATCCCTGAGGGGCTTGGTGATCTCGGATATTATGCCCGGAGTGTCTATGAAGTCAGGGCTGGATATGGTTATCATTGCAATATCCCTTCCCAGGGAGAGTGAACTGAGGTTATCATCTGCAATGACCACGTCATGGAGGAGCCTGTGCGCCTCATCGGCGTCCTTCTTATCAACGAATATTGTAACGGAGTTCTGGCCTGTTGAAATTCCTATGATGTTAATGGAGTTCTCTGCAAGCTTTGAGGTTAACTTTGCCAGTATACCGGGCTTGTTGAGTATCTTCTCCCCCACAACTGCAACCACAGATATTGGTTCAGGGTTGAGGGTTGTTGTCTTGACCATCTTATTCTTTGAAGGGCCTATGATTTCAGTGCCCGGGGCTGAGAGATCCCCATGCTCGAAACCTATGATCTTTGCATTGATATCCGGGTCCTTGTATTTCAGGGCATGTGGGTGTAGTACTTGCGCCCCATGGGTTGCAAGATCCCTCATCTCCTCAACAGAGATCTTATCAAGCTTCTTTGCGCCCTGCAGTTTATTTGGATCCGTTGACATTACGCCCCCAACATCGGTTACGATTATAACCTCATCCGCCTTCAGGCAGTGTCCCAGGAGGAAGGCTGTGATGTCACTTCCACCCCTTCCCAGGGTTGTTATGTAACCATTGGGGTCCCTCCCAAGGAACCCGCACACCACCGGTATTATTCCCTGGTCGAGGAGTTTGAGGAGTTCCTTTGACTTCTTCTCGGTTGCCTCAAAGTCCACCTTAGCATTTAAAAGGTTGCTGTCGGTTATTATTGGCCATTCATCCATGAATGGGTCTATGTATTCAGATTTAACTCCAAGTGCCTCTATTGCAGAGGAGAATATCCTTACACTGGTCATTTCACCCATGGATACTATTTCAGCCAGCTGCTTTTCTGTAACAGCATCTTCCATTGCCTCATCAACTATCTGAAGGAGTTCATCGGTTGTCTTATTGATGGCAGATACAACAACAACGACCTTCTTGCCCTTCATGTACTCCTTCACGACAGAACGGGCCGCTTTTTTAATTCGTCTACCATTTCCTATAGATGTACCGCCAAATTTAGCAACTATTAACTCCATTAACCTTCACAACCTTTTAAATGTTGAAAATGGAAAAAAATCAAAATTATTTCTGCTGGCTGATTATCCTTGTGATGTAACCTGCTATCTTGTTCCTGAGGTGTTTTGTGCTGACTGTTGAGAACTCCTCCACAAGTTTCTTGTTTTTATCAAAATCAGATGTGAATTTACCTGGGTGAGTTTCTATCAGTTCTTTCGCGATTCTTTTTACAAAGGAAGTTCTTATGTTTCCCATTTCATTGCCTCCTTAACAGTTCTTTCTGTTCAGTTTTGCTTAGATCCATCAGAATCTTCATCAGCTGTATGAGCTTATCCTCATTGATACCATAGGCCCTGGCGATTCTCCGGGTCCTCTCTATGATCTCAAGCTCCCTCTCAGGGTCGAATATTTCCATTCCCAGGGCAACTTTGGCCTCAGCTATCTCACGTGCAAGGGATGTCCGTGAGGATATGAGGTCAAGGATCTCCCTGTCTATTCTATCTATTTCCCTTCTGGACCTTTTAAGGGTTTCCAGTGCTCTGGATTCGTCCATAAAACATCCCCCGAGCTTCAAAGCTTTAAGGGTCACCGGGATCAGTCAAGCACATGTGTACCCTGGTTATCCACTGATGTTACAGTAACATTGCCCTCAAGGTTCTCCCATGAATCAATGACCTTCCCTGCAGAATCTTCATCAGCCAGCGCCACAAAGGCCGGTCCTGTGCCTGAAAGACCCGCTGAGAGGGCACCTGCCTCAAGGGCATCGAGGGCTATTCCCGGATCGAATCCCAGGGATGCACAATAGAGTATCCCGTTGAGTGTCAGTGCACTGTGCACCCTGCCCTCAAGGACCTCCCTGAAGGCCATGTCAACCCAGGGGGCCAGCAGTTTCATCCTCGGGACATCTGATTGTGCAGTCAGTGATTTTCTGTCCGGCATGTATATTAATACCTTTTGATTTTCCATTTCCCTCCTGCAGATTATACGCCTTGCCATGTTATCTGTCACGGTGAGGCCCCCATAGAATGATGCGCTTGCATCATCATAGGCCCCCGTAACCGTCACCCCTGCCCTGAGGGATGCGTCCACTGCCATGTTGAGCATCTCACTTCCATCCATGGGTTCCAGCTGAAATTCCTCTGATATGAGTTCAGAAACCGCCATCACGGTGGCATTGGATGCCGCGCTGCTGCTTGAAAGACCGCTCGCAACGGGTAAATCAGAGGCTGTGACCACCCTCACGCCAGTATCGGCGCCGTAATGCTCGAGGACCATCTCTGTGCATAGCTCTATGAGTGCTGTGTCCGCACCCTCAAGGGAGATGCACTCTATACCGGAATCTATGAGTTCTGCCTCTGCCCTGACACTGAGGCCTATCCCGAATGCAGAGCCCCTTCCTGTTGCAATGGCATTTATAACCGTGGCTGATCCAGGTGCTCTTACTGCTTTTCTCAACCTATCACTCCAAACAGTTCATATACCTAGATTATATAAAACTATTTATATAAGGGGTTGCAGTCTAATTAATACAAAAACAGGAAAGTTTAGGATGGGAGGTAAATCCGAAGGTCTGATATCATGGACAGAAACGGTAAGATTATTGCTGGTTTAATTGTGGTTCTATCAATTTCAGGGCTGGTCATGTCAATTTCAGGGTTCATCGGCGAAGCTGAAGGTACTGTGGCAATCATACCGGTTCACGGGGCCATAGCCTATGATTCAGCAGGGTTTTCTGATGCTGTAAGCCCTGATGACATAAAGAATCTTATCGAGGAGGCCAATAGTGATCCGTCAGTTAAGGCCATAGTCCTGGATATAAACAGTCCAGGAGGGACTCCAGTTGCGAGTGAGGAACTGATGGATGCCATAAAAAAATCTGAAAAACCTGTTGTAAGCTGGATAAGCGATTCCGGAACCTCAGGGGCATACCTTGCAGCCTCGGCATCTGACAGGATAGTTGCAAGTCCATCTGCATGGGTCGGGAGCATAGGTGTCATACTTGACCTCACAGACCTCTCTGAGATGTACAGACAGATGGGTATAAACAAGTATGCAATAAAGGCCGGGGAGTACAAGGATATGGGTGCGGATTACCGTATGATAACCGATGAGGAGAGGCAGATGCTCCAGTCAATGGTAAATGAGGAGTATGACTACTTCATAAGGACCGTTGCTGCCAACAGAAACCTCAGCGTATCATATGTGCGTGGCCTTGCAGAGGGAAGGATATTCACTGGAAGACAGGCCCTGAAGAACCGGCTTGTGGATTATACCGGTGGAAGGGACTATGCTGTTGATGTGGCGGCTAAACTTGCAGGTTTAAAGAACTATGACACCGTAACCCTCGAGCCACCAGGTGGATTCGTGAAGATCCTCTCAAGCATGTTCTCAAAGCTTGGATCTGCAGGTTCAGCAAATACAACAGAACACCTCAAGATCTAAGAAAAAAAGGACAGTACTGGATCCTCAAGTTCAGCAATACAACAAAACAGCAAAAAGATCTAAGAAAGAATAAAAGGATAAGTATTTATCCTAAAAGGAGTGAAGAATTATATATCATTCTCACGGAGGTTAGGAAATGGTTGTTAAGATAGAGGTTTTCACATCCCCAACCTGTCCCTACTGTCCAATGGCGATTGAGGTTGTTGATGAGGCCAAGAAGGAATTCGGGGACAAAATAGATGTTGAAAAAATTGACATAATGGTTGACCGGGAGAAGGCAATTGACTATGGTCTCATGGCAGTCCCTGCAATAGCTATAAACGGCGTTGTGAGGTTCGTTGGGGCCCCTGGTAGGGAGGAACTCTTCGAAGCCATAAGCGACGAAATAGAATAGATTACTTTTTCTTCATTAAATTTTAAAGGATTTTTCTGATGAAGGATGAGAGGGTATTCGGGATCACTACGGGGACAGCTGCCACTGCAGCGGCCCTCGCATCACTTCTATGTTTAAGGGATCGTGTGGTTAAAAGAGTAAATGTTGAAACCCCTTCAGGAAAAATCGATGTGGACGTTGATTCTGTTGAAAGGATCTCCCAGGACACGGCAAGGGCCAGTGTAATAAAGAGGCCCTACGGAGACCCTGATGTCACAGTGAACCTCAGCATCATGGCAGAGGTTCAGATCACAGGAACATCTGGAGTCTTAATCAGGGGCGGTGAGGGTGTCGGTACCGTGACAAAGCCGGGACTCCAGGTCCCCCCGGGTGAGGCTGCAATAAACCCCGTCCCCAGGAGAATGATAGAGGATAATCTGAGAAGATACCTCAGGAATGGCGAGGGGGCGATTGTCACGGTTTCGGTTCCCGAGGGGGAGAAAATCGCATCAAAAACCATGAACCCCCGCCTCGGGATTGAGGGGGGTATCTCCATCCTGGGGACAAGTGGCATTGCAAGACCCATGTCCTCCTCAGCCTACAGGAGATCCCTTGCATGTCAGATTGACATTGCAGTCGCCCGTGGGTTCAGGGAACTCGTATTCGTCCCTGGTAACATAGGGGAAAGGTTTGCCAGGGAATACTTCAAGCGGATTGAAGAGGAGCGAATAATACAGATGGCCAACTTCCCGGGTTACATGCTGGGGGAGGCCGCCAAAAAGGGTGTGAAGAGGATCATACTGATGGGCCATGCAGGTAAACTCATAAAGCTCTCTGCGGGGATATTCCAGACAAAGAACTCCATTGCAGATGCCCGACGCGAGATAATGACAGCACATGCTGCCCTCAGCGGTGCAGCGCCAGAGGTTACAGAAAGGATCTTCAACCTTCCAACCGTTGAGGAGATGATCAGTGAACTCGAAAGGGCAGGACTGATGGAGGAGGTATTCAACAGCATCAGCAAATCAATAAGGGAGAGGTGTTCTGAAAGGTTCCCATTTGAAACCGACGTTTTGATCTTCAGCCTGGATGGTAGAATACTCAACTCCAGCTTTAAAACCACACCTGCCCACAGATTCAGGGACGGCGATCATAATCGTTAGATACCTTCAATAATAGTGATACGATTAGATGTAGACTTTTATCAACTGATGGTAGTGGTTCGCATGAAAGGATTTACCCACACAGATGGAAAATCTGTACGTATGGTTGATGTGGGCTCGAAGGCGGTTGTCAGAAGGACGGCGACCGCTGAAGGTCACATATCACTCACAGAGGATACTCTGAAATTGATCAGGAAAAAAAGGATTGAGAAGGGAAACGTTCTTGTAACGGCCCAGATAGCAGCCATAGCTGCGGTTAAACGGACCTGGGACCTCATACCCCTCTGTCACCCGCTTCCTGTAACAGGGGTTGATGTTGAATTCGATGTTACGGCTGACGGGATCACCGCCAGGGTGACTGTGAGGTGCGATGGAAAAACAGGTGTTGAAATGGAGGCCCTTACAGGGGTTTCTGTGGCCCTCCTTACAATCTGGGACATGGTCAAAAGTGTTGAGAAGGACGAGGATGGCCAGTACCCTGAAACTGCAATCAGTAATATCAGGGTCCTTAAAAAGGAGAAGGCAGAACTGGAAGAAGTGGTTGAATGAAATTTCTGAACCCTGAGCTGCGGAAGATCATCACCGACTGCTACCCATATATAGAATCCCTGAACCCCGCCCAGATGAGTGCTGTTGAGGCAGGTTACCTGGAATCAGATGAAAATTTCATCATAGCCATACCAACTGCCAGTGGAAAGACCCTCCTGGGAGTTCTGGCTGCCATTCAAGCCATAATGGACGGTGGGCGGGTTATCTACACCGTACCACTCATATCAATACAGAATGAAAAGGTAAAGGAGTTCAGGGAGCTTGAAAAGCACGGTATAAGTGTGGGTAAGGATCCCCGAACCTCTGACCTGGCGGTGATGGTCTTCGAATCCTTTGATAGCCTCACCCGATTCTCATGGAACACCCTGAGGGAGATTGACCTTCTCATAGTGGACGAGTTCCATATGATCGGGGAGTACAGCAGGGGCCCTGTAATAGAATCCGCCATCACAAGGGCCAGAAAACTGAATCCCGCAATGCGCATTGTGGCCCTCTCAGCTACCCTCTCAAATATGGATGAAATAGGGGAGTGGCTCGGTGCAAGAATCGTTGAACACGACTACAGACCGGTACCCCTGCACCGGGAGGTGCTTGACACCGAGATGTTCGGGGCCCGGGACAAGAATCAGGTTGTCCTGAAGATCCTTGAGAGGTCCATCAGTGAGGATAGCCAGACCCTGGCATTCGTATCCACAAGGAGGTTCACAGAATCCCTTGCATCCTACCTTGCAGATAGGATCAAAAAGAAGATCCCGGGGGACCTGCTGGAGAGATTCGATGAGGTGGCAGAGAGGATACTTGACGTGCCAAGGGCCAGCGGCTCACCCCCAACATCCACCTGCCTGAAACTTGCAGACTGCATCAGGGCAGGGGTTGCATTCCACCATGCAGGCCTCTTCAACAGGCAGCGGGAAATAATAGAGGACGAATTCAGGAGGGGCAACATCCTCATGATCACAGCAACTCCCAGCCTCATGTACGGGGTGAACCTTCCCTCAAGGACCGTTGTGATAAGGGACTACACCAGGTGGACAGGGCAGGGCCCCCAGAGGATCCCTGTATTTGATTATGAGCAGATGTCAGGGAGGGCCGGGAGACCACTCTATGATGATATCGGCTACTCCTACCTCATAGCAAAGAGCCATGACGAGGCCATGGAACTCGAGGAGTACTATGTGAATGGTGAGGTGGAGAGGACCAACTCGAGGCTAATGGAGAACCGGGATGCCCTCTACAGGCAGATAATCGCACAGGTGGCCTCAGGACTTGCATCCACAACTGAAGATCTTCTTGAATTCTTCAGGGAAACCTTCTACGGCTACCAGATGAGTGAGGGTCCCTTCAGCAATGCATTCGGCCTGGACAGCATTCAGTACGAAATAGAAACCGCCACAGAGTTTTTAATCAAGAACAGGATCATATATCCTGGTCCCAGTGGCTTATCAGCGACAGAATTCGGGATTCTGATTGCAAAATCCAGTTACTCTGTTGAGACAGCCGTCAAACTCCACCAGTTCGCATCTGAAATGGATGAACTCGACATCTACCGCCTCATCTACGAGCTGGCAGGGACCCCCGACATTCCACTCATACCATTCAAGGGGCGGAAGAGCCGCGACCCTGTACGTGAGAGGCTCATGGAACATGGAATATTTGTCATGGATGCCGGTAATAGCGAGGCAACAGCAGCAGCCCTCATTGAGTGGATAAACGAAAGAACAGAGTATGAGATTGAGAACGCCTTCAATGTCTATGCTGCATCAACAAGAAGAACCGCATACGAGGCATCAAGGCTCGTTAAGTTCTTCAAGAGGATCTGTGAAATCCAGGGCGTTTATGGTTACACAGGGAAACTTGATGTTCTGGCTGCAAGACTCTACTATGGAGTCAGGGAGGACATCATTCCACTGGTGGTTGGTGTGAGGGGCCTTGGACGTGTCAGGGCCCGTAAGATTGTTGAAACCTTTGGGGAGGACCTCAGACATGTGCGGAAGGATGAACTCAAACGTATCGATGGTATCGGGGAAAAACTCGCCGAGGCCATTAGAGGATATGCTGAGAGATCCTGCCAGTCTTAAAACCATTTTAAGGGAGTGTGCAGCGTCCATCAGCATATTTGACATCATAAGGATCCGTGAATTCATTGAGAGGGAATGTGCCCACGTTCCCAGAGGGTACAGGGAGGCCTATATAAAAACCTATACTGGAATTGCTGTTGAAGCTGTTCTGGCTCTTAAAGGTGGTGTGGGAGATATCACTGCAGATAGAAAAAGCCTTCTGAGGACACTGAAAAGACTATATGATACCTCCAGCCCCCTTATTGTGGTTTTAACCGTTATTTACAGGAATTTTATCCTTTCAGAACCCCTCCACCCTGTGGGGACTCCTTTTCCCGGTAGCTACTCAGTTACAGAGGAACATGGGACATACTACTGCCCTGTGAAGGATAAGCAGAAGGATAATCCATCAGCGCTGTGTGATATCTGCATTGCAGAGCAGACCCCCATGACTCAGGAGATGACTTCTGATCGTGAGAAACCTGTGAAACCCTAAAGGAGGACCTCAATGATCCGGGCGGATGAGATTCCAGAGAAACTGACAAAAATGGAGCTCCTTGAGATGGTTAAAAAGGAGGCCTCGTCGGTACATATAAAGGATGTGATGGACGCATCGGTTTACCTGAGGGAAGATGCCAAATACATGCCACCAAGGGAGCAGAAGGAGTTCATTGAAAGGTTCACCAGGGCCTTCTTCAACAGGATAAGGGATATAAAGAATGATAAAAACATCTACCCTGGAGATGTTGATACCGAAAAACTGGCTGAATTCATAGGGTTCCTTGATGAACAGTTAAGGCGTGCCAGGTCACGGCCTGAAAGGTGTTTCCAGAGGATCGCCCGTATAATAACCATCTACGTAACCTTTGTGAGGGAGGAACCAGTCCACCCTGTTGGAACCCGCTTCCCAGGAGGCTTGAGGGTTAGAAGGGTGGGTGACGTCTTCTACTGCCCTGTGAAGGACAGGCAGATCAGCACCCCCACCGCCCTCTGCCGTTTCTGTGTGAGCAGGCAGGACCCTGATGTTTCAGGAGGTCATTCATAGAGAAGAAGGCCGATACCATCAATGACCAGTGAAAGACCAATCAGCCAGGCAAGGAAAACAGGGTTTCTTACGAATACTCCCAGAATGATGTAAAGGACTCCCAGAACCACCACTGATAGACCTGCAACCATTCCTGCTCTGTGCTCCCTGGAGAATAAACTTGCAACACCTGCGATTATTAGGATTATACCTGTGAGGTATATCCAGAATGCTGCAAGGAAACTGAATAGTGTCACGTTACCTGCAAGGGCAGCTGCAAGTATCACGCCAAGTATTCCCAGCACAACATAAAGCACACCGGCCCCTCTGCTAACCTTCCATGCGTTCATGCCAAGAAGGAACAGCCAGAGCGCCAGAAAGAGAACCGCAACACCTGTGAGGACACTCAGTGTGAATATTGAAAACAGCGGAAATATTATCACAAGAATACCCAGAATCAGTGTTAAAAGACCCGGAAGTTTTGTCTCAGCCACAATTTCACCCCCTTTAAATTTTGTATTCATATATGAATTTCAGTTACTCTGTTTGTATTCAGATAGAAATTTCAATATAAACTCGCCAAAAAAGGATTTGGTGGAGTTCATCCACCTCCGTCACAGACCTCTGAACCCATATCAATGTCTTCAAAGTCCTCTTTCATCCTCTTAAGCTTTTCAACGGTATCTGTTTCTCTTCCTTTTCCAGATCCCCTCTTAAGCTGGGATCTGTCGATTACCTCCAGGTAATTCGCGTTGTACCATAGATCAGAATCTTCAAAGCGGACCCAACCATCACCATCTTCAACCTTGATGGCTGAGATCTCACCCGTCGTTCCGGTACCTGTGTAACGGACAGCCATACCAACCGTCAGCACATTCCCGTTTACGTCCTTAACCTCCATTGTATCCACCATCATTCAGGTGAAACTTCCTTTGACTCATCTTCAGGGGCCTCTTCCGCCTCATCAGCGGCTATTTTAAGTATCACATAGTCTCCAACCCTGCTCACGTTGTCCATGCCAACAATGAATGTCCTCTGTTTAAGGGACAGCTCCCCCTTGGATATTATGATGGAATTCACAACACCCTTCTCAGGGTCCAGTTCAAGGTCAGAGACCTTCCCTATCTCCATCGCATTCTTATCCAGCACCTTACGACCCAGGAACTCCGTTACCTTCATTTTAACACCACTAAAATTTATGTACCTCATGGTATAAAAAATGATTTATTCATAGCACTCCAATATAATAGCATGGCTGCTGTGAAGATATTCCGGGTTCTTGGAATACCCGTTGAACTCGACATCTCATTCCTCATTCTGATGGTATTCATATACCTCCTCACCTACCTGGGTTTCCTATCACTCAACCTTGCTGTGCTCATAACCCTCGTCTTCGTGGTGGTGGTGATACATGAACTGGCCCACTCCTATGTCGCCCTCAGGTTCGGTGTGAAGATAAGGAGCATACTTCTCCTTCCCATAGGCGGGGTTTCAAGGATGGAGGAGATACCAAAAGTTCCAAGGCAGGAGTTCCTCATATCCATCGCCGGGCCCCTCACCAACATCATAATGGCCATGTTAACAGCGGTACCCCTCATGCTGAACCTCCCAGGACCCTTCAGACCATTCTTTGGGGATTTTCTGGCCGTGAATCTGGTCCTGGCACTCTTCAATCTTATACCTGCCTTTCCAATGGATGGTGGGAGGATACTGAGGGCCATACTCGCTGAACGTGTGAGTTACCTGAGGGCAACCAGGATAGCGGCGAACCTTGGTAAGACCATCGCCGCAATGATGGCTGTCACGGGCCTCTTCTATAACCTCTTCCTGATACTGATAGGACTCTTCATCTACATAGGTGCGGAGCAGGAGTACCAGTCAACCCTAATATCCTCGCTTCTTGAGGGCGTGACGGTGGGGGATGTGATGACCCCAGATCCTGTAACACTCAGACCCGATATGACAGTGGGGGAGGCCCTTGATGTCATGTTCAGAAAGAAGCACATGGGTTACCCTGTAACTGATGGGGATGAGCTCGCAGGAATAGTGACGTTCCATGACATATCAGAGGCTGCCAGAGATGTGATGGTGGGGGATGTGATGACCGCGGAGGTTGTGACTGCCGCAGAGGACGAGGAACTCACCTCTGTCCTTGAAAAAATGAACCGCCACCAGCTTGGAAGGCTCCCTGTGATGGGTGACGGTAAACTGAAGGGTATAATTTCAAGGACAGATATAATAAGGACGCTGAATCTTATGAGAAAGGGAATTGAATGAAAAATGCATATTAAGGACGCTGAATCGAATGAAAACATATCTACAGTGAACCTTTACGGTGAATATAATGAGGGAAGCTTGTCGCCGGATAATCGATGATATAATATCAGGTCAAATAAAAACAAGGAAGGACCTTGAAAGGGCTAAACACAGGGTTTGCCGTGACTTTGGACTTGAAAAATTCATGAGTAACTCAGAAATCCTTGAACATGCTGCTCCAGAAGAAAAGAAATTGATCGAAAATCTCCTCAGGAAAAAACCCACCAGGACAATATCAGGTGTTGCCGTTGTGGCAGTCATGTGCCACCCCCATGAATGCCCCCATGGAAGGTGCCTGTACTGCCCTGAAAGTGAAAAGGCACCCCCCAGCTACACAGGAGAGGAACCAGCCGCCCTGAGGGCCAGAATGTACGATTTCCACCCCTACAGGCAGGTCTACAATCGCCTTGAGCAGCTCCACAGCATAGGCCACCCTGTTGACAAGGTGGAACTCATAGTCATGGGGGGCACCTTCCCGTCCCACAGCCTCTGCTACCAGGAATGGTTCATATCCAGTTGCCTTGAGGCCATGGTGGACTTTGGAGCCAGGCTGAGTGGTGTCAAGGTGGATATGCCCAATCACCAGGTTATGTGAAGGTGGATGATGCCCAGCGGTTCAACGAGACATCGCCGGTTCGTTGCGTTGGGATGACATTTGAGACAAGGCCCGACTACTGCCGGGAGGAGGACGTTGACAGAATGCTCAACCTTGGGGTTACAAGGGTTGAGCTGGGTGTCCAGACCATCTACAACTACATCTACCAGCGCATCCGGAGGGGCCACAGCATAGGGGACGTTATAGAATCCAACAGGATACTCAGGGACTCGGGGATAAAGGTTGCGATGCACCTCATGCCCGGCCTCTTCTCAGACTTTGACCGGGACCTCCGGATATTCAGGAGGATATTCCAGGACCCATCCTTCAGACCTGACATGCTGAAGATATACCCCTGCCTTGTTACCAGGGGCAGCGAACTCTACAGCCTCTGGGAGAATGGCCTCTATAAACCATACTCCACAGAGGAGGCCGTTGATCTAATCGTCGAGATAAAGAAGATGATGCCCCCCTGGGTGAGGACCATGAGGATACAGAGGGATATACCCTCCCAGCTTATAGTTGATGGTGTCAGAAAGTCCAACCTGGGTGAACTGGTCTACAGGCGCCTTGAGGAGGAGGGTGTCCGCTGCAGGTGCATAAGGTGCCGTGAGGTGGGCCATATGAGCCGCAGGGGTGTAAGTGTTGATGAAGATGCAGTTACAGTGATGGTTGAGGAGTACGATGCCACAGGCGGCAGGGAGTTCTTCATCTCAGCCGAGGACCCTGAAAATGATGTCCTCATCGGATTCCTGAGGCTAAGGTTCCCATCAGAAAATGCCCACCGCCCTGAAATAGATGATAAGACCGCCCTTGTGAGGGAACTCCATGTCTACGGTTCAATGATACCCATAGGTGAGCGTCGCGATACCATTGGACAGCACAGGGGCTACGGTGAGGAGCTACTAAGCCGTGCGGAGGCAATAGCATACGAGGGGGGGATGGAGAAAATTATGGTCACAAGCGGGATAGGGGCCCGTGAATACTACAGCAAATTTGGCTACAGAAGGGAGGGCCCCTACATGTCAAAAGAACTTCAGGAGGATTAAAATGAAGGTTGAAACAGCAGAGGAACTTGCATCACTCATAGACCATACAAATGTAAGGGCAGATGCAACTGTTGCTGATATCGAGAAACTTTGCAGGGAGGCCATTGAGTATGGGTTCAGGTGCGCGGTTGTCACCCCAACCAACGTCAGGCTGGCATCTGAACTCCTCAGGGACAGTGATGTCATGGTCTGCTCTGTTATAGGATTTCCAGCAGGTGTTAACACGCCTGCGGTTAAGGCCTTCGAGGCATCAGAGGCCGTGGATAACGGTGCAGAAGAGGTTGACATGGTAATGAACATAGGGGCCATGAAGTCAGGGCTGAAGGAACTTGTCTATGAGGATATAAGTGGAGTCGTTGATGCCGCAGGCGTCCCTGTCAAGGTTATACTGGAGACAGCCTACCTCACAGACGAGGAGAAGGTGGAGGCATGCCTCATAAGTAAGGATGCTGGTGCCGCATTTGTTAAAACATCTACAGCCTATGGTGGGCTTTCAGGTGCCACAGTGGAGGACGTGAAACTCATGCGTGAGACTGTGGGTGATGAGATGGGTGTTAAGGCAGCCGGCGGTATAAGGGATGCTGAAACAGCCCTTGCAATGATAGAGGCCGGTGCAGACAGGATTGGAACATCAACCGGGGTCCAGATCATGGAGGGGTGGAGGTAATATGAGAAGAGAGGTTCCTGATCCTCGGAAGCATTCTCAGAAGGGTGATCTGACATGAGGATAAGGATAACCGTGGAGGGTAAGGGTTACGCTGAGGCCGAACTTGATGAGAGAAACCCTGAATCTGCAAAGAAAATCTATGAGAGCCTTCCACTTGAGGGCAGGGCCCTTCTATGGATGGAGGAGGTCTACTTTGACATACCAGTCACCCTTGACTATGAGAACCCCTCTGATACCGCCAGTCCAGGGGATATATCCTACTGGCCGCCCGGGTACGCCCTCTGCATATTCTTCGGGTCAACACAGCCCTACTCCCCGGTGAATCATATAGGGAGGGTGACCAGAAACCTTGACCTTTTCTTCAGTGTTGATGAGGGCGACAGGATAATAATAGAAAGAATGGACTAACAAAAAATCAGCGACCGGAAACGCTAAACATCCTCTATTTCCCTGTAAAGCGTATCCCTGCTTGCTGGAATCCTTCCCAGATCCTTCACAACCCTTATTATTTCTTCAGGTTCCGTTCTAACGCCATGTGAGGCGCCAGCAGACCTTGATATGTTCTCCTCACCCAGTGTACCCCCAAGGTCGTTGGCCCCTGACATGAGGGCAACCTGTGCAAACTTAAAGCCCAGTTTAACCCATGAGGCCTGTATGTTCCTGATAAGGCCCCTGAACATCAGCCTTGAAACCGCGTAGACCTTGAGGTCATCTGCACCGGTTGCGCCTGCAGCCGCCTTTCCCTCACGGTATATGGGGGCCCTTGGATGCATGAATGGTAATGGGACAAACTCGGTGAATCCCCCTGTTCTCTCCTGAATCTGCCGCAGTATGTCCATGTGTTCAACCCTGTGCTCGGGTCCATCGATGTGACCGTACATCATGGTGCAGGTTGTTGGTATCCCAACCCTGTGTGCTGTCTCTATAACCTCAACCCACTCCCCGGTACTCAGCTTTGTAGGGCAGATAACAGCCCTTATATCATCATTGAGTATCTCTGCCGCCGTGCCGGGCATTGAACCAAGACCCGCCCTTTTAAGTATCCTCAGGGCCTCCTCAATGGATAGCTCCGCATTACGAGCACCATAGTAAACCTCCATTGGGGAGAATGAGTGGAGGTGCACATGGGGTAGCTCTGATTTTATGGTCCTCACAAGATCCTCATAGAAGTAGGTGTCAAGGCCCGGGTAGAGGCCTCCCTGTATGCAGAGTTCACGGGCACCGTTTTCCACGGCCTTGCGGGCAATTTCAAGGATCCTTTCAGTTTCAAGGTAATATGCGTCCCCATCCAGATCATCCCTCTTAAAGGCACAGAACCCGCACTGTCCCGAGCATATATTGGTGAAGTTGATGTTCCAGTTCTCAATGTAGGTTACCCTATCACCCGCCTCGGACTCCCTGACAGTGTCCGCGGCTATTAAAAGGGCCTGGAGGTCCCTTCCCCTCACATTCATTAAGTAGAGGGCCTCCTCATTGTTGATTGGCTCATCCATTGCTTTTTCAAGTATTTTTTCTGTGCGGGTTTTGATGTCCATGGTGCCAAACATGCGATTTAGTATCTGGTTCTCCAAGTTTAAAATTTTTGGTTTTGGTGAAATCCATATCCATTTACCCCCATGGGCCCTATGTGGTCCATTAACCCGGCAGAACCAATAAATTTAAATATTAGAGATTACCAGCTTAATTTGGAGGTGAAATTATGGCTGAATTACCAATCGCACCAGTAGGTAGAATAATAAAAAATGCCGGTGCCCAGAGAATAAGTGATGATGCAAAAGAGGCTTTAGCAAAGGCTCTCGAAGACATGGGTGAAGAAATCTCACGCAAAGCCGTTGAACTTGCAAAACACGCCGGCAGAAAAACTGTTAAAGCCACAGACATTGAAATGGCCGCTAAACAGTTATAGGTAGACCAGATAATTCTACCTATTTATTTTTTCAGGGACAAGGTGCCCCCTACCAGATTTAAGCTGTTATGATTCTGTACTGATTCATGTTTTTTCTTTATAAGCTCAGACTAACATAATAATAAGATGAGGTGATTTTTGATGTCAACAATGGATAACCTTAAGGAAGCATTTGCCGGGGAGTCACAGGCAAACAGAAAGTACCTTGCATTCGCAAGGAAGGCTGATGAGGAAGGGTACCACCAGGTTGCAAAGCTCTTTCGTGCCGCAGCCGCGGCAGAGACAGTCCACGCAATGAACCACCTTGAGGCCATGGGGGCCGTCAATAGCACAGAGAAGAACCTAAGGGAGGCAATAGCCGGAGAAACCGCGGAATTCAAGGAGATGTACCCTGGATTCATAGAGGAAGCAGAGGCAGAGGGTGAAGAACAGGCGCGCTGGAGCTTTGACGTTGCAAATAAGGTTGAGAAGATCCACGCTGAACTCTACCAGAATGCCCTCGATAACCTTGGAAAGAACGTTGAGGTGGACTACTACGTCTGCAACTGGTGCGGTAACACCGTTGAGGGTGAGGCACCCGAAAGGTGCGCCATCTGCGGGGCCCCCAAGAAGGAGTTCAGAAAGATAGAATAATTTTCTATCACCTTACTTCTATTTTTCATCAATAACGCCCTTCTCTGTGAAGGTTATCCTGAATGTTGTACCCCCCCTCTGAAATCATCTCTGCAGTCCCATCAATCTGGTCGGTGAGATTCCTTACAAGCTGGAGGCCAAGGGATGGACTGCTCTCCCAGTCAAGATCTTGTGGAAATCCGACTCCATCATCACTAACCTCAATCAGAACGTGGTTATTGCTTCTTTTAACCGATACAGATACAGTGCCTTCGCCATGAGGGAAGGCATGCTTCACAGCATTTGTTAAAAGTTCATTGACGATGAGGCCAACGGGTATGGCGGTCTCCACGTCAACTTTCAGTTCATCCACATCCATATTCAGCCTTATCCTGGAATCTGCAGAGTAGCTTCTGAAGACCTCAGATGCGAGTGTCCTTACGTATTCACCCATATCAATGTTTTTGAGATCCTCTGAACGGTAAAGCCTTTCATGGATCAGGGCCATGGACCTTGCCCTGTTTTCACTCTCCCTGAAGAGGTCCAGGGTCTCTTCATCCTTGGCCTTCCTTGACTGGAGGCTGAGGAGGCTTGAAATTATCATCAGGTTGTTCTTGACCCGGTGGTGTATCTCCTTGAGGAGGAGTTCCTTCTCCTCAAGGGACTTTTCAAGCATCCTCTGTGTCCTCTTGAGGTCTGAGATGTCATGGAGGACCACCAGGGCACAGTCCCTCCCCTCAGCATGTACAAGCTTATTGTATATCCTTACGGTGTACTTCCTCCCAAGAGGGTCATTAAGGACAACCTCATAGGGTTCAATATTCCCCTCATCTTTGATTATTTCAAGCTTTGATCTGAATTTATGCTTCACATCATCAGCGATGAATTCAACGTCATAGATGGATGTTCCTCGAAGTTCCTCAGGTGCCATTCCAAGTCTCTCTGAGAGGGTTGAATTAATATCCAGTATCACACCACCCTCCAGATCAAGGAGGATTATGTAGTCGGGTGAAAGATCAAAGAGTGACCTGTATTTTTCCTCACTCTCCCTCAGTTTCCTTTCGTTCTCAAGTCTATGAGTTATGTCCCTTGAAACCGATACAACTACATTTTTACCGCCAATTTCAATAAGGCGGGAGTTCACCTCAACCGGGATCCTGCGACCGTCCTTTGATATGTAGGTTCTCTCAAACCTTGCGGCCTTCCTTTCAAGGAGTTTCCTCATATTATCTGAGATCTCCTCCTTCGTGGGTCCAAGGTCCATGGGGGTCATGTTGAGGAGTTCATCCCTTGAGTAGCCCAGTTTCTCCACAGCGGTCCTGTTCACCTCAATGTAGTTACCTGGCAGCCCATCATCCCTTAACTCAACGATGGTTATTATATCCTCAACACCATTGAAAACCGCCCTGAATTTCTTTTCACTCTCCCTCAATGCCTCTTCAGCCTTTTTCCTCTCTGAAATGTCCCTTATAACCGCTGTTACAAAGTTTTCCCCCATGTAATGCCATCCTGTGACAGATATATCCACAGGGACTCCTTTTCCATCCTTTCTGACGGCCTCCACATCCGTGATCATCAGAGAAACGTCACTATTTATATCCTGAAAGTTGTGCATGTCCCGGTTTTGCTCTGAGATTATTTTATTGATGTGTTTTCCCTTCATCTCATCTGCAGTGTACCCAAAGATCTTCTCAGCCCCATGGTTCCATGAAACCACCCTTCCCCTCTCGTCAGCGGTTATTATTGCATCCCTTGCTGTCTCCACTATTGTCCTGTATTTCTCCTCGGTCTCACGGATAACCTCCTCTGATTCTTCGATGGACTCTGCCAGGAATACTGTAATGAGGTTAACAAAGAGCATCACGGAAACCCTCAGCAGGTCCTCATAGAAACCTGAAAGAGATGCCATGGTGTTTGTTACAATAAGTACCGTGCCAAGTAATGCTGTTACAAGAAATGACTTCCTCTCAAACCAGAGGGCTGCAAGGACTATTGGTATGTAAAAGATGTGTGTGAATACAATTTCAACCCCAAGAAACATATGGAAATAGACCGTTAAAGCAACACAGAGGGCTGTGAGTAATGCTACAATAGCCAGCCGGGTCCTCATGTCCCGGTATGACTGTATCTTCTCTGTAAAAGTAAGAGTCCTATTAACCAATGCCCCCACCCTATCAATGAACCTTGTGTATCTGTGTAAAACCATCAATCCCATGATGGTTTCACATTCAGTTATTATTTAAGTTATCAGATTCACTAAAAACTTTCCAAGAATAGTATGTATGAAGTATTAGAAATATATTTATGGTATATATTAACTGAAAACTTCATTGCGAAACTCCTGAAACCCCTGATTTTTAAACATTATCATGCTGATGGAATTTCACTGGGCGTTTCAGGCTCATGCTGCCACCCCATGCCTGTAAGGAGGCTTTTATTCCAGAATCCCCAACCCAGAATGGAAAAGGTTATATATGACTACTTCCATAGTTTAGAAGGAACATGGGCCGGTGGTCTAGGGGTATGATACCTCCCTGACACGGAGGTGATCACGAGTTCGAATCTCGTCCGGCCCACTATGCCGTGGTAGTTCAGTTGGGAGAACGCCAGACTGAAGATCTGGATGTCGCTGGTTCAAGTCCGGCCCACGGCACTTATAACCACCTCTTTATCCAGAAACTAATTATATAGTTATTTTTAAGGACATTAAAACATTAGACAAGTCTTAACTTATTTTACTTGGTTTTAAAGACCTGCAAACACTCAAGTCAGTTAAGAAATAAAATAAAACCTTACTGGAGGCTATTATTCTTCTGATTCTGCTATAAGGTATGTTCCAGTGGCCCTCTTGATCCTCACACTCCTGAAGGATCCCACCTCGCCATCATGTGTGACAACAGGTATGTATGAGTCTGTTCTGCCTATGAAGCCGCCCTTCCTTCCCCTCTCAACTATGAGTATGTTCTGGGTGGTTCCGACAAGCCTCCTATTTTCCTCCTCTGTGATCCTCCCCTTGAGTTCCTCAACGGCCTTTGATCGCCTCCGCAGTTCCCTGAAGTCTATCTCATCAAGGGATGATGAGAAGGCACGTGGCCTGTGTCTGTACTTTGAGAGGTGTATGAAGCCGGGTCTCACCTCCTCAAGGAGCCTGCAGGTGTCAAGGAAGTCATCCTCGCCCTCAGTGGGGTAGCCAACGATTATATCGGTTGCAATGGAGATTTCAGGAATTCTTGACCTGAACCTGTCAACTATCATCCTGAAATCATCCACGGTGTGCCCCCTCCCCATATCCCTGAGTACACGGTCACTTCCACTCTGAACAGGGAGGTGGAGGAAACTGTACACCTTCTCTGATCTGAATGCCTCAACAAGACCATCAAGGTCCCTTAGGACACTTGCAGGGTGCATCATGCCAACACGCACCCTGAAATCACCCGGTATTTCAGTTATTTCTCTTATGAGGTCAGAGAGTCTCTCACCTGTATCAGAACCGTATGCTGCAGTATCCTGTGCCGTAAGCTGAATCTCCCTGCATCCAGCCTCGATGGCCTCCCTAGCCTCCTGGACGATGATATCTGAGGGGTAACTCTGTATACTCCCCCTTGCAAAGCGTGTGCAGCAGTAGCTGCAGCTTCCACTGCATCCCTCACATATCTGTATGATGTGTATCAGGGGGTTCGACCTCACCCTGGGGACCCCCACCTTCACATCAGATGTGAAACCTGTTATCCTTTTAACATCACCGCGGTAGGCTGCACCCACAACCTCCGCCGTTCTCATGAGCTGGTGGGGTCCAAGCCATGAGGCATCCCCTGATATGGATTCAAGTTTCTGTGGGTCTATTTCAACCATGCACCCTGCAACAACGAGGCCCTTATCAGGGTACATCTCTCTGATCCTCTTTATCCTGTTTATAACCTTGTGTTCAGTGGGATGCTTAACATAGCATGTGTTAAGAATTATCACATCCGCCTCATCAATCCCTGTAAGAGAAGCCCCTGCTTCACTCAGGACGCCCGCCATGATCTCTGAGTCTGCCTGGTTGAATGTGCATCCAAACGTCTCTATGTAAACCCTGATATTGTCCATTAGGAATCCCCTTTAAAAGTCATCTGTAAAATTCCCGCCTAAATACGGGTTCAGTGGAATTTCCAGCCATGTTTACCTATCAATGGAACAAATGCAACTCCCCCCAGGTTCCTGGACCTGTAATCCCCAGAGGAGAGCCTCTCAACAAGAACAAGTTCCTGGTAGAATTTATCAGAACCAACAGGTATTAAAAGTTTTCCCCCAACCTCCAGCTGTTCCCTGAGGGGCTCAGGTATGTAGGGTGCTGCCGCGGTCACGTATATCCTGCTGTAGGGGGCCTCAGGAGGGTACCCCCTACTTCCGTCCCCATGTATGACAGTGATGTTATCGTATCCCAGGGCCTCAAGTTTTCGCCTCGCCCTCTCATATAATGAATGTATCCTTTCAACGGTGTAGAGGTGGCCCTCCCTCCCTATTATCTCTGCTATGACCGCCGCATTGTAACCGCAGCCGGTGCCAACCTCAAGGACCTTCATTCCCCCCTCAAGGTCCAGTAGCTCCGCGATCATGGCGACCATGTGGGGTGCGGATATGGTCTGTCCCTCACCTATCGGGAGGGGTATGTCAAGGTAGGCCCTGTGCTTCTCATCTTCAGGGACGAACTCATCCCTTGGAACCCTCTCCATAGCCCTTCTTACGGACTCAGATTTTATGTAGCCCTTATCTATGAGGTCCTGCACCATTCTAAGTCTTTCATTCATCATTGGACCACTAAAAACGATTATGTTCGGCCAGATATCACACAATCATGTCTGTGAGGTCATGTCTGAACCTGAGGTTTACAGGATAGCCATAAACCCTCTTAATCCTCCGGGCCGGTACGGAGCCCCTTCTTATCATGCTATCCTCTGTCTTTATGCTCCTGATCTTGAAGACGTGTTCATCTATCTTCATGACATCTCCCACCCTGAATTCAAAGTCCCTGTCCACCTCAACCTTTCTTGAGTAGACCTCACCATGGAGGTCCACGGATATACCAACACGGGCGGGAGCCTCGAGTGAAACAGCCCAGAGAGTCTTAACATCGGAGGCTGTGGCTTTATCAACCCTCTTGCCGCTCTTAAGTTCCAGTGATGTTATTTCAACGAGTTTTCCTGATACGGTGATTGCATCGCCTGTTGATACCTCCTCATGGGGGTATAGATCCACCTCATCCCTGTAGGAGCTTCCATGCTCACTTATTATTATTCTGTGGCTTTCGGGCTTTTCAATCACAAGGCTATCCCTGAAGACCGTCCCGCATTCCTCGCATTCAAGTACAAGGTGCTTGACCTTCCTTGATCTGGACTCATCTGTTCTGCTCTTTAAAACCCTGAATGCCTTTGACCCGCAAATCGGACACTGCATCTATTACCCCTCATACATTTCCTGTGAATTTAAATGTTTCTCCTATCCCGAACCTTCTTTCAGCGTCCTGATGTAGTGGTTTACAAGGCCGCCGTCCTGCAGTATCGATAACATGTAGTCGTTGAAGGGCTTCATCTCATATCTCTTTCCAGAGGTGAGGTTCTCAATGAAACCACCCTTGAGATCAGCAGAGATTTCATCCCCGTCCGCCGCATCCACACGAGCCATTATAACGGGAAACCCTATGTTTATGGCGTTCCTGTAGAATATCCTGGCAAAGGATTCTGCAATGATCGCGGCGACACCTGCATGTTTAAGGGCTACCGGGGCTTGTTCCCTCGACGATCCGCATCCGAAGTTGCGCCCGGCCACTATTATGTCGCCCCTCTTAACCTCAGAGGCAAACTCTGGCCTTGCACCCTCCATTACATGGGATGCGAGTTCATCAAGGCTGAAGGTCCGCAGGTAACGACCTGGTATGATCATGTCAGTATCTATGTTATCACCGAATCTCCATACTCTTCCCCTTATAACTTCTTCCATCCATATTCCCTCCTGCACTCAGGATCTGATCACAGAGGCCCCCCTGTTGCGGCCGCCTGTTACAAAGGCCTGCCCGGAATCCATTATCTCCAGAACCGCATCCACCATATCATCAGCTTTCCCATCTGTGACCGCGTATACTGCAGGACCAAATGAACTCATGCCCGCCCCTGCAGCCCCTGCAGACAACATAGCATCTATTAATCTGTCAATCAGTGGGTCCTGAAGATCCCTTTCAACCTTCTTGAATCCTATCTTCTGTATTTCATTAACAGATTCCCCAAAGGCCTCAATGTCCCCTTCAATGACTGAGGGCATCATCTTCATGAGAATTATGTGTGATAGCCTTTCAACCTCCCTGAGGGGGATGGGGCAGTATTCCTGGAATATGTTAACCTCCTTTTTCCCTGAAACGGATCTCTCAATGTGGGGTATGGCAACCACGATATTCCAGCCCTCAGGAAAATCATATCTTGCAATAACCGGTGGTGGAGAGGCATGTGAGGCAGATGACGGCAGGAAGTCAGACTTTTCACGGGTGTTGTGTCCTGCATCCACTATGAATCCTCCCTTTTCAAAGGAGGCGACACCTATACCTGATGTTCCACCCCTACCAACAATCGCTGCCAGTTCCCTTGCCCTTATACTGGCGCCGTGGTACTCTGCGATGAGCTTTGCGGCTGCAAGGGATATCTGGGTCCCCGATCCCAGACCAGAGTGGGCCGGGAACATGCTTTCAACCTTGAAGGCGAATTTTTCATCACTGCCAATGTAACTGAGGGTTCTCTCTGCAGCCGCTGTTATCTTTGAAACGTATTCCTCCCTGAGTGAGCTATCCACTTCACCAGTGAACTCCACAGTGATTTCATCTGAGGCCTCGAGGCCCATAATGAGTTCAGGCTCCCTGAGGGTGATTCCAACCCCTCCATCGAGGCGGCCCCTCCTCCCATTGAGGTCTATGAGGGTGAGGTGTAACCGGGACGGTGTGTTGATGATCAATTCAATTACCACTCCTTCGATTATCCTTTTAGAGGTTTTGAGAACTGCTTTTCAACCTCTGCCCTGTGTATTGAGTTCATGGTACAGAATGGGACTATGCGCCCATCAGGCAGGGCGTAGTGTATGACGCACCTTCTAACCCTCTCAATATCAAAGTTCCATGGGTCCATGAAGTGCATGCATGATACCAGGAGGGTGTTGTAGTGGAATTCCCCAAGGGCACTGTATGATCTCTCCCTGAATACTGATGTTAGTATGCTCTTTATATCAACAGACTCCGGCGCCTTTGATTTGTCGAGGGTTTTTGGAAGTTCTATTGTTGATTTTGCTATCAATTTGGCCTTTGCTGCTATTCCGCCCTTCTCAAGTTCCTTCCTGCCCTTATCGAGTATCTCAAAGAACCTGTCAACATCGATGAACCTTGTTATTGGGATTATTTTTCCGTCCTCTATGAATATGTATGTGGCTGTACCGCAGTGCTGGTGGCATGTGAATGTAACCTGGGGTTCGCCCTCAATGGCCGCAACGAAGTCGGATATTGGGCGGACAGATGATGCCGGGTAGAAGTCGTCCACCGCTATCTCTGAACCTGTCTGTTCCTCCACGAGTTTCTGGAAGTCGGGTATTGTTATGCGCTGCTCCTCAACCCTATCTGCAGGGGTTCTTCCTGCAAAGGACACCGGCTGGAAGTTAACGCCCCTTATTATATCGATGTTTTCAATGGCAAACCTTATTATGTCCCCCACCTGGCTGTCGTTGAGGCCCCTGACGAGTGTGGGGACAAGTACTATTCCAAGACCTGCCTTTCTGCAGTTTTCTATTGCCTGTAATTTCAGTGGCAGCAGATTTTTACCCCTGGATACAAGGTAGGGTTCCTCTGTGACCCCATCGAACTGGAGGTAAACCGTGTTGAGCCCTGCCTCCCTGAGTTCCGCTGCGAGTTCAGGTTTCCGCGCAAGTCTCACTCCATTTGTGGCTATCTGTACATGGGTGAAGCCCTCCTCCCTTGCGAGTTTAACGAGCTCCACTATATCCTTCCTCACAGTGGGCTCACCACCCGCGTACTGAATGGCTGGGGTGGGTACTGGTCTGTTTCTGCGGAGATTTCTTAGCATCTCCCTTATCTCTTCATAGGTCGGCTCATAAAGGTACTTTGAAACGGCAGCATTGGCAAAACAGATGGGACATTTAAGATTGCATCGATTAGTAACATCAATAAGACCAAGAACAGTGTGGCTCTCATGTTCGGGGCAGAGACCACAGTCAAGTGGGCATCCCTTGAGGGGATCTGTCTGCGGGTTCAGTAGCCCCTCACCTTCCTCATCATAATCTTCTGCCTTATGGTAGACCTCGGAATTGCTCCAGTAAACACCCTCAAAGTTTCCGTGCTCCGGGCATTCCTTCCTTATTAGAACCCTGCCCTCGTCCTCAAAGACCTCTGCATCGACGGGTCTGAGGCACTCAGGGCAGAGACTCCTTGTTCTCTTTATTACCACAACAGTCACCTGTTTAATTTGAATATTAAAATCATTGAATCAGTTCACTGGCAAATGTTATATACTTGATGTATGAAATTACAAACCCATGCATCCTCTTCTTGGAGCCTGAACTGACAGGTTCTTACGGTATCTCAATTAAATAATTTTGCGAGGTGTACACGTGAATACCGATATTATCAATATTATAGATGTTCTCTATGTAATATACTTTATGTTACCTGCCTACATGGCAAATATAAGTGGTCTCGTATTTGGTGGGGGTAGACCCCTTGACATGGGTATCACCCTCCGTGATGGCAGGCGCCTCATAGGGGACGGCGTAACCTGGCGTGGCACCGCGGCTGGTACCCTCATTGGGCTGCTTGTGGGATTAATTCAGGGTCTTCTTTCAGGTTCAGTTATAATTGGAGCAATAACTGGTCTTTTACTTGGATTCGGAGCCCTCCTGGGAGATGCGGCGGGTAGTTTCATAAAACGAAGGCTCAAAATAGATAGGGGTAGGCCCGCGCCCATCCTTGATCAGCTTGACTTCGTTGTCGGGGCCCTGATACTGGTATCTCCACTAAGGGTGCTACCAGTTGATTACATCATCCTGATAATGCTTATCACACTGGTCCTTCATCTTTCAGCAAACATCATAGCATACCTCATCGGTATGAAGGATGTCTGGTACTGATATTGGGAACAGCTACCCCCAAAAAAAGTTTAAGGGTCATAAAAAATAACCCCCACCATTTAATTACGATAGAACAGAACTGCTGGCCCTCAAAAGTTTAAGGGTCATAAAAAATAACCCCCACCATTTAATTACGATAGAA
The DNA here is from genome assembly GCF_000145295.1 of Methanothermobacter marburgensis str. Marburg. Lineage (NCBI taxonomy): Archaea > Methanobacteriati > Methanobacteriota > Methanobacteria > Methanobacteriales > Methanobacteriaceae > Methanothermobacter > Methanothermobacter marburgensis. Next base: position 1,135,286 of record NC_014408.1, read on the forward strand.
CAGAACTGCTGGCCCTCAAAAGTTTAAGGGTCATGAAAAATACCTCATATGCCGATGACCACTCAGGGACCTCATAGACCAGTGTGGGATAACCCGCTGCAGCAAGTGGTCTTGAGAAGAGTCTGGCAGATGAACTCCTGTACCTTGTTTTTCCTGAGACCGGGTAGTAATTGAAACCTTCCTTCCTGAGGCTTTCAGCGATTTGCACTGAGGGTTCATCCATCTGTGGTGTTGCAACATAGAATCCCTCACCATAACCCGGTGCATGGGCATGGGCGATTATCACAAGGTCATAATCAGATTTCATTACATCTGGGAGGATGTAGGTGGCTGCAAGGCCCTCACCATTGGCTCTGCCCTTGCTGTAATCCATTGGACTGTCCTCAACATTTATACTGTAAAGTGCAACCTCCACAGGGAGAAGTGCGAATGCCCTGCTGACCCACTGGACTGGTGCAACTGAAACCTCCTCCCGTGGATGTATCCCTGTTACAACGGCTATCTTTATGTTCTGCTTCCCGTAATGTGCATAGACATCCTTTGTAACATATCCCCTGGAATCCGAGCCGATGGTTGAATGGTCAGATAGGTTCATGATTACAAGGGGGGTTACAATCAGGAGGAGGATCCCGGCAATTAAAATCCTTGATTTCAACTCGACCATCCATCTATCTGTTCTGGAGGTAATCCTCCATCAGGAGTGCTGTGCCAACTGCAGGGGCCACCACACACTCCTCCTCTGTCAGGAATTCGTCCATGGTTCTGCATTTGAGGTCAAGAATTTCCGCGGCCCTTTTTGCAAGAACATTCATTCCAAGGCCAGTGGCGATCACCTCATCAAGGTTCTCGCGCTCTGAAACCTCTGCGATTCCCTCTGCTATCTTGAGTATCTGCTGGTGGTAGATGTACTCTGACACCTCAAGTATATCCTCTGGTTCAAGGAGTTCCAGGTCGGCGCATAGGACGCGGGCTATCCTGAGCATGCAATCTTCAATGGATCTCCCTGAACCATCAGGTGTACTGCAGGTGTAGTCGGATTCCCTGATATTGCCGAGTACCCTGTGAACATCGGCCGTTATTGCAAAAAGTTCAGATGAAACCCTGAACCATTTATCATGCAGGGGGACCCTGTCGACTATCGTTGCCACATTGGTTCTCAGTGTACCCGTGTAGACAAGTTCACCAGTTGATAGTCTTTCAAGGTCATTCCTTCCCCTTGCAGCCTCGAATCCGTCCTTGACGGGTATTATATCCGTTGTTGTGCTTCCCACGTCCACCATTATGCAGTCGCTGCTCATTGCAGAGGCTATCTGTGAGGTGGCAACCCAGTTGGCTGCAGCCACATCCATGGGGTCCCTGACCGCCTCGGAGGCATCCACCATACCCGAGAGGCTCACGTATGCCACTGGAACATCAAATGCGCTCTGGACACTTTCAACTATATCTATAACTCCCTCTGCCTTGCTTGGGTATGCGTCCACAAGTTCCGCTGTCATGCATACGCCAACGCCATCAAGATCATCAAGATCATCCCCTGTAAGCTCAATCAGGGTCTCTGAAAGTTCATCATGTTTAAGCCACATGGGGAGGTACCTGAAGTCCACACGGACTTTCTTCATTTCCCCATCGGCTCCAAACTCTATTAATGCCATGTCAGTGTTTGCTCCTCCAATATCAAATCCCACGATCTTCATCAAGGTCAACTCCATACCTTTAATTCCCCTCTTCAGCTCCCCTGCGGATATCCACAACCATGCCCCTGGAACCTTTTCTGAAGTGTGCTGTTCCATTGAATTTAACACGCTCTGGAAGTTCACCCATAACAGATTGAAGGACCATATGGCCCAGGTTTTCCTCTGAAATCCTTCTGAGTCCTATGTAGGGTGTTGTGATCCTGGAGTTTATTTCAACAACATATGGTTTATCTGCAAGTATCATGTCCACACCAACGTAGCCCCTCAAACCCTCAATGGATTCCACAGCCCTTCTGGCAACCCTGAAGGCCTCATCCTTCATCCTGTGATCCACAGGGGTGACGCCCCCATTATACTCCAGTGAATCCCCCCTTATGAGGATATTCTGCCTGTTGAGGCTCATTGGAAGTGCTCTTCTTCCATCAGAGAGCAGGCTCACGCTGACGCTCTCCCCCTCAACAAATTCCTGTATTATCATATTCTCAGGGATTTCAGGGATTTTCCCCGCCTCAAGTATCCTTATACCCTGGCAGGCAACACCGTCTGCGGGTTTTATGAGAACCCTTGATTGCAGTTCTTCAAGATCATCCCGTTCATAGGTCCTTATGAGGGGAACCACACCCCTGAGGGCCCTGTAGGTCATCCTCTTATCTGAGCATATGCGGACCGCCTCACTACCTGAGCCGATAAGAAGTACCCCTGAGTCCTCAACCAGTTCTGTGAGTTTATAGAGTTCCATATCCTCTTCTGCTGCGATGAATATGCAGGCATCAAATCTATGAAGGTTTGCTCTGAGCCATTCCCTGAGGGAACCTGTGATGATTGTTGGTCTGCAGTTGGACTGGATTTCAATATCAGAGAACTTCTCAGAGAGAAGAAACTCAATTTCAAGGTTGCCGAAATCAGCCAGAAGAGCCTCAAGCATTGAACGGCCCTCAAGGAATATCTCGGGGTCTTCAATCCCTGAGGCAGTTGCATATTCAAATACAAGCAGGTTCAAGGGCGCCCCACACCCCTGAATATTATGCCATGTTCTCTGAATTTTTCAGGGTCCAGAACCGGTCTGGTGCAGATGAATATCCCCCCAACTATCATCTCAGGGGTTATTTCAAGATATTCAGAATGATCCGTCATGAGAACCACACAGTCAGATTCAAGGGCCTCCTCCAGCGGGACAGGTTCAACACCCATTTTCTTTATCAGCACAGGGTCAACATGGGGGTCGTTGACAACGACCTCAGCCCCCTCGGATATGAGTGCTGCCACAAGGGGCCTTGTTGGTGTCTTCCTTGCATCTGCAACGTCGCCCTTATAGGCCACGCCAAGAACACCCACCCGTGACCCTGCAAGGTCCCGGCCAGCTGATTCAAGTGCATCCCTTATGATGTCAAGGACATGGAATGGCATGGATTCATTGACCTCCCTGGCCGTCCTTATGAGTCTTGCTGGTACACCATGTTTCTCTGCCATCTCAACTATGAAGTAGGGGTCTATCGACAGGCAGTGACCCCCAACACCGGGTCCTGGAGTGTGGAGGTTCACCCGGGGGTGGTGGTTTGCTGCCTCAATGGCCTTTATGGCGTCTATGCCAAGCGACTCACATATCACTGCAAGTTCATTGGCGAGGGCTATGTTGGTATCCCTGTAGGTGTTCTCCATGAGCTTAACCATTTCTGCTGTTATAATGTCATCCACAACTATTACCTCGCCCCTTGTGACCTTACCGTAAAGTTGAGCGGCCATCTCTGCACTTTTCCCATCGATGCCCCCTATGACCCTTGCATTGTTCTGCATCTCATGGAGTGTGTTGTTTGGAAGGGCCCTTTCAGGTGTGTATGCAAGTCCAAAGTCCCCTGATGCACGTAAACCTGTTTTTTCAAGTATCGGAAGTACAACGTTCTCGCATGCACCCGGAGGTACGGTGCTCTCTATAATCACAAGGTCGCCCTTCTTAAGACCCTTTGAGATTGTCTCTGTCGCTGAGATCACAGCAGAAAGGTCAGATGTGTTGTCGCTGTTAACAGGTGTCGGTACCACCACAACCATCACGTTTGATTCCTCTGCGGCGCTAACACCATCGACAGTTGCCCTCAGTTTACCTTTCCCAACAACCTCAGCAACGAGTTCATCAAGACCCGGTTCAGGGACAGGTGATTTTCCTATGTTGACCTTTTCCACCGTTTCTGTGCTTATGTCAACCCCTGTAACATCAAATCCTGCCCTGGCAAAAAGTGCTGCTGTTGGAAGGCCTATGTGTCCAAGGCCAAATACTGCTATCCTGTAATTGTCCATGTCAATTCCTCCATCACCTGTACTCAATCAAAACATCCTTATCCTTCAGGTTAAGTGTATGGGAAGGAAAAACCGGTTCTCCTCCAGCATAAACCATCCTTATAACTGCATTATTCCTTTCAGAGAATTCAGCCACCGTAATATTCTCATCCACATGTATAAGCCTTCTTGATGGTGCTTCCATGACCTCAGCGGGTGGTTTCATTGTGAGCCTGCCTTCCCTGTGTAGCCGCAGGGTCTCATCCAGTATCCTCTCTGAGGCATGGCCGTCACCGTAGGGGTTCTCTGCCCTCATCATTCCCTCTCTGAAATCAGGGTCCTCAAGGAGTCTCCTGGCTGTTGTGGTTATCCTGTTCTTATCGGCACCTACAAGTATGTTACCCCCGGCCTCAACAGTTTCCGGGCGTTCAGTATTGTATCGCAGGGTTAAACAGGGTACATTGAAGGTTATGGCCTCCTCCTGGAGTCCTCCCGAGTCAGTGAGTACCATGAACGAGTTTGAAAGTAGAAGAAGGAAATCAAGATAGCCCATTGGCTTCTTTAATGTGACGTGCTCCGCCTCCAGCAGTCTGGTGTAGAGGCCAGATTTTTCCAGGTTCTTTCTGGTCCTTGGATGAACCGGGAAGACTATCCTGAATTCCTCAAGTTCAAGTATGGCCTCCACTATTGATCTGAGCCTTTCAGGGTTATCCACGTTCTCTGCGCGGTGGAGGGTCAGCGCAACAAGTTTTTCGTCCCCCTGAAACTCTGAGAGGATATCTGATTTCTTTGATGCTATTTCAATATTCCTGAGGCAGGCGTCAACAACCGTGTTTCCGGTTACAAATACTGCCTCTGGATCAGCACCCTCCATGAGGAGGTTAATGGCAGATTCCTCAGTGGGTACATAGTAGAGTTTTGAGCATGCATCTGCCACCATCCTGTTTATTTCCTCCGGCATGGTCCTGTCAAAGGATCTGAGTCCAGCCTCCACATGTCCCACGGGTATGTGGAGCTTCACCGCTGCAAGGGCCCCTGCAAGGACAGCGTTTGTGTCTCCCTGTACCATAACGATATCAGGTTCCTCCCTCATGAGGACATCCTCTATGCCCCTTAGCATTTCCGCAGTCATTGCACCATGACTCCCCGACCCTGCACCTATATTGTGGTCCGGTGAGGGGAGTTCCAGGTCAATGAAGAACTGGTCTGACATTTCATGGTCGTAGTGCTGACCTGTGTGTATGAGCGTGAAGTCAAGGTTGCGCCTTTCTATCTCATCTATGACAGGGGCCATCTTTATTATCTCTGGCCGCGTTCCCAAAACAACTGCAATCTTCATTTTAACCACTTGAAAAGTCTCATTAATGATTTCTTCTTCTCTGAGCCCTGTATTCAGTTATTACCCTCAGAAGCTCCTCTTCTTCTCTTTTCTTTCTCTTTTCATTTAATCTGTGTTTCCATTTTTTAATTTCTCTATTTAAATCTTGAGTTTTAACTGAGCCGAAATCATCATGTATCTGAATATCAAGGGATTCCCTGGATATGACGGGCACTTCGGCCTCCTCGAAAACCTCAAGGGCCTGGTGGGACATTCTGTCCTCTGTTATAATGGCACAGGGTTTCAGGTCCCTTAATATCCTTGCGGTCTGTGAGCCCCCGCCCTCGGAACTTCTGAGTAGAAGCACGTCACCCCTCTTTATCTTCCACCGGGAACATGCGCTCCTTATACCCTCCCTTGTGAAGCTATCAATTATCTTCACAGGTGATGTGTTTTCCGATGACTCCATGTCCTTTATCTGAAGCAGTGCGTCAAGGTCCCTCTCAAGGGATTCCCTGCGTTCCCGCTCCCTCGTGTATTTCCTCTGAAGCTTTTCAATGACCTTGAGTTTATGTGATAACTCCCGGTTGAGTAAAAGGTCCCTTGAATATTCATACTGTAACCTTTCAAGCTTTGACTCCAGCTTTGACTTCTCCTTCTCGAGTTTCCTTATCCTTTCCTTAAGGGACCTCCCCTCCCTTTTGAGTTTTTCAATTGTCAACCGCTGGTGCCTTATAGTTGAACGCTGAGTCCTTATGGTCCTCCTGAGTTTTTCAACGTCTCCGTGGGATTCTTCATCAGCAGCTGAAAATTTGGAGGTTTCTATCTCAGAACCCCCCTCCATAGGTCCAGAAGAGATTTTATCTACCTCTTCCAGTTCTTTAAGTGATCTTATTGCTTCTGCAACTGGTTTTCCCATTATAACCAGGCCCTTGACCTCAAGGGTTTCCCCTGCTGTGAGGCCAGTACCCTCAACCTTCCTCTCAATTTGTCTCAGTTTCTTTTCATAATGCCTGTAGGCCCTCAAAGCCGCTGCAAGGGCGTCCCTTTCATGGGAGTTTTCCGGTGCATTCTCAGATTCCCTTAGAAATTCTGATACCAGTTCATTCTTGAATGATACCGTTAAAACCTTCTCCGGAGTATATAATTTAGCGTTGAGCATTGAAGCGATCCTTTTAACCGCTCCGGGAGGGGGGTATACGTCCGATGCAACAACTACGGGTTTTCCATATTCTATTATCTCCTCTATTATGCTGGACCTTGAGGCCTCCTTCATGCTTCCAAGGTAGAGAAGTCTCCCCTCCAGGTCTAGGACTGCCAGGCCAACCGTGAGGCCGGGATCAACACCAACTATCGTTAGGGGTTTCGCAGCACCCCTATCAGGATTTCTATTCTGCTGCAGATTATGATCCTCCAGAATTATCGCTTCCCTGGTTACCTATATTCTATAATAAATTATTTAGAGTTTTGGATAAACCAGAGAGGAACCTAGTCAGAGTCGCCTATATCTTTCAGGGAATCTCCCATGACCCTCCTTACCATTGACATATCACGGTACCTCCTGAATTCCTCCTCAAGTAGGGATCTGAAACGTTCAATGGCATATTCATCATGCCTGAGTTTTATCTTAACCCCATATTTGAGGTCCATGAGGATGAGGTTCTCAGGGGGTGCCGGGTCTATGAAAACCCTTTCGTCTGTATCCAGAAGTCTTGGAACATCATCTGGAGATAGTTCCCCCTCTGAAACCAGCAGGAGGACCCTCACCATTTTGCGTACCATCTGCCAGAGGAAGCTTTCACCGTAGACGTCCACCAGGATGGAGTTATCATCTTCTGATACCCTGACATCATTTATTTTTCTTATGGGATTCCTGTCCCTCCTCCTTGAGAAGTTGCTGAAGTCGTGGGTGCCTCTGAAGTGTTCAGCTGCCTTGGCCATTGCATCAATGTCCATGGACTCCCCCCTGTGGAGAATGTAGCGGTAGTGTCTCTCAAGGGGGTAGCGCACCTTGAATGGGTACATTACAGATGCCCAGGCAAGGACCTTTATGTCATGGGGGAGGAGGTCATTTATCTGGTTCACATGGATCTCCTCCTCTGTGAAGAAGCTCACAAAATTTCCCAGTGCATGGACACCCCTGTCAGTCCTGCCGGCTATCTGGAAGCGGGAATCTCCAGGACTTCTGATTACGCCGGCCTCCTTCAGGGCATCAAGGAGTTTTCCCTCCACAGTGGGGACATCAGGCTGTCTCTGAAACCCGTGATAGTTGGTACCGATATATGCAACCTTAAGTGCTATCTTCCTCATATTAGATCCCCCTGAACAATGTTACAGAGCAATGGATGCTTTAATTCTTTATTGATGAACATTTGACTAAGAAGCATGACTCCTGAAATAACATACACTCCTTTTATAGTCTGGTCAGAGATATCTGAACCATGATATCATGCCATGTTTTATATGTGATCCGCAAGTTATATTTTGATGATTCACTCACTCTGGGGTGCAGGTATGCGAAAGGTCTGGGGTTATCTAAGTATCATAACTGCAACGGTTTTCTTTGGTATGTCAGCAACCCTTGACAAGATAATGTTATCTGAGATGCACCCCATAACCATCGGGGCCTACACATACCTCATTGCAGGCATTTTTCTTTTCATGGTGAGGCAGTCACCCCTAAAAGAGAATATACTTGACGTGTTAAACAGAACAGGTGGGATAGAGAGCAGAATAACCGGAAGGGATTACCTTTTACTCCTGCTCACAGCACTCCTCAGTACGGTTATTGCACCTGTACTTTTCCTTACAGGTCTTGGTGAGACAACAGCCGTTAATGCATCCCTCCTTTTAAACATTGAGGTCCTCTTCATTATTATCTTAGGTTACCTGATTTTCAGGGAGACGCTTAAATTTAAGGACCTCCTTGGAATAATGCTTCTCATAGGTGGCGCCGCCTACCTCGTCAGTGAGGGTGAGTTTCAGAGCCTCTTCAACAATGTGGCGCTGAGCGGCAACCTCCTTGTTATCTTGGCGGCCTTCTTCTGGAGCCTTGACACAGTCCTCAGTAAATTTTTAAGCAAAAAAAGAGACCTCATCCTTCTTTCAGGTATCAAAAGTTCGGTGGGGGGCTTTCTGCTCCTGATTATCATGCTGATTCTCGGTTTGAGCACAGCTCTTCCAACTGAAATGCTCCCCTATGCACTCATGGTTTCGATTTTCAGTATAGGCTGCTCATTCATCCTTATCTACATTGCAGTAAGGGAGATAGGCGCGGCGATGGTGGGGTCCCTGTTCCCCCTATCGTCACTCTTTGGGGCCATATTTGCGTTTTTAATCCTGAATGAACCCTTTTCAGCCATGCAGGTGGTTTCTGGAATTGTGATGCTCACCGGGGTTATAATTCTCTACTGGAACGGCATGAAAAAATAGTTTGGAGTTATAATCCTCTACTGAAACAGCACATTGATCAGATTCTGGCCCTCACATCAAACTGGCAGAAGGAGTAGCCATTGGTCCAGCAGCGCCTCTCATATGCATCAACCCTTCCCCCAAGTATCTCAGAGAGGGCCCCTGCTATTATGCCTGCCTCAAAGAAGCAGATGGGACGTCCGATGTTTGGAAGGCCCGAACACTCGATGCACTCATAGACCCTTATATCCATCGTGAGGTGCCTTCCATTCCCTTCTTCAGATATCACGTCAAGTATCCCGAGTTTATGCTCCAGCATTAACTCCCCCAGTGATCTCGTGTCATCTGCAAGGCCCTCCTTTATGAGCGCCCTTCCAAGGTTCATGCCCCCAATGTATGAGACACCTGCAGCTGACCCCGCGATTATATCAGGGATATTGAAGTGGCCTAGGCGGAAGCTGGATACATACTTATCATCCTCTTTGAAAGCTGAAAAATACCTTCTACTTGGATTCAGGAGGTCTCTGAACTCTATACTCTCCTTCAAGGGGCCCCTTGGACCCATAAGAGTTCCATTTCCTGTTTCAGATTTGATTTCATTGTCTGTGATCTTCCTGTATTCCCTGATGAGGGCCCTTAAACCGCTCATTGCAAACACCTATCTATGTCCTAATATATGTTGGTGAAATTCTTAAATATTTTCAGTGAAAAGTGGGTATCATATGGAGAAGATAATTATTGCAAGGGTATTGCAAGGGTTTTTCTTAGAGGCCCTTTTAAACATCGATTAACTTTAAAGTGATAATATGACCTTCAGAAAGGATAGGATGCTCATAATTCCGGCTGTTGATATAAGAAACGGTAAATGCGTCCAGCTTGTGCAGGGAAAACCTGGCACCGAGCAGGTTGTGATTGATGACCCTGCCGGTGTGGCAGAGAGGTGGGAATCCCTGGGGGCTGAGACCATCCATGTGGTTGACCTTGACGGTGCCCTGGGTTCAGAGAGGAATACCGATATCCTTAAAGAAATCACAGAAAGGGTCTCTGTGCCACTCCAGATAGGTGGGGGAATAAGAAGTAAGGAATATGCCTCTGAACTCCTGGAGATGGGCTTTGAGAGGATAATACTCGGCACCATGGCCATCGAGAACCCTGAGGTTATAGGGGATCTTTCAGGGGAATATGGCTCGGACCGTATAATGGTCTCACTCGATAGCAGAAACTCAAAGGTGGTGATAAGGGGATGGACAGAGAATATAGAACATACAGCAGTGGAAATGGGCAGAAAACTCCAGGAAAAGGGGGCTGGAAGTATACTCTTTACAAATGTGGACTTTGAGGGCCTTCTCTCCGGATTTGATCCAGAACCTGTGGTTGAACTTGTGAACGCCGTTGATGTGCCCGTTATTTACTCAGGGGGTATCAGCAGCATTCAGGACATCGAGGATCTCCAGAAAACAGGTGCCGCTGGGGTTGTTATTGGCTCAGCGATTTATAAGGGCAGGATAGACTTCAGGGAGGCCTTAAAATATCAGGAATTGAAATGAAAAGATTCTCTGATAAGCGAACTCAAATTAAAACCGTCATGGCAACAGGCACATTTGACATAATCCACCCGGGACACGGATTTTTCCTTGAGGAGGCAAAGAAACTTGGGGGAGAAAACGCCAGACTGGTGGTTGTACTTGCAAGGGACTCCACGGTAAGGGCACGTAAGAGGACACCAATCATAGGTGAGAAGCAGAGACTTGAAGTTGTAATGATGCTCAAACCCGTTGATGAGGCCTACCTTGGCAGTGAAACAGATATGTTTGAAATAGTTCACAGATTGAAGCCTGATATAATTGCCATAGGCCCTGATCAGAAGTTCGATATCGATGAACTGCGTGATGAACTCAGGAGAAGGGGCCTTGAGTGTGAGGTTAAAAGGGTGGGTAAATACAGAAGATCCGAACTTGACAGTACCTGTAAGATAATAAAAAAGATACGGAAGATGGAATTTGATGAGGACGCCCTGAAAAACTGCTAAAAAATAAAAAATTGAATATTTGAGATTCTAGAATGGTAATTCAGCGTAAACACCATTTATGAATGCGCTGGAGGTGTCCCAGTTTTTTATTGTGCCGAGCGTGTTTGAGAAGCTTGTTGCGTCTGCGTCATACCATTTTCCGTTGATATATAACTGTCCCCAGACGTGTCCATAGGTGTTTCCGCTTCTAAATACGCATTTACCGTGCATGTACCTTGCTGGTATGTTTGCAGCCCTTGCAAGAGCAACCAGAAGATGTGTGTGGTCACAGCAGTTGGCTGACCTCTTGTGGAGTGTCTCAACCGCACCGTTTTTTGTGTTGTAGTAGAAGCTGTAGTCTATATTATCCCTGACCCAGTTGAATATGCGGACAGCTTTCTCATAGGTTGAAGTGCATCCTGCAGTCAGGTTAGAACTTAGAGAAGAAATTTCAGGATCCGAAACCTGGCAGTTTTCTGTTTCCCTGAGGTAATCGCCCATCTCAGCATACCCGATCCGCGTAACCTTTCTGTAGCGTGTCTCTGTAACCCATCTGTAGGTTTTGCGGTACTTGGTCACATAGGTGTAGCTGTAGACGTACCTCACCCTGTACTTTCCCTTCCTGTAGTAGTACCTCTTTATGGGAGTCTTAATCTTCACCTTGTATGGTTTCATGTAGGAAACCTTCACCCTCACGGTATACGGGACATACTCGTGGTAGGTGTAGTTCACTGTTGTCGATGAAGATACCTTTGTGTACGCAGAGGTGCTGGCTGCTGTGCTGTTAACCGTTGCATTGGATGTTATGTTTGAATCAGTTGCACTCACATACCCTGCAGGCAACACTGCCACCCCGAGAAGTAGCAGCACTGCAAATATCGAGTGACGCTTAATTTTACCGCCTCCATTGTGGGGGTAACTCCTCCCCCGTGGACATTCAAGAATTCTATGCCACTCCATTTATAAGTTTTTGGTCCATTTAAGCAGAATACAACCTTATTTAAATGCATTCCACCAAATTAGTAATAAATTAGCAAAGGTGATTGACGTGATCAGTGCGGGTATTATTGGAGCCAGCGGATATACAGGTGGTGAACTCCTCAGATTACTTGATAACCACAGTAGAGTGGAGGTGGTGGCTGCAACCTCAAGGCAGTACAGTGGTCTTCCTGTATCGCGGGTACATCCCCATCTCCAGGACACTGACCTGAAATTTGAGGAGTCCATGGAAAAGATGGACGCGGATATAGTTTTCACGGCCACCCCCCATGGAGCCTCCATGAAGATCGTTCCTGATCTGCTAGAGAGGGGTATGCGGGTTGTGGATCTCAGCGGGGACTACAGGTTTCAGAACATCAGGACATATGAGGAGTGGTATGGGATCAAACATGAAAAACCCCTTGAAGCGGTCTATGGTCTTCCCGAGATTCACCGGGAGGAGATAGCATCTGCAGATCTTGTGGCGAATCCTGGATGTTTTCCCACAGGTGCAATACTTGCATGTCTCCCACTGGTTTATGAGAAGCTTGCCGACACATTCATAATTGATTCAAAGACAGGTGTGAGTGGTGCCGGTGTGAAGCCAACCCCCCTCACCCATTACCCTGAATGCAGTGACAATGTTACCGCCTACAACGTGACAAGACACAGACATACGCCTGAAATAAGGCAGGAACTTTCAAGGTTCAACCCTGTGAGGCTCAGCTTCACCCCACACCTTGTCCCGGTAACAAGGGGCATCCTCACAACCGCACACGCCTTCCTCAATGAGGACCTCCGTCAGGATGAACTCAGGGAGATATTCCGGGGCTTCTACGATGGAGAACCCTTTGTCAGGGTTGTTGATGGGATGCCTGTGCTCAGTGCTGTGAGGGGTTCAAACTTCTGCCACATAGGATGCTTTGAGGTGGATGATAACCAGAGGGCCGTTATAGTCTCTGCCATAGACAACCTTGTGAAGGGTGCCTCAGGTCAGGCCATACAGAACATGAACATAATGTGTGGATTCAGTGAGGTGGAGGGCCTTGACTTTCCTGGAATGCATCCATGACATTCTGGATTCAAGGGAAATATTAAGTGAACAGAAAATTATATTATAAATAGATGGATCAGATTATCTGTTAGGTGATGAAGCTGAGTGATACGATGAAGACATGTGTGATCTACTATTCACGCACAGGAAACACTGCAATGGTGGCAAAGACACTTGCAGAGGAATTGAATGCTGATCTAATTGAAATCAAGGATCTTAAGGATAGAAGAGGATTTTTAAGTAGTTTTAAGTCCTCAATAGATGCTTTGAGAGAATCAAAGACCCCAATCAGTCCAGAAAGGGTTGAACTCTCAGAATATGACCTCATATACATTGGCACCCCAACCTGGGCCGGGAAGCCTGCACCTGCAGTGATAACCTTCATTGACAGGGCCGACTTCCTTGGGAAGGATGTGATACCCTTTACAACCATGAGCAGACAGGGTGGTGAAGGTGCGATAGAGCGCATGTCTGAAAAGATAAGGGCCCGCGGGGGCCGTATAGTGAATTTCTTCATGCAGAAAACCGGTGGAAAGGAGCTTATCCAGGTGAGGGAGGATACACTCAAGCTTATGGCAGAAAAGGACCTGAAGATATACAGCTCCAGGTGATGAACTGCCAAAGAGATTTCACAGGTGATAACATTGTTTGATAGGATGTTCAGATCATACAAGCCGCTCATAGCAATACCTGCAGCCATAACACTGCTGGCCCTTCTCCTTGTGGTTTTCCATGGTCTCAATGAAAGCGTGGACCTCAGGGGCGGGGCTCTCGCAGAGCTAACCCTTGAGAAGAGCATCAGTGGTCCGGAACTGGAATCACTCCTCAAGGGTGAACTGGGCCTGGATGATGTGAAGGTGCTCTCGGTGACAGGTAAAAGGGCGACGGTACAGTTCGGTACCGATGTGGATGTTGTCAGGGTGAGTGATGCCCTTAAGGGAACCGCGACCATAAACAGTTACAAGTCAGTAGGACCTGTACTGAGCAAGCAGGCACTGAATCAGATATACTGGGCCGTTGGATTCGCATTCCTCTTCATGTCGATCACCGTTTTCATAGTATTCAGGGACCCGATACCCTCCATCGCTATTATCCTTGCAGCAGCGTCCGACATAATAATAGCGGTTGGTGGTATGTCACTCTTCGGCATACCCCTCTCCCTTGCCTCAGTGGGGGCCATACTCATGCTCATAGGTTACAGTGTGGACACGGATATTCTCCTCACAACCAGGATCCTGAAACAGAGGAAGGGTGACATCAACCAGAGGGCTCTTGGGGCCATGAAGACGGGGCTCACCATGTCCATATCGGCCATAGCCTCAATGACAGCCCTGTACCTGGTCACTGTCTTCCTCATGCCGGAGGCACAGGTCCTCAGTAACATAGCCGCTGTACTCATAATAGGGCTCCTTGCAGACATCATAACCACCTGGCTCATGAACCTTGGAATTCTGAGGTGGTACCTGGAGGTTAAAGCATGAACAGGAAGGTTTCAAAATTCCTCAAAGATTACAGGGTTATACTCCTCCTTGTCCTCGTTGCAGGCAGTATAGCTGCGGTGTCAACCCTGGGGATCCAGCAGGGTCTTGACCTCAAGGGGGGTTCGCTCATACAGATAAAGCTTGAAAAGCCGGTGGATGCTGCCACAATGAATACAGTGACAAGCGTGCTGGACAAGAGGCTCAACATATTCGGTGTCAAGGACGTGAAGGTGCGTGCCAGTGGCGATCAGAACGTTATAGTTGAAATTGCAGGGGTCCAGCCAGATCAGGTTGCAGACATAGTTGGTAAACCAGGTAAATTTGAGGCCAGGATAGGAAACGAGACCGTCCTCACAGGGGCGGACATTGTGAGTGTTCAGGCACCCATAATCACAGCCAATGAATGGGAGGTGCCCTTCAAGCTTTCAACTGCAGGGGCGCAGAGGTTCGCTGAGGCTGCCAGGGGCAAAGCAGGGCAGCCAGTCAACATGTACCTGGATGACCGTCTGATCACCTCCCCTGAGATTTCACCGGAGGTTGCAACAGGAAAACCGACCACTGATGTCAGTATAACCGGGGCTGAGAACAGCAAGGAAGAGGCTGAGGCTCAGGCCAAGGAGATAGAGACACTCCTGAAATCAGGGTCTCTTCCTGTGAAGGTTAAAATTGTTGGTGTGAGCAGTGTATCTGCAGAACTTGGAAAACAGTTTGTGGAGGGTGCACTCATCGCAGGGCTTCTTGCTGTCCTTGCAATTGCCGTCATACTCATAATACGCTACAGGACACCCATCCTTGTTGTGCCCATCTTCATGACGACACTTGCGGAACTCATAATCATCCTTGGTGCTGCTGCTGTTATAAGGTGGAACATTGACCTTGCGGCAATAGCAGGTATGCTGGCAGCCATAGGTACCGGTGTGGATGACCAGATCATCATAACAGACGAGGTACTGGCAGGTGAGGGCAGGAGAACCAGACGTAAGTTCAGGATAAAGGATGCCTTCTTCATAATATTCGCATCTGCAGGTACCCTTATAGCTGCAATGCTTCCGCTGGCCTACGTTGGCTTTGCAAGGGGTGCCACCGGTATAGGTCTCCTTGCAGGTTTCGCATTCACCACCGTCCTTGGTGTGCTCATAGGTGTATTTATAACAAGGCCAGTGTATGCAAAGTTCATTGAAACCTTCAATCTGGGTAGAAGGTGATCTGAAGGTGGGTATGAGATGAAGAAACCCTTTGAACTGCGGGTCAAGCCGATAAAGAACGGGACGGTTATAGACCATATAACCGCCAACAGGGCCCTCAATGTACTCAATATCCTTGGATTGCCCGATGGAAGGAGCAAGGTGACGGTTGCCATGAACATGGATTCATCCCAGCTTGGCTCCAAGGACATTGTTAAGATAGAGAACAGGGAACTTGAGTCATCAGAGGTGGATCAGATAGCCCTGATAGCCCCGCGGGCCACCATAAACATCATAAGGGATTACAAGATTGTTGAAAAGGCCAAGGTGAGGCTTCTGGATGAGGTTAGGGGCATCCTGAGGTGTCCCAACCCCAACTGTATCACCAACAGCGATGAGGGCGTTGAGAACAGGTTCTATGTAATATCAAAGGAACCTGTGATGCTGCGATGCTATTACTGTGAGCGCCTCATTGAGACCGAGGAGATAGAATCCCAGTTTTAGGAGTGATTGCATGAGAGAGATTAATGTATCTGTACTGGTCATCATGTTCCTGTTTCTTGTATCGCCGGCAGCCGGTGCTGTTTTTGTAACCGATTCATCCCATACCATTATAACGGCACCTGCGGCAGCCCATACAAAAAGTGGTCTTGTGGTGAGCAGTTACACTCCAGAGAAGTCCGTCCTCAAGTATGTTAAGGGGATGGACACAGTTGTTGTTGGTGATGTTAAGGTTAATGGGACCCGTATCCCTGCAAGGACATCCTCACTTGCACGTTACTGGAGCAGGAGCAACGTGGTTGTCCTTGGAACCGGGTCAGATATCTCAGCAGCATATGCTGCAATAAAAAATGATGCCCCCCTCCTTATAAGTGGAAAGACGCTGCCATCAGCCACAAAAACAGAGATAAAGCGTTTGAAGCCCAAGAAGATAATCATATGCGCCCCTGCATCAGCCATACCCTCATCATCACTGAAGGGCCTTGGCATACCCTACCAGAGGGTGTGGTATGGCAGTGATTCAGCCACACTGAGCGCCCTCCAGCCAAAATCGGGACCTGTTATCATGGCACCCAGGTCGCTTCTCCCCGTGGCGATGACACTCTGGAGATCAGGCGTATTCTCCACATCCACATCAGTCAGAGTCAATGGAACCGTTCTCTGGTCATCATGCTATCCAACCACATCTGTTATAATGAACCGCTACGCTTCAGGTACGCCAGAGACCATATACTTGAGTTCAGACAGGTTGAATGGTGTTAATGGAAGAACACTCATGGAATCCATAAAGGCAGAGATAGCAGGGTCAGCCAGGGTTATAATAGATGAGAGGTCACCGGCCCCCGGGGAAGCCGACCGTGCCATTAAGAATGCCCCCCCAGGATCCCTTGCTGTTTACATAGCAGCCGCATGTCCCGGGACGATGTACAGTACCATCTCAGGAATAAAATCAGGTTACCTCAGATCATACGCCTCCAGTCTCGACGGGGTGGCCTATGTGAACTACGGTAGCCTCAACCTTGAGAAGACCAGCTACCTATCCAGGGCCTGGGATGATAACTTCTCAAATGTCTACTTTGCAGGGATCAATAAACCCTCAGAGTACCTCAGGAGTGCAGGTATTCTCCTCCTGGAACCAAAGGTTTTACCCCAGAGCCAGCAGGTCCACTTCACAGCAATGAATCTCATCGACTACGCCTACTCTGCAGATGGCGAGCACCTTAGGGCCGTCAATTCATCAGTTTACATCGCAAGGCATGAGATCGATCCAACCACACTCTCAGCAGATGCCCGCCGTATAGTCAGTGGTAACACAACCGAAATGGCTAGGGAGGAGTGGGTCTACCTTGCATCCCAGTACATAGCAGGGCTTCCCATCAGAAAGAACACAACTGCAATATCCGGCGCCAGTTCATCAAGCAACACCTATACAGGGACACTCACAAGGGCCGAATACCGTGACGCCGCAAGGAGGGTCTATGAATTCGCAAAGACCAACAGGAGGCTTCCAGCCTATGTCTCAGTGGGTGATAAGAAGCTTGGGAGGGACGAGTACACACTGATGTTTGCACAGATAATTCAGAACCACACAGATAAGAGCAAGATGGTGTTCCCATCATCTGTTAAGGTGGGTGAAAGCCTCATTGACACTGTGGTCCAGTTCATAAAGGACCTCATAACATAGATGTGTCAAAAATCTCTTTTTTAATTTAATATACCTCTTCATCTCTTTTAATTTGATATGTTTTTCTGCAAAAAACGAATACAGATAATGTTCCATTAAAAAGGAAGGAATAGGTTTATTCCCTAGATGCCTTTGTACTAAGACTTCGGCTCTGGAAGTTCCCGATAATTACCTCTTTCAGAAGCCCTTGAACACCGATATTTTCCCTGCATGACCTCATCAGATGATGCCGTTGTACTTCAGGAAGGCTATCATCTGGGTGTAGGATTTTGTAACACTCCCCGATGCAACCGAACCATGGGGGGACCGGACCTCAGCTGTAACTGCAGGGATACCTGCAAGGTTGCAGACATCCTCAAGGGCTCCTGGATAATCCTTACCTGCCACCTGTGATGGTATGAGGGCTGATCCGCTGTAACGGCTCATATAGGATGCCATCCTGTAGCTCTCATAGGTGGGTATCCTTGTGCAGAGAATCGATGTTTTCCCGGGCACTCCACCAGGCCTTGTTGAGTGGAAGTCCCCCACGGCACACACACCCCTTGAAGCAGCCAGCTGAACTATTCTGTTGGATGGTGTGCCCCTCACATTTGCAATGCTGTTGGGGTTCTTACCATTCCAGTACCTGTAACTCCTGGCAGTGGATGATGGTATGAGGAACGGTACAACGTAGACCGTCCCCTTTATCCTTTTACCTGAAAGATAATTTATGAGTTTAACAGCGGCAATTGAAGCTGGAAGTTCATTTCCGTGGACCCCTGCGACTATTATAACCTTTCTGTCACCATTACCAAATGTGAACATTGGAGTGCCCTTTTTTGCAGCCTGAAAAACCTCTGATGTTACCGATGTGTGGGGGGAGTAGTGCCTGATGTAATAGTTCTTTGATACATCCCCCCTGTACCAGTATAGATAATCTCAGTTTTGAGTGCCGAAGCCACGGGTACAGATGAAAGGAAAAGTGCTACTGTAATAAGAATCGTTAGAAACTTCAACTGTGCTTTTCTCATAATCCTCACCTGCCATATCTATATTCAGCATCATATATTGGTTTTTGGTTCCAGGAAAGGACTTGAAAATTCTGTCTCCTCCATCACATCCAGAGAGCATTGAAATGATGGCTGCTATTAAAAAAGGTTGAAAATGTTATATATCAGATGTCAGATGCCTTGCGAGGCGCCTTGCAAGTGCCATGAGGGTGAGGATTGGTGGAGCCCCTGGTGCCTCAGGCAGGACACTTGCATCGGCCACAAAGAGGCCCTGAATGGATGTTTCAAGGTTCGCGTCTACAACATCCCCTATTGCAGCTGTGCCCCCGGGGTGGGCTCCACGGGGGCGTGTGGATCGTAGGGTATCCGCCCTTACACCTGCCTCAGATAGAACCGCCCCTGCAAGGGCAGCGCCCTCAGCGAGATACCTCACATCCCTCTGGGTGTGGTGCTTCACAACCCTATTAGCCTCCACACGGCCGCAGGCCTCATCCCTTATCTTGACCATGAGCCCCAGGACGTCACTCCTATTCCTCTCAGGAAAGAGGAGAGTTGAGAAGTGGGGTGAAAGTATGAAGCCGTCCATTTCAATGAGGGCATTCATCTGGACCTCATCACAGAACCCGATCCCATCAAGTATGCCCCCCACCGTAACGAAGGTGTCCATGAAGAACTTTCTCCCTGCATCAATACCTGCCCTCATCAGGATTCTTGGGGTTTCAACTGCCCCTGCTGCCAGGACAACGGTTTCATCATGGAAACTGCCTGCTGATGTTTCAAGACCCCTGACCTTCCCCCCTTCCAGAATCAGATCCCTTGCCTCTGTCTCCTTAACCAGCACCGCGCCGTGTTCAATGGCCTCATCCATGAATTCCCTGGCAGACCATTTGGCACTCCTGGGGCAGCCAAAGGAGCATTTACCGCATGGTCTGCATTTTTCGGGTCTTATGAACTTCGGCATCCTCCTTATTTCAAGCCCAAGGGACTCTGCCGCATCCATGATGAGTGCAGTCCCCCTCCCGATGTGTGTATCCGGGAGTTCCCGCACATCAAGTTCCCTCTCAATGGCATCAAGATCATCTGTTATATCAACACCATAATCCTTCAGCGTGTCCTCAAGGACTCTAACGGCATTACCCGCTGCCACGAGGGTTGATCCACCCACACAGCTTGTTTTAAGGATGTCAGGGTCGTCTGAACTTTCATCATAGCACAGAAATGCATCCCTGTCCTGAACGTAGGGGCCCCTTTCTATTACGGTAACATCAAATCCTCCCACTGCAAGTTCCCTTGCAAGGGTTGCCCCTGAGGCCCCGGAACCGACTATGAGAACCATCAATTCACCTCTTTTTCTCAGGATCTGAAAACCGGATCTGGTTTCATTCAAATAGCATTATGGCCCCTGTAGGGCATGAGTTCACACAGAAGCTGCATCCTATGCACTTCTGGTCGTCAATCCTGATCTCCCAGTCATCCTCGATGCATATGGCGCTCACAGGACAGAGCGAGACGCAGGCTCCACAGTCCACGCACTTCTCCCTGTCCTTCTTTACCACCCTCATTGCAGGGTGAACCTCAATTCCAGCGTCCTCGATGAAGTCTATTCCCTCCTTCTCCTCCGGACCGCTTATCTCAACAAGCATCTTACCCCCACGTGGGGTGATGTTGGCACGGAGTATGTTGAAATCAATGTCGTACCTCTTTATTGCCTCTGAGATTATGGATTTATTAACGATATTAGGTGAGAATTTAAGCCAGGCCTTCATATTGACTCTCCCCTATTCTCCAGTTTTCCTATCAGCCTTGAAATATCCTCTGCTGTGATTATACCCTTCACCCGGTTTTCCTCATCCACTATCGGTAAACCTGATATGTTATATTTATCTATACGTCTTGCAACAACGTCAACGGGTTCATTTTCCCGTGCTACGATTACTCTGCGGGTCATTACATCCTTCAGACTTTTCTTGCCCCTTGCAACTGCATCTGCGATGTCCCATGATGTCACAATACCCCTGAGGATGCCCTGGCTGTCAACAACAGGTATATGGTTTATGTTGTTATCAACCATCTTCCTCGCCACCTCCCTGAGGTCGTCATCCTCGTGGGTTATTATGACGGGTTTGCTCTCGAGTTCCCTCACCATGATGGAGGGCCTTCGTATTTCAAGTGGCTTTGTGGAATGGCCCCTTGATGGTAGGGGTTTTAGGGGTTCTGTGAGGAGGAAATCTCCCCCTTCAATCCATGATTTCAGTTCCACTGCAATCTCCGTCGCCTTTTTAAGTGATGAAAGTGGAGACGTTGGGACCTCAACACCATTTATTTCAATTTTACCTGATTTGAGCTCCTTATAGTTTGTTTCCATGATAACTGGTCTTGATCTTCTTGGAACACCGTAGTCTATCACCCTGCAGACTATTTCCTCATCTGATATTCCTGTTGCAGCTGCTATATCCTCATTGAGCACTGGTATGGGTATTCCCGCCCCAACATAGAGTGTGGGGCCATACCTTGGCATGGTCGCCCCCCTCACGTATTGGGGATCCATCTCCTTCATATCACCCCTGACCATGAGGGTCCCTGCGGCTGAAACAGGAACACCATTCTTTCTATCCACATCCGTTGAGTGCTGTGTTCCCTCCCCGATTATATAGCCCTCTGAACCGCAGAGGAATATCTTTGTGCCCACCCCTATCGTCTGGAAGTAGGGGTCGTTGAGGAGGGGGCTCAGTTCCCCTGCACTTGAATATGTCACATTACCGTAATTTGGAAGGAGTGTTCCCATGTAGGTGTAGAGGGTCTCCTGGGTTGAATTGAC
This sequence comes from Methanothermobacter marburgensis str. Marburg, assembly GCF_000145295.1. Lineage (NCBI taxonomy): Archaea > Methanobacteriati > Methanobacteriota > Methanobacteria > Methanobacteriales > Methanobacteriaceae > Methanothermobacter > Methanothermobacter marburgensis. The sequence goes on from NC_014408.1 coordinate 1,156,677, forward strand.
GGCAACTGCATAGTTCTGGTAGCAGTTTCTGGGGTTTACCATCACCGCCTGGTTTATTGTATCAAGACTTATGAGGGTCTCCACGCTCTTTAATGGGTAGCAGTCTGTACCGTAGGCCTCTGCAACCAGTTCTATCTCCTTTCCCCTTATGAGGTCCTCTATAACATGTGAACCTCCATAGCTGAGGCCTATCTCAGGGTCCCTGTTTGGTTGTGTTGCCCCTATGTAGGCGTCCACAGCTGCAAGCCCTGAATATGCTTCCACACCATTCAGGTACGTTTTCGACATCTTTATTGGTGGATCAGAGTGTCCGAAGTTGAGGAAAGCTCCTGATGAACACATAGCACCAAATGTACCGGTTGTAACAACATCAACTTCTCTTGCAGCAGCTTCTGGTCCGGTTTCAGCCACAATTGCTGTCATCTCAGCTGCAGTTACGACGACAGCATCCCCATCCCTGATCTTCTGGTTTATTTCTTCAATTGTTTTCAATATACCACATCCGGTGCTATCTGTAAAATGAACTGATTAGTTGGTATATGGGTGTTCATTTAAATAATTTATCTAATCCACTGAATCCCACCATCTGAAGATTTGCCTACCTACAGTAGCATTCTACAAACCTTAATGATACCATCCAACTAAACATGCAAAAGAATCATAAGGCTCCACTTACAGATAAACCTAAAGAAACTTCTTGAAGGCTGATGGGAAATGGATATCGATATGGATCATCTGGAGAGGGTAATCAGCAGTATAGCTGAAAAGGTAGAATACGCAGATTTAAGGGCAGGGACCTCATCTTCAGGTTCAATTATACTCAAGGACGGCAAAATACAGGAGGTCAAGTCAGGAGAGGCTGCAGGTTTCAGAGTAAGGGTGCTTAAAAAGGGTTCATGGGGATTCGCCTTCACCGATGAACCAGAAGAGCTGGAGGGAATGGCACTCCATGCTGTTAAGATGGCTGAATCCCTCAGGGGCGATGTTGAGGTTGGTTCACTGCAGCCCCAACACGATAAGACCTCAGTTAAATCATCAAGGACCCCCTCAGATGTTCCAGCAGATGAGAAACGGGAGCTTGTATTTGAGGCTCACCATGCGGCATCGGTTGATGGAGTTGTGAGCACCACCGTGAGTTACGTTGATATGGAGAGTTCAACCGTTTTCCTCAACTCTGAGGGATCCTTCATAGAGATGAACGATTCAAAGGTTGCCCTCTTCCTCAATGCCGTTGCATCCGACGGTACAGGCATCCAGTTTGGCCATGGCAGCTGCGGCGGCACAGGAGGATTTGAGATACTTGAAAGGGAGGACATCGAAGAATTCGGGCGCATAGCAGGTGAGAAGGCGGTGAGACTCCTATCAGCAGATTCACCCCCATCAGGTCGCTTCCATGTAATAACAGACCCTGAACTTACAGGTGTCTTCATACATGAGGCCCTGGGGCATGCCGCAGAGGCTGACCTCATACTTCAGGGTGACTCAATCCTTGAGGGAAGGCTCGGTGAGAGGATCGCCTCAGAGTCTGTGACCATAGTCGATGATCCAACCATTGATGGTTTTGGTAGTTACAGCTACGATGCAGAGGGTGTGGAGGCATCAAGGACTGTTCTTGTGGAGGATGGAGCTCTCAGATCACTTCTGAATTCCAGGGAAACGGCCTTCAAGCTTGGGCTTGAACCATCAGGAAACGCACGTTCAGCCATAGGGGACCAGCCCATTGTCAGGATGAGCAACACATTCCTTGAACCGGGAGACCTATCATTTGATGAACTCGTTGAGGATGTGCGTGATGGCATCTACCTCAGGGGTTCAAGGGGAGGTCAGGTTGATACAGGTAAGGGTATATTCCAGTTCAATGCGGCTGAATCATTCAGGATAAGGGATGGTGAGATATGTGAGCCCCTCAGGGATGTTTCACTTTCAGGGAACGTTCTTGAGACCCTCATGAACGTTGATGGTGTTGGGTCAGACTTCAAGCTTGGGATTGGCTTCTGCGGTAAATCAGGACAGAGCGTCCCTGTGGGTGATGGGGGGCCCCATGTGAGGATACTGAATGCAATGGTTGGTGGAACATGAAATCCATATCAAGAGAGGAGGGAAGGCTTCTTATTGAAACTGCAAGGAGTGCTATTGAGGAGCACCTGCGTGGCTCCGAAACATTCAGATTACCAGGAGATCTTCCTGATAAATTCAGGGAGAACAGGGGTGTATTCGTTACACTGGAGAAGAATGGTGAGCTCAGGGGATGCATAGGTTACCCTGAACCGGTAAGGCCCCTCATAGATGCTCTCATCGACGCCGCCATATCAGCGGCCACACGTGACCCCAGGTTCCCGCCTGTTGAACCTGATGAACTTGATGAGATAGAGGTTGAGGTCAGCGTCCTCACACCACCCACCCCCATCAGGGTTGAGAATCCTTCTGATTATCCCCAGAGAATAAGGGTTGGTGTTGATGGCCTCATCGTTGAGAGGGGATGGGCCAGGGGCCTTCTACTGCCACAGGTTGCAACAGAGTGGGGATGGGATGCTGAGGAGTTCCTCTGCAACACCTGTATGAAGGCCGGACTCCCCCCTGACTGCTTCTATGACCCCCAGACAAGGGTTTACAGGTTCCAGGCCCAGATATTCAGTGAAAGGGACTACAGATAAAACTCAGAATCATACCTTTGAGGTTCACCACACATAAATACATATCCAAAGTTATTAATAGAGAAGAGTGATTTTCATGATAATACCAACAGTTCCAACAGCAGATGAACTCCTTGATAAGGGGTTCAGGAGGGCCAGAAAGGCCGCATCCCTCAAAAGGAGTTCAAAGATCCCTGGACAGAGGAAGGCCAAGATAATTGAATCCACGCGCATCCAGACAGCATGCCATGTTATAGGGGACCGTCTGAAGATGATCATCCAGCGCATACCTGATATAGAGTCACTGCCAGAGTTCTATCAGGACTACATCGATGTAACCGTGGGTGTGGATGACCTCAAAAAGTCCCTCGGCGCGCTTAACTGGGCTGTCGGAATACTCAATCAGCTTGAATCCGATTACATGAAAAAAATCAAACGTTCAAAGCCATCAGATGCATCAAATCTGAGAAGGGAGGCCTTCGGGAGGATATCATCAGTTGTGAGAAGAATTGAAGGGGACCTTGACTTCCTTGACTTTGCAAAGAACAAACTCAGGAACATGCCAACCGTGGATTTCGATGCATTCACGGTTGTTATAGCGGGCTTCCCAAATGTGGGAAAATCCACACTCCTCAGGACACTGACAGGTGCAGAACCAGAGGTTGCTGATTACCCCTTCACCACCAAGGGTATACAGATAGGCCACCTTGAACGTAAATGGAGGAAAATTCAGGTAATAGATACTCCAGGTCTCCTTGACCGGCCGGTTGAGGATATGAACAACATCGAACTCCAGGCCATGGTTGCCCTTGAGAACATAGCCGATGTCATACTCTTCATATTTGACGCCTCAGAGACCTGCGGATACACGCTCGAAAACCAGTACAGCCTCTACCTGGGCATAAAGGGTGTCTTTGACACCCCAATCATCACGGTTTTCAACAAGATGGACCTTGCAGAAAATGTTAAGTATCTGGAAGAATATATTAATATGGTTGAGGAACCACTGATGGTGTCTGCATTCCAGGGCAGAGGGGTCTCCGAGATAGTGAAAAAACTGGAGGGTTTATATGAAAAAGAAACTGGAAAAACCCATGACAATGTTTGAGAAGAGAAGGCTGATGGCCGAGAAGATGATGGAAGATATGATAAAGAACATGAGGGAGATGCAGAAGGAGTTCGAGAAGAAGATATCAGAGTACACCGAGAACATACCTGAAAAACTGAACATGGACGTCATAGAAACAGATGATCAGATAATCATAAAGACGGATCTTCCCGGTGTTAAGAAGGAAGATATAAACATAGAACTCACAGAGAATACCATATCCATATCTGCAGTCTTTGAAGAGGAAGTCGAGGTCCAGGAGGCCAATTTCGTCAAAAAGGAAAGGAAATACGGTGAGGCAAGAAGGGAGATGAGGCTCCCTGAAAAGATAAAGGTCGAGGAGGCCAGGGCCAAATTTGAAAATGGTGTCCTTACAGTTGAACTCCCAAAGGTGGAAGTCAAAAAGAAACAGGTCCTCAAGGTGGAATGAACCACCCCATTATTTTTTTGTTGTAAGAGAACCCCAGATTAAAACAATTTCACCGCCAAACTAATCTGTACCGAACAAAAGAGGGATTTTTAGTATCTGACCTTGCCAATATGCCTCGTGCTTCCAGGATCCTCACCATTGAAGTGCGCGAGGTAGTATACGAACCACTCAAGGGGAACCGCAAGCACAAATGGTGAGAGCAGTGAATTGAGGTCAGAGTAATCAGACATCCTGAATACTATATTCCGGGTTTCAAGACTCTCACAGAACCTCAGGGCCCTCTCTGTAAGCTCATCACCCGGAAAGCCTGACTCAAGGAATATCACCGGCACCCCCTTCTCCACCCTCTCAATGAGACCATGCCTGAATTCGCCTGAATACAGGGGACAGGCATGTTTCAGGGCGCCCTCCATGAGCATGGTCATGGCAAGCTTGTATGCCAGTCCATAGTTTGGACCGCTACCCATACAGTAGAATATATCCTCCCCTGCATGCTCCTCTGCAAGACCTCTGCAGTCATCCTCTGTGTCACTCAGGAGCCTCCCGATCTCATCAGGTAGCTCCTCCAGTTCTGAGAGCATCCCATCAGATACCTCATCGGTGTGCATACCAAAGAGTATCATGTAGAGGGCCAGGAGCTGTGTCATGTAGGTCTTGGTGCCAAGTATGGCCTCCTCCCTGCCACAGCGAGTTATTATGGTGCTCCGGGACTCAGAGGCCATGGTGCTTTCAGGCTCGTTTGTGATCGTCACCGTTTTAAGTCCAAGGTCAGTGGCCCTCCTGAGTGCTGCGAGGGTATCTGCCGTCTCCCCGGACTGGGAGGTGAATATAACCACAGAGTCCCCTTCCTCAATCTTTCTGTGGTAGTAGAATTCATAGCCGGTCATGACATCAATGTTAAGTTCATAGTTCATTGCAACTGCGTCCCTTGCACTGTAGCATGTGGATAGTGAACTTCCACATCCAACAAGGTATATTCGTCTGCAGTCAGCAATATCATTTGATATCTGGGACATTCTGTCCCCTTCAGCTTTAAGGGTCCTTTTAAGTGATTCTGGCTGTTCCATTAGTTCTTTGTACATCCGGTACTTCATTTCATCTCCCCAAAAGTTTTTCATAATCCTCAGCTATTCTAAGGGCCGCCTCTGCAACTTCAACTGCGTCCTCCCCGGTGAGTACGATCATTGGTTCCTTGCCCCATGCACCTCTGTGGTATATGACATCAGGAGTTGATTCTGAATTTCTTATGGCCTCCTCAACACCCCAGGGTATGGTGCCGCCCTCAACCTCCCGCACCTCTGGGGGTTCCCGGCTACGGTCATATGATGAGACCACCATTCCATGGTCCCCACAGATATCAATTATACTCTCATCAAATTTAATATTAAGTGCGCTTCTCTTCCAGGGAAAGTGCCTGTTGAGGGCTATTATAAAACGGGCCATGTGGGACGATGCCCCGAACTCAGGCTCCCTGCATGCGAAGGCCCTCCCACGGAACTCTGTGATTCGGCCGGGTACCGCCACAACATCCTCGATGCCACGGGGGTTTTCCCGTGCCATTACCAGGTTGGACCTCACCTCGGGTATGAGAACCCCAAAGCATTCAGAGGATGATAGCATATCAAGGGCCATCTTAACGTTCTCTATTTCCATGATATCACTCAAAGAGAATATTCCAGTAAAATAGTTATAGGGAGACCATTAATTTATAACTATAAGTTTTGAGGTGTCAGTATGGAGAAGGTGAAGGAATTCAGGGGTATAAAGGAACATCTCGGTGTATTCCGGGAGGCTGTTAAGGATGCTGAGAGGATAGGCTTTGCAGGTGTACCCGGGGTCTGCACACCCTTTGCCCAGCTATTTGCATACGCCTCAAGGGACAAGGATAACATATTTATACCCAACACGGACCTTGAAAGGGCAAGAACACTGGAGTTAACAGAGTACGGTGTTGAGCTTGGTGAAATGAAATCCGGAAAGGTTGATGTCCTGGTGCTGCTGGGGGGACTCTCAATGCCCGGTATAGGTTCAGATATTGAGGACGTTAAAGGGCTCGCCGATGAGGCCCTTGTTGAGGGCGGGATGCTCATGGGGCTCTGCTACATGGACATGTTTGCAAGGGCCGGATGGTACGACCTCCTGGACTTTGACTGTGTCATAAACGCAGATATAGAGGGTTTCGTCCTCAGAAGGTGATATTTATCGATTTGAATAGAAAAAATGAAGATGATGGGGTATCTGAGGGCACAGGGTACACCCAGGAATCCACTCTGACGGCCTTAGATATGGTCCCTGGACAGCTATATGAGACCATGGTTGTAACATGGGATGAATCAATGAGGGGAAATGCTGCCCCCATTGGGGTCCTCTGCACCGGTGAGCGGAGTGTGACCCTCTACCTCTATCCTGGAACCCACACACTTGAGAATATACTCAGAAACAGAAAATTCACGGTGAACGTGACCCTGGATCCCCTCATCTTCACCGAGGCCACCCTGGGTGAGCTCGGCGATGAGATGTTCTCATCCCACCGGGGATACCTTCACCTCCAGGGCGCCGATGCATTCTTCACCGCAGAGGTTGACTCCGTTAAGAAGGTGGTGAGGACTGACCGGTACGGTGAGACAGAGATCCACATCGTGAATGCCAGGACCCCTGAGATTTTCAGGGGTGAAGATTTCAGGATCGTCCTCAACAGGGGAATATACGCTGTTATAGAGTCACTTATAAATTACACCCGGGCCGGCTTCATGGACCCCCAGGACCTGATGAACAGGATCCGTGAAATGAACCGGGTTGCAAGAAAGGTCGGGGGACCCCGTGAACGGGAGGCCATGAAAAGGATAATAAGGGAACTTGAATCAAAGGGGTTTAAGTGATCAGCCTCTGATACCTTCAGAACAGAAAAGCAGGGCCCAATCATCACCCAACAATAACATCTACGAACCGGAATTCATCCACACTGAAAAGTCCCCTATCACCTATTTTCAATTCAGGTATAACAAGAAGCGAGAGGAAGGACATCGTCATGAATGGCGCGCTCAGAGTGCAGCCAAGTTCACGCACAAAATCGTTGAGGTCCTCCATTCTGGATGCGACCTCCCCTGCATTTCCATCTGACATTAAACCTGCAACCGGGAGATCAAGGATCCTCTGATCATCATCCGAAACAGCCACAAGGCCCCCGCCTGTTTTTTTGAGGATATCGACCGCCCTCTTCATGAGTTCTGAATCCATGCCCACTGTTATGACATTGTGTGAGTCATGGGCCACAGTTGAGGCAATGGCCCCTCCCTTAAGTCCGAAGCCATGAACGAATCCGTTGGAGATGTTTCCCTTACCATAACGATCTATAACTGATACTTTAAGTACATCCAGGGAGGGATCGGGTTTTACAATGCCATCGTTTACCTCAAGTCTTTTTTGCAGCTCCCCTGTCACTATCTGGCCATCGAATACATCAATTACCCTGGCAGTGACCTCATCATCATCTGATTCCACCTCAAGATCCTCTGCAGTGAAATCAATGATTTCAAGGCGGTTCATATTCCTGCGACTGGTTTTAGGGGCTCCCAAGTATCTTCCATTCTCTGCAACGACCCTTCCATCAATGTACACCCTCTTAACATTGAAGTCCCTTAGGTTATCAACCACCACCATGTCGGCTGCCCTTCCAGGTGCTATGGCCCCTGTGTTGAGGTTGTAGTGATCTGCAGGGTTCACGGTGGCCATCTGCACGGCTTTAACAGGGTCAACACCGTATTCAACAGCCCTTCGGAGTATCCGATCCATGTGACCCCCCAGGAGGTCTGCTGGGTGGATATCATCCGATACCAGGAAGTCACAGTCAACGGCTGCAAGGTCCCTGAGGTTCCTTGCACTGGAGCCCTCACGTGCCATTATCTTCATTCCAAGTTCCCTCTTCTCAAGGGCCTCAGCGGGACTCACACATTCATGTTCGGTGGATATACCAGCCCCTGTGTATGCACACAGTTCATCGCCTGATAGTAGGGGTGCGTGGCCGTCCACCGGCTTATTGAGTTTTTTTGCAGCATCTATCTTCTCCATTACTTTCTCATCACCGGATATCACACCGGGAAAGTTCATCATTTCACCCAGCGCCACCACAGAGTCCCTTGAAAGGAGATCCTCTATCTCCCTGGCCGAGAGCTCTGCGCCTGATGTCTCAAAGGGTGTTGCAGGTACGCAGGATGGTGCCGTGAAGTAAAATTTTAGGGGTGTGTGTGAAGCATCCTCCAGCATGAATTCAACACCCTCAACACCCATAACATTGGCTATCTCGTGTGGATCAGAAACAACAGCGGTGGTGCCATGGGGGATTGCAGCAGCTGCAAAGGATGAAGGGGTGAGCATTGAGCTTTCGATGTGGACATGGGCATCCACAAACCCCGGGAGGATTAAATCTGTGAAATTCCCCTCCACCCTCCGAACACATGTTATCAAGCCGCCAGAAACCTCAACCTCCGCAGGGTATATGTCCCCTGTGAAGACGTTAAGGATGTTACCCCTTATCATCTAATCCTCCAGATTGTTCATCTTTTTGAGTTCATGGAGGAGTATGGGGATGAACGCACCCACATCTGTAACCACGCTTACAGCCTGTGAACTGCCCCTGTCAGAGAGCTTCGTGACTGTTGCCGGGTTTATATCAACGCATATTGTTTTTACGCGTGATGGGAGTATGTTGCCAGTGGCTATTGAGTGGAGCATGGTGGCTATCATTATGACCATGTCGAGGTCCTGAACGTACTTCCTCATCTCATTCTGGGCCTCCATGACATCCGTTATTACGTCGGGAAGCGGCCCATCATCCCTTATTGAACCTGCAAGGACAAATGGCACATCATTCTTTATGCACTCATACATTATCCCTGACCTGAGGACCCCCTTCTCCACTGCATCCCTTATTGAACCGGCGCGGTTTATTTCGTTTATTGCGTTGATATGGTGTCTGTGACCCCTGCTTACGGCCTCACCCCTCTCAAGGTTAACCCCAAGTGAAGTGCCGTACAGGGCTGACTCTATATCATGTGTGGCAAGGGCGTTGCCTGCAAAGAGCACATCTATAAAGCCATTGCGTATCATCTCTGCAATCACAGGTGCAGAACCTGTGTGCACAATTGCCGGGCCCCCAACCAGGCCTATCTTACCGCCCCTCCTTTTAATATCGGTTATCTCAGAGGCTATCTTCTTTATGGTGGTCACAAGGGGTTTTTCACTTGAAACGTCGCTACCCATGAATTCAAATACTCCCTGCTTTCCCCTGGGCCTCTCGGGTGGGACGACCTTTATGCCCTCCCTTCCGACAACAACCAGATCCCCCTTCCTTATATCCCTGATGGGTTTGCACCGGGCAGTTTTTGACTTGGGGTCAACGACTATCATGCAGTCCATCTCTATCCCCTCAACCTCCAGCCATTCGCCTCCATGGTAAATGAAGGTCTGATGGTTGGTTGTGGAGTAGAAGTCATCAGGGAGAACCCTGTCCATCGGGGCCCTTTTCAGTTCAACCTCCCTTATCTCTGCTATGGACGCCCCTATCTCACTGAGTTCATCCAGGATCTGGTTGAGGAGTGATGGTGTCTCCGCCTCCACCAGTATCCTCGCATGGCTTGGATCAGATTTTCTCTTTCCTATTTCGATTTCAAGTATCTGGAAATCCCCGCCCATATCCATTATTATGTCAAGGGCCCTGGGGAGTATGAGACTGTCAATTATGTGACCCCTGAGTTCCACCTCTCGAGTATTCATGATTAACACCACCGGGATTGATAATTAAATGGTTGGCCAACAAAGTATATAAAATCTGCTGGGATCAGAAAGGGAATCCGGGCTTTTAGATGCTTTAAAGAATTATAAAAGTGTCAGAAGGTCATAAATTATCTTGGCCGCATTCACAGATGTCTGATCCCCAAAGCCGGTTGATGCAACCTCCACCACATCAAAACCAACCACATCCTTCCTGGAGAGAACTTCAGCCATGTCCTCGAGAACCCATGGCGTGAGACCGCAGGGTGTGGGGTTACCAACCGATGGTGCATATGCAGGGTCAAGCACATCCATGTCAACCGAGATATATACAGGGTCCCTGATACCCCTGAGGGCTTCAGATACAGCCTCAGGGTTCTGCATTACCTCATGGGCCATTATGCATCTTATACCATTCTCCCTTGCAAATTCAGCCTCATGGGCTGATGCTGAGCGAACCCCGATCTGAATGACATCTACCCCAAGTTCATGAACGCGCCTCATGACTGTTGCATGGGAGTACCTCTCGCCTGCATAGCGATCCGCCATATCCATATGGGCGTCGAGGTGGATAACCACAGGCGCTCTGTCGCGGGATATGAGTTCCCCGATCACGGGTAGTGTAACCGTGTGTTCACCGCCCAGGGTGATGGGTTTGAGGTCCAGGTCCAGCAATCCGCCTATGGAGTCACCTATGAACTCCGCGGTTCTCTGGAAATTACCCGGCACCACATCCACGTCACCGAAGTCAAAGCATTTAACACCTGGCTCTCCTGAAAACCTTAGGTTATATGATTCAAAGCTGTAGGATGCCTCCCTAACTGCCAGGGGTCCGAAGCGTGTCCCTGGAACATAGGTGGTTGTGGAATCAAAGGGGACCCCCACTATTCCAAATGAAAGTTCAGGTATCCTCTCAGGGTCCGTTGTTGAAAAAGCAAATTTTAGGGGGTCTTCTGTATGTAAAAGCATTCAGATCAAAAACCTGATTTTATCAGATTGTAAAAAAGGAGTTTGTGGGATTATCCCTTGGTCCTCATGAGTTTCCTCTGACCGAGGGCCTCTATGTACTCCACCTCAATACCCTCAACCAGATTGTCCCTCAGTTCATCAGGTATGGGTGTTTCAAAGGTCTCATAGGTTTCAAGGTCCATCAGCTGGACGTCTCCGCCCATTATTGCAAGGACCTGGGCTGTCCTCTTGTCGATTATGGGTATGTCGACCTTTGAGTCAACAGGCTTAACAAAGCTTCTCTTCTGGTTGTCAAAAATCCCAACAGCCTCAACACGGGCCTTTGCTGATCCATGCTTGCCCGGAGATGATGTTGAGATGTTTGTAATCTTTGATGCCTCACCATCAATGATCACGTACTTTCCAACCTTAAGTGTCTTAACTTCAACCACTTTCTTTGACATCAATCTTACCTCCTGTTAGAATGAGTGATATGAGACAGATGTATATCTATTAATCTGGTGCACATATATAAAAGCTTTATAGAATCAGTGCCTCTGAATTGTGTGATTGAATTGAATCTGATAAGAAGTGATTGAAATGAAGGTTGCTATAACATCAGGTAGCTCTGAAGGACCCACCAGGCTCAATGCCTTTGACAATGCACTCCTTGAAGCTGGAATAGGTGACGTGAACCTCATAAAGGTTTCAAGCATACTCCCCCATGGCACGAAAATAGTTGAACTTCCACCCCTTGAACCGGGGTCCATGGTGAACTGTGTGCTCTCATATAAAATATCAGATACCCCCGGTGACCTCATATCCGCCGCCATAGCAGCTGCAACTTCAGATGAGTTCGGATGTGTCGTTGAGAACTCTGCGGTTAACAGAAAACCTGAAGATGTGAGGGAAAAGGCCATCTCAATGGTCAGATACATGATGTCTGTGAGGGGACTTGAAATAAATGAATTAATAGTAGAAGAAACAAACCATGTTGTTGAAGAGTGTGGGGCTGCTGTATCAGCGCTCATCTACCTTGATTGAACTCAAGAAGGGGGTTGAATGGAAGAATCAGACATCTACTACTGGAAGAGCATCGCAGTTAAAATGGCCGAGCAGGTTGAAAAGGCTGTTGCTCCCCTTGTAGGAACTCCAGATGCCGGGGAGATAATCAAAATGGGAGCCGACGGAACACCCACAAAACTCATAGACCTCGTTGCAGAGGATGAGGCCATAGGTGTGCTTGAGAACACAGATAGGCCCGTCACGATAATAAGTGAGGAGATAGGTATTCTCCACATAAACCAGGAGCCCCCGGATGAACCCAGAATAATCTTCGTTGTGGACCCCCTCGATGGTACAAGCAATGCAATAAGAAACATACCATTCTACGGTATCTCAGTGGCTGTTGCGGAATATATCCCTGGAGGCGACCTCCCCTCCCTCAACAATGTCGTCATGGGTTTCGTGAAGAACTTTGCAACGGGAGACCTTTACTGGGCAATAAGAGATCAGGGAGCCTTTCTGAATGATAAAAAAATCTGCGCATCAAGCCAGAACTCCCTGGATAGGACCTCCCTCGGTGCATTCATCTACGGCACGAGATTCCGGAGGGTTGATAGCATCTGCAGGGTGATCCGCCGGATGCGCATTCTGGGCTCCGTGGCCCTTGAACTCGCATACGTTGCAAGCGGCTCATATGACGCCTTCATGGACCTGAGGGAGAATCTGCGAATAGTCGACATAGCCGCATCCAAGCTAATCGTGGAGGAGGCAGGTGGAGTGGTGACAAATGAGCGGGGCGAATCAATAGACGGCCTGCTAAATGTCAAGGCGAGGACCTCACTTATCGCGGCGGGAAACATGGAACTCCACAAAAAGATAATGCAGACCCTGGAGGCCATATGATGCGTATAGGTATAATAGCCCGCTTTGATGTGCCCGAAGCCGTTGAACTTGCAGGTAAGGTGGCCTCATTCCTTCTGAACAGGGGTGTTGAACTGAGTGTTGACCTGAAGGTCGCAGAGAAGCTACCGGAACTCCTTGAATACGGAAAGGACATCAGGGACATGGATGTCGACATGATACTGACCATTGGGGGGGATGGGACAATACTCCGGACCCAGAGCCTCATAGAGGGTAAGGAGATACCCATACTTGGAATAAACATGGGCACTGTCGGTTTCCTCACAGAGGTCGACCCTGAGAACGTCTTCTCGGCCCTGGAGGATGTTCTTATTGGCAACTATGCTGTTGAGAGGAGAACACTCCTCAGCGTATACCATAACGGTGAACTTCCATCAGCCCTCAATGAGGTTGTTATGATGACCAGGAAGCCCGCCAAGATGCTCCATATAGAGATATCCGTTGACGATGAGGTGGTCGAGGAGCTCAGGGCGGATGGTATAATCATAGCAACACCCAGCGGTTCAACAGCGTATTCCATGTCTGCGGGGGGTCCAATAGTGGATCCCCGTGTGGAGGCCTTTCTTATAGTCCCCATCTGCCCCTTCAAGCTTAGCGCCAGACCACTGGTTGTCTCCAATAAAAGTGTCATCAGGGTCAAGCTCTTGAGGAAGGGTAAGAAGGCCATCGCGGTGATTGATGGGCAGTACGAGGAGGAGATCAACCACATGGAAGAGGTTGTATTCAAAAAGTCAGATCACTGCGCCCACTTTGTAAGGCTCAGTAAGGACTTCTACAGGAAGGTGCGTGAGAAGCTCATAGAGGGGGGTATAGACTCAATAAAGAGTTAAAGCTGATTCTAAGGGCCTTGTGGTCTCAATGGTTAACCAAAGCCATTTAACTGGACTAATGTTATACAGATGCCCAAAGACCTCAAAACCATCTCAAAACCCCCAAAAAGGTTATACAGATGACCAATATCTCTAATAGTATTCCAAAACCCCCTAAAAGGTTATACAGATGACCAAAGATCTGAAAAATGTTTCAAAACCCCTTGTTGTTGACCTCACACATGGTGGAGTTACCATTGCCCGTGAACTGAAAAAAATAGCGGACCATGTCCTGGCATGGGACATATACGGGACACTGAAGGGCTCTGACCATGAAATGCTCCTTGAAATGGGCATCGATGAGGTCGATGGTCCCGTTACTGGATCCACTGTAATAGCACCTGTTCACTGCCCGGTTAAAGCAGATATAACCCACCATGAGATAACAGGCCTTCTGCTGGGCCCCTGGAAGGAAGCACGTGGGATACCTGTGGTTGAGGTTACAGGCGTAAAGGGTAAGACCAGCGCGGTATGGATACTCAGAAAGATCATGGAGAACCTGAATCCTCTCATCCTGAGCAGCCTGGGGTCCTATGCGGGTTCTGAACTCCTGAGGAGGGATATAAGCATAACCCCCGCCAGTATGATTGAGACCGTGAAGCTTGCAGGTCCCCGTGATTATGGTTCAGCCATCTTTGAGGTCTCCCTTGGTGGCACGGGCCTTGCAGATGTGGGTGTGCTGACAAATATAGCCGAGGACTACACCATAAGAAGGGGCACATCAAGGGCCAGTTCCGCCAAGAGGCAGATATTCAAAAGCAGAATGGTCTGCTGCGACCTTCAGGCATTCAACAGGTACTACCGGAATTTTGGGGATAAAACAAACACATTCTCGGTTGATGCTGGTGCCAGTGTCCATGCCACCGATATCAGGTACGGCCTTGATTCCACGGTGGCCAGTGTCAGTGTGGAGGACCTTAAGACCATTGATGGTGACCGGATCAACACAGAGTTTGGAATTGAAACATTTGCACCGGCAGAGCACCATCTATCAAACGTCCTTGCCGCGGTCAGCGCCGCTCTCACACTTAACCTGGATGTGAGGGACATCCGGAGGAGGGTTAAGGGCTTCCAGGGGATACCTGGCCGCACATCAATCAGAAAACTGGATGGCTCAAGCATAATAGAGGAGGTGAACCCTGGTCTGAATGTGAAGGCCGTCGAGTACACACTGAAAATGGCAGAGGACCTCCCTGATCCTGCCGTGATCATAGGTGGAAGGTACGGGGTTACCTGTGAGGATATAGATGAGGACAGACTCTCTGGAGTTCTCAGAGAATTCAGTGACCTCAACATCATGTTCACCGATGAACTGGGGTACAGTATAATGAGAAAAACCCGTAAAAACAGCCCCTACTTTAAGTCCCCTGATGATGCACTGAAGGCTGCCCTTGAACATGAAACCGTGATCCTGATTTACAGGTCAGAGTACCGTGACCTCTCAAGAAGATGATGAGTAACGCAGGCGTATGTAGTCAGAAATTGGGTTTTTTTAATAACCGTGACTTTTTAAAAACTTATAAATAGGATGCCATAAATTTTTCAAGTGATTAACGTTTACTGGAGATGATTCATTGATAGCTGGAACAAGGGGGAGTCGCCTGGCACTGGTGCAGACCGACCACGTCATTGATATGCTCAGCGAAATCTGCGGTGAAAGAATCGAAAGGAGAATCATAAAGACAAAGGGTGACAGGATAAAGGATTCCCAGCTTTACAGTATGGACTCAAGGGGCCTCTTCACAAGGGAACTTGACATAGCAGTCCTTGAGGAGGAGGTTGACTTTGCCGTCCACAGCCTCAAGGACGTCCCCAGTGACCTTGACCCCGAACTTGTGATCGCAGCGGTACCCCCACGGGAATCCCCCAATGAGGTTCTTGTATCCCGTTTTGACTGGGATGAACTTCCCCCTGCTGCTAAACTTGGAACAAGCAGTCTCCGGAGGGAAGCATTCTGCAATCACCACCAAAAAAATTTTAAGATGGAGCCCCTAAGAGGAAATATAGATACCAGGATACGAAAGGTGATGGAAGGGGAGGTCCATGCAACCATAATGGCCGAGGCGGGTTTAAAGCGTCTAGGACTCGAAAATTACATTAAAAAAAGATTCACACTGGAATACTTCACACCCGCCGCTGGGCAGGGGGCTCTGGCTGTTATAACAAGAAGGGACAGCGAATTGATGGTTTCAATTGAGAAAATAACCCATTACCCCTCCCACCAGGAGGTCACAGCCGAGAAGACTCTCCTCAGAGAACTGGGTGCCGGCTGCCAGTGCCCACTTGGGGTTATAGCAAGGGCCTCTGATGGAAAGATCAATCTCTATGCTGTTCTTCTAACAAGAGATGGTGAGATACTCAAAAGAGTTAATGTTAAAGGATCTGTTGATAAAGCAGAGGAAATCGGTAAAAAAGCTGCCAAAGAAATGGAGGATTATATTTGAAAAAGATAAATGTGGGTGTAATCGGCGTTGGAGCCATGGGTTACAACCATGCCAGGGTTTACTACAGACTTAAAAATGCGAATCTCATGGCCGTATCCGACATAATGAAGGGAACACTCCAGAAGGTTGCCAACAAGTACGATGCTGTAGGTTATGTGGACTACGAGAACCTCCTTGAGATACCAGAGATAGAGGTAGTCAGTGTCTGCGTGCCAACCACCCACCATTACCGTGTGGTCATGGACGCCCTTGAACACGATAAACACGTCCTTGTGGAAAAGCCCATTGCATTCACACTTGAAGAGGCCAAGGAGATGGTGAAAACAGCCCGTAGGAAGGGTCTGAAGCTGGGGACAGGGCATGTTGAAAGGTTCAACCCTGCTGTTCAGAAGGCAAAGGAGTTAATTGAGAATGATGTGATAGGGGACGTGGTTTCTGCATCTGCAAAGAGGGTCGGCCCATTCCCCCCAAGGATAAAGGACGTTGGTGTTACAATTGACCTGGCGATACATGACCTTGATGTCATGCACTACCTCTTCAGCGAACCTGTGGCAGAGGTCTATGCGGTCATGGGCAGCATACTCGAGAAGTGTGAGTATGAGGACCATGCAGAGATAATGACAAAGTTCAGAAGCGGGATCACAGGGATACTTGAGGTTAACTGGCTCACACCCTACAAGAGGAGGAAGCTCGCCATCACAGGAACAGATGGCATAATAAACGTTGACTATATCGATCAGAAACTGGATGTGTACGGTAAATTCGCCCAGGACATCCAGATCAAACATGAGGAACCCCTCAGGAATGAAATCAAATCATTCCTCTCATCGGTTATCAACGATGAGGAGCCTGAGATAACCGGTGAGGACGGCATATACGCCCTTAGAACTGTACTTGCAGCCATGAAATCTGCGAGGGAACACAGGCCCGTGAAACTTAACGGTGATATTTGAGGTGCTTGTAATGGAGAATGAACTTATAAAGAAGGCCAGGGAACTGAGGAAAAGGGGTTTTACAACAGGGGAAATTGCAGATGAACTGAACGTATCCAAGGATACTGCCAGGTGGCTGACGCTTCAGACCGCCAGTTCAGTTTCCCCAAAGGAGGTCCCTGTGGATTTTGCCATTAACTGGGAGAGCCTCGGTGGCAGTTCATCCCGTATGAGGTATGTTTCGGCTGCAATGGCAGACATGGCACTCAAGTACGGTGTTGCAGATGTTGTGCTCGGTATAGCCATAAGCGGAATACCATTCGCCACCCTCATGGCAGATGTCATGGGGGCTGAGACAGGTCTTGAAACATCCCTTGCCGTCTTCCACCCCGTGAAACACAGGAAGGATGAGGGGGCAGAGGGCGCCATTAGCAGCAACTTTGCAAAGGTGAAGGGCAAGAGGGTTGTGGTTGTTGATGATGTGATAACCAGCGGGAGGACCATAGGTGAGGTTGTAAGGGTCCTCAGGGAGCAGGGAGCAAAACCCCTGGCTGTCACCGTCCTCATAGATAAGAAGGGGATCTCAGAGGTTGATGGTGTACCTGTTGAGTCACTCATAAGGGTCAGCAGGCTTGGCTGATAACTGCCCCAATCTCATTTATCCCAACCTAACCTAATCATCCCAAAGACTTTTCTTATTCTCTAAAAGTCTGAGGTTTTATCCTAAAAACCTCTTCTTGGTTTTTTGCCGTATTTAACCTTTTAACTGGTTTTAAACCTCAGAATATCATCCCATCCAGTCAAATGTGTCCTTCAGACACCTGTATACTCAACTCCATTTTTTAAATGAATTCAGCGATCTCCCTGGCACTGGCTGGCGGATCAGATGATTGATTAAAAGATTACCACAATATCATCCAATTTTGAATTACCTTTTCAGATAATAATTGGTAGATATCGATAAGGTTTCATTTAAACATAGTTAATACTATGTCAGGCCATTTATATGAAACCGGTTTTCTGAAAAACGTCAAAATTTTAAGGGAATTTCTTTCAACCCTGAAAGACCTTTTCGTCTATGGTGGAATTCTTCCGGCGCTCTGGGGGCCATCACTTCTTCTGGCATCCTCAACACTTCTCGAAGGACATTGCAGCCCCATAACTGCACTGATATCCTTCATGCTCCCCCTCACGGTGTACGCCTACGACTACCTTGCAGACTCCAAAGTAGATTCACTCACGGACCCCCGGAGATCCTGTTTCAGCGAACGGTGGGGTAAACCGATTATTGCATCCTGTGCAGCCACACTCATCCTTCTGCTTGGTATGTGCAGGGATCCGCTCATGGCGACCCTCACTGTAATCCTTCTGGTGGCGGGGGTTCTCTACACGGGATTCTTCAAGGGTTTCACCAGAAGGATCACAGGCTTTAAAAATATCTACCTGGGCCTCATATGGAGTTCATGGACCGTTATACCCGTAGCTCCCCATGCCCTCACAGCATCCCACCTCGTGGTGTTCACCTTCATTTTTCTGAAGGTATATGTGAACACGGCCTTCAGTGACTATAAGGATGTTGAATCAGACAGGCTGAAGGGACTCAAAACACTTCCTGCAGTTTACGGTGAAAATAGGAGTTCAGTTATCCTGCAGGTTATAAACGCGACTGAAGCTGTTATTCTGTGTGCTGGCATTCTCCTTGGACTTGTACCTGGAATCGGTGTCGCTGCAGTGATCCTTGCCATCTACACTGGACTTTACCTGCACCTGAAAGGGGAGATGGACATAAAAGTAGCCACACTCATTGCAGACCTGGAGGGCCCCCTTCACATCATACTCATTCTGGGATCCCTTAGGGTTCCATTAACCCTCTGAATGATCAGGGGCGGTACCTCAGTATCGCCCCTATACCCCCAAAGGCCCTCAGGAGCTGCATGCCCTCCTCTGTCTCTGTTGATATGATCTCAACCTCGGTTCCAACCTCCTCAGCCATTTCAACCAGGTCATCGATCATATCCCTCCTGTCTGAGAGCCTCATCTGATCGTTACATGATGGACAGATTTCGGTGTCCGGTAGATCCTTACCTGTCTTCTCCATGCTGTGACCACACGATGCGCACTCGTAGGTTCCCCTCTGGTATTTGAGGTCCTCTGAGAGAAGGAGAACCTCAACTGCACCCATCTGGAGGTGCTGTCGGACCTCCCTCTCACCATAGGATGCAAGTCCATCCTCATTTATGAGTTCCCTGAGGAAGCGCTGGACCAGTTTCTTCTCCCTCATCACATCAATTTCACTCAGGACGTCCATGGACTTGTCGATAACCTCCCTGATACCAAATTCCCCTGTGTACGATGTGTCCACCGTGGTTATGACCTTCTTCTTGAGTTCATGGTGAAGGTAGTCCCCGTTCAGGAACTCCTCCTTGGTGTGGCCGGGGCCCCCGAGGATGATGCCCTTGAGGTCCTCTATCTGGAGGAATGCCTCGTTCATGTGCTCACCTATCCTCTTGAGGAACTCGTGGGCTGCCAGGTCTATGAGGCGGTCGAACCTCCTCTGGGACTGACCGCCCGCCTTGTGCTTACCTGGCACGCCACTTGTTAGGGTCTTGAGGATGTCTATCCTCTTACCCCTAAGGGTTGCGATGGTCGCCTCCTTCCTGTCAAGTACAGCCAGACCATAGGTCTCCTTCTCCTCAAGCATCTCCTTCAGGGGTTCAAGGTAGAACTCCGAGTTACAGTGGTATATGTAGGTCTTTATGGGTTCAGGTGGCTCGAAGACGTAGGTTTCCATCTTCTCTGTGCCGGGACCTCCCCTGGGAACCATTCCCACGAACATCACAAGGCCCTTCTCGGGTGGTCTCGGGAAAAGCTTCAGCCTCTGCATTATAACCTCAATTGCTGACTGCACATTCTTCTTGGTCTGCTTGCTCTTGATGTTGGCGCTCTGGCTCAGTTCCTCCCTCATATGCTTTGCAACGTCACTGATCTGCCTGTCTGGGGGTATGTATACCGATACAAGCTCTGTCCCCCTTCCCCTCTTATCCGAGAGTTCCTGGAGGGTTCTCTTGAATTCGAAAAGCTCCTTTGATGATGGTTCACTCACTATGAATCACTCCTCATGAAAATGATAAAATAAACTGTAACTGTATATGGGGCGGGGTAATTATAAAGTTTACTGGATGGCGGGAGAAAAGATATAAGTGGATTCAATCATAACTGGAAAGGAAGAGTCAACTAATTTTCGCGGTGGATCGTTATGAGAATTGTTATTACCATTGGAGGATCAATCCTGATAAGTGAATTCACACATGAAATGTTCAGGGCATATGCCGATATTCTGAATTCACTGAGGAATGAACATGAACTGTTTGTGGTTGTGGGTGGTGGCAGACCAGCCCGTGATTACATAGGGGTTGCAAGGAAGCTGGGGGCGGGGGAGGCCCAGTGCGATGATATAGGAATTGATGTCACCAGGTTAAATGCAAGGGTCCTGATAACAGCCCTGGGTGAAAGTGCGTACCCATCTGTACCTGAAAACTTCAGGGAAGCCGTCAGGTTTGCAGCTTCGGGCAGAATAGTGGTAATGGGTGGTACGGAGCCTGCCCACAGCACCGACGCAGTTGGGGCGATACTGGCTGAAACCGTTGGGGCCGACCTCATGATAAACCTCACATCGGTTGACGGTTTCTATGACAGGGACCCCCAGAAGTACCCGGATGCGAGGTTCTACCCTGAGATCAGCGCCAGTGAGATGCTGGAGCACCTCAGCGAATCTGATGTTAAGGCCGGCACCTACGAGTTCTTTGACCATACAGCCCTGAAGATGATAAAGAGGTCAGGGATAAAAACCATCATAGCCAATGGCAGTGACCCTGAGAACCTCCTGCGGGCAATCGATGGTGGGATAGGAACCACTGTTATCCCTGAATAAATGTGGAAACCTAAATTCATCAGGTGGGATAGGAACCACTGTTATCCCTGAATAAATTTAGAAGTTTAAATTCATCAAAAAATGGAGGTAAAGAGAATGGTTGAACCGCACAAGCACTGTCCTGTATGCAGCACCCCCATACCCATGGATGAGGTGACCTGTTCAGAGAGGTGCCAGGAGATCCTATCAAAGAATCAGCAGAGGGTGAGGAGAACAAGGACAATCTTCTACCTTGTATTCGCGCTTTTCATTGTGGTGTGGGTTGTGCTCTCAATAAAAAGGTAGCTGATTTTATTCGGGTGGCTCATGGTGACCTCAGCACCGCCACCCCATAAACAACAAGTATAAGACCAACTGCGACACCCACGAAGGCAGGGTTGAATGAGAGCGCCCCCATAAGGATGTATATGACCCCCAGGATGGCGCTGATTATACCGGCATTTCTTTTCAGGTAACTCTGGGAACCCGCTGCAAGTATCAGTATCGCCGCAACAAGCAGGAGGATGCCTGTAACGTAAAGCCAGACCCCGGCAAGTTGATTTATGAGGAAGACCCTGAATACCAGCATAAGGCCAACTGCGAGGGTTATAACTGCAAATATCATCCAGAGTACCCCCACCTCCATGTACCTCCTGGCCATGATGGCATTTGCAAGCATCCACACGCCAAGGCCCGAGAGCACAAGACCCGTGAGTATGCTTATGGCTGTTACACCTGAGATCGGAGATACAAGAAATACAATACCGAGAATAACCGAGAGGAGACCCATCCATTTTTTCAGCATCATCTCACCGGTCTGTTATTATGTTCATCTGATTTTATATATTTTATGAAATTTCATCTGATTTTTACATAAACCTGAGGATCACCATGAAGCCCCTGACAAGAAGCAGGACTACTCAAACCTAAAGGATCATCCTGAAGCCCGTGACAAGGAGCAGGGCTATGAAAAGGTACCTTATGTACCTCACGTCAATCCTGTGGGCCGCCATAACACCAAGACGTGAGGCCGGGACGCTCATGAATGCAATGGCCATGAACTGGACCAGGTTAACGTATCCCACAGAAAACTGGCCCCCCGGTCCGCTGAGGAGATAGGAGACTGTGCCTGATGCTGCGGTCATCGCAATCACAACCGAGGATGTCCCGACAGCCTCAAGAACATCAAAACCTCCAACCAGCACGAGGAGTGGTACGAGAACCACTCCACCACCTATGCCAAGGAGACCTGAGAGGAAACCTGCGATGAAGCCCAGTGAAATGGCGGCATTCCTCTTCCCATGGGAGGGCGAAATCCGGGACGACAGGAGGAGCTGCAGTGAAACAAGGATCAGGAGCAAACCGAATATCGCCCTTAGGACCCCTGCAGGTGATGATGTGGCAGTCAGAACCCCCAGGATGCTTCCGCATACACCGAGAGCCCCCATGGGTATGGCCCTGCCTGCATCAACACAGCCCCTCCTGTAATGTGAGTAAGCCCCTGTGAGGGCAGCTGGGAGAATAACTGCAAGGCTGGTTGCAAAGGCTGTCCTTATTGCAATATCCTCTGGTGTGCCTGAGGACTCCATTAAAAAGAAGAGCACCGGCGCTATTATGAAGCCTCCACCAACACCCAGGAGGCCCGTTGCAAGTCCAGCCACTATGCCTGTAAGAAGAAGTGCCGCAATATAGAATACCGGATCCATCTTATAACCTGAGGTGTTCAGTCATCAATCATTACCACGATTAATTTATAAGTGACAAGATCCATATCTCTCCCTGCTAATTAAATTAATTTCTTCTGGTGAATAACTTTGAGATCAGACAGATTCATGGCAGCCGGCATAATCTTCATTGCACTGGCAATCACACTCTTCACCACAGACATCCTCGACCCCATAATAACACCATTCACACACGTATTCCTCATGGGCTCCTCAGAGGGCAAGGATGTGATATTCTTCACCATAATGGGGACCATGTTCCTCCTTGCACCCCTCTTCAGGGAGGGTGGAGTTTTTGGCCCTCAAGGCCTCGATAAGAACACCTACCTCTACATCTCGGCGATTGTAGCATTTGTAACATACCTAACGGGCCTTGCAGTTGAGGTGGCAATCCGCCTTGAAATGGGCGTATCACCATTCACGACCTTCATATCAATGAACCCAGCTGCCTCAACGAGTCTGACCCACTCCCATGTATTCAAAGCAAGCCTCAGCCCCATCACGGGGCTTGTGGTGCCTGTCTCATCAGGCATCCATACAGGTTCATCACTGGCAGGTCACATCCCATTCCTTCTGCCGGTTACAATCATCTCAATCACACTGATATACATCCTTGGGCTTCTATCAACAGGTGACAGGAGGGATTTCCACGTGGCGATAGTCATATTCGCCACAGCATCCACAATAATAGGTGTAATAGACGGGGGACTCTTCTCAACCCCCGCACTTGTCGGGCTGTCCGGGATTATAGGTATGAGCGCCCTCAGGGTCCCCTTCAGCCCAGGCAACCTTAAAATCCCGGCCCTCATAATAGCCTCACTGGTGGTTCTGAGGGTGCTCCTTGGAATCATGGGGTCAGTGCCCGGGTACTATGAGGTCACCATCATTGAGCCATCCGGCACCCCCAGCCTTGAGGGGCTCCATGTTATCTCAGAGGAGAGAAAGGGTGATAAGCTGATACTGAAACTTTCACCGGAACAGAACGAGATGGTGCTCCTTGACAGGTTAACCCGCCGCCTTGATGGCAGATGCAGCGGGTTCTTCATGACATGGAACTTCTTTTCATTCTTCTGAAGGAGGATAATGGATGAAACTCAGCATAATCATACCGACCTACAATGAGGAGGAATATCTACCGGCGCTGCTTGAGAGCATAAGGGAACAGGACTTTACAGACTACGAGGTTATAGTGGCAGATGCAGACTCTGAGGATAATACCAGAAAAATTGCAGAGGAGTACGGCTGCAGGGTGGTTGAGGGTGGCATGCCCGCAGCCGGTAGAAACCGGGGGGCCGAGGTCGCCAGGGGAGAACTCCTCCTCTTTCTGGACGCCGACCTTGTCCTCACCGACGGGTACCTCAGGGATGCCGTGGAGGAATTCGAATCAGAGGACCTGGGAATCGCCATAACCCAGATGATACCCCTCTCCACCAGAAGGCGTGACAAGATACTCCACGAATTTGCAAACAGATTCATGATACTCGTTGAATCCATTAAACCCCACGGGGCAGGCTGCTATGGAATACTCACCCGTAAGGAACTTCATGAAAGGGTTGGTGGTTTCGATGAATCCCTTGACTTCGGGGAGGATACCGACTACATTGAGCGCATAGGTAAGATAGGCAGGTTCCGGGTTCTGAGGAAACCCCGACTTCTGGTATCCATAAGGAGGCTTGAAAAGGAGGGCCTCAGGAACCTGGCATTCAAGTACACAAAGAGCACGGTATATGACTTCATGGGAAAGAAGGTGAGTGCAGGTGACCTCAAATATGAATTCGGATACAGCAAGGAAAAAAGAAGGGTGCTCTACTCTGTCTGTGGTGAGGGAATGGGACACGCCATAAGGAGTGGGGTGATCCTGGACAGGCTAACAGAGGACCATGAGGTCCTCATATTTGCAAGTGACCGCGCCTACAAGTACCTGAGCAGTAAATTCGATAATGTCCATGAGATATACGGCTTCAACACGGTCTATGAGGATAACAGCGTAAATGACATCAAAACATTCGTGAAGGCCATGAAAACATTCCCCAGGGACCTCAAGGAGAACCTCAAACTCCTCTACAGGATAGCAAAGGATTTCAGGCCGGATGTTGTGGTGTCTGACTTTGAGTTCTATGCCAGTGTCATAAGCAACATGCTCAGGATACCCCTAATAAGCATAGACAACATGCACGTCATAACCCAGTGCCGGATAGAGTACCCTGAGAAATTCAGGCGGGACAAGATCAAGGCTGAGGCCGTTGTGAGGTCATTCATTGTGAGGCCCAGGCGATATCTCATAACCAGTTACTTCTTCCCTGAGGTTAAAAACCCCAAAAAGGTATCCATGTATCCTCCTGTCCTGAGAGAAGAGATAATGAATCTCGATCCTTACTATGGGGACCATGTGCTGGTCTACCAGACCAGCAGGTCAAACAGGAGGCTCACTGATATCCTGAAGAGCCTGGACAGGGAATTCATCGTATACGGCTTCGACAGGGATGAAGTGGATGGGAACCTCACCTTCAGGAGATTCAATGAGGACCAGTTCTTCAGTGACTTTGAGTCTGCGGCTGCGGTTATAACAAACGGCGGCTTCACCCTGATAAGTGAGGCCCTCTACCTGCGAAAGCCAGTGTACAGTGTTCCTGTTAAGGGACAGTTCGAGCAGATACTCAATGCGGTGTACCTTGAGAAGCTGGGCTACGGTGAATTCCATGAGGAGACAGAAAGGGAGACCCTTGAGAGGTTCCTTGGGCGACTTGACGTCTACAGACGGAACCTTGAGGAATATGATGGGGGTAACAACGAGATAATAGATGCCCTTAAGAGGGCAATAGATGAATGTTCAGGGGGATGTTAAACTGCAGAACCGTTCCTGAAGTTATTCAGCCGTTTTTCTTATTTTTAAGTTCTGAAGGGCCGATAAATTTAAAAAAATGGAATATTGTATTGTCTATCTGAAAAATCCATGATTTCAGAACCGGTATACAGAATATAAAAAATTTATTCTGAATTTCCCAAAAAACCAGAGCAAAGAAAGATTCTGATAGAAACTCATTAAAAATTGTTTCTGGTGTAACTAGAGTGTCACACCAAGATCAAGCTGCTCTGTGAGCTCCTTGTATCTGTTCCTTATTGTCACCTCGGTTACACCTGCAACCTCTGCAACGTCCCTCTGGGTCTTGCACTCCCCTAGGAGGACTGAGGCTATGTAGAGGGCTGCTGCTGCAACACCGGTGGGACCCCTGCCTGATGTGAGGCCGTTCTCCATTGCCATCTCTATGATCTCAATGGCCTTGGACTGGACCTCCCCTGAGAGGCCAAGTTCACTTGCGAACCTTGGCACGTAGTCAACAGGGGATGTTGGCGGCAGCTTTATGTTGAGTTCCCTTGTCAGGAACCTGTAGGTTCTTCCAACCTCCTTCTTGCTGACCCTTGAAACCTCTGCGATCTCATCAAGTGTTCTAGGGACATTGCAGCTTCTGCATGCCGCGTATAGTGACGCTGCAACCACCCCTTCAATGCTTCTTCCCCTGATGAGTTTGTTCTCAACGGCTCTCCTGTAGACCATTGATGCGGCTTCCCTGACGCTTCTCGGTAACCCAAGTCTTGAGGAGTCGCGGTCGAGTTCGCTCAGGGCAAATGCGAGGTTCCTCTCTGTGGCCCCTGAGATCCTTATCTTCCTCTGCCATTTCCTGAGGCGGTACCACTGGGCCCTGTTCCTTGCGGGGATGTCCCTTCCATATATGTCCTTGTTTCTCCAGTCTATCATGGTTGATAGACCCTTGTCGTGTATGGTGTAGGTTATGGGTGCCCCCACCCTTGTCCTCTTGTCACGCTGTTCATGGTCAAAGGCCCTCCATTCTGGACCCATGTCAACCAGGTTATCGTCTATGACAAGACCGCACTTTCCACATACTATTTCAGCCCTTTCGTAGTCGCCCCTGAGATCCTCGGAGCCGCACTCAGGGCATTTTGTTTCCTTCTCTATTTCAGAAACATCAGACCTCATTTTCTCCTTCGTTTCCTTCGCCCCCATTTTTTCACATTCTTTATACCCACGTATAAAGTCTCTCCAGCTCGGTTCTCAAACTTTTCAGGTTTTATTGCACGAACTGGTTTTACTGATATGTATGGATTTCGTGTTGGACCGAAGATGTCGTGCACTTTCCCTATCATTCTCCCTTCAGAAGTAAAAACAGGTGCTCCAAGCTGCGGTGTTCTGGTGGAACGTACTATGATTCTTCCCTTGCTGGAGACATGTGAAATATTCCCTAAATTCTTCATAATTCACCGAAAATTTTATATAGTGTACTCTTTACTTACTACTATATAAATGTTTCGATAATTTTATATTAAAATAGCGTTTGATGTACAGGGATGTGCATGGTTTTCCTGAGTTAATCCCCAGGGGCCATTATGTATCTCCCGTAGTACAGCGCCGCGAGAAAACCTATAATGGTGGGTGCAAAGTAACTTGCGATTCTATCAACCACACTGGCAGCCATGACATAATCAGCCCCTATCCCTGCAACAGCAAATAGACCCACAAGTATACCCTCCCTTAGTCCAAGGGATCCGGGTAGAAGCGGTAAAAGTGATATCAGGATCCCCACTGTGTAGATTATTATAAGGGGCACTGCAGGTGGTGAAACCCCAACCGCCAGGAAGCAAACATAGAGTCGGCAAACGTCAAGGGCCCACATTCCAAGCGAAACAAAAAAACCGGCTATAAAGACCCTCTTATCAGTTATCGCCGTTGAAAAGCCCTCACTGAACCTGTTTATATAGAATATGACCCTCTCATGTATTCTGGAGAAACTGATATCACCCTTCCTGAACCTTGAAACCCACTCCACAGCTCTTCTCACAACAGAAAGCGCAAGCCTCTGGGCAATATCACGGTTCATTCCTGCATAGATTGCAGCTGAGAAAAATGCGATTGTGAAAAAGATGAGAATACTCACAATAACCCTCGTCCAGATGGATATGCTCCAGGTCATGATGAGGACCGCTGAGAGAATTGATATAACCGCAAAGGGTATGAACTCAAAGACCCTGTCTGCCGTTGAAGACGCGAAGCCTATCTCAAATGGGGTCCCCTCAACCTCCCGCAGGAGGTATGCCCTCAGTGGCTCGCCACCTGCGGCCCCCGGGGTTATGTTGTTACCGAAGATGCTTGCAAAAAGAAGCATCATGAGCCTGGGAAACGAGGGAGCATCATCAACCAGGTTCAGTATAAGCCGCCATCTCACCGTCCACAGCACAAGTATAAGTGCCTCCAGAAGAAAGTTCAGTGCAAGAAAATAGGGGCTGGTCCTCTCAAGGGCCCTCAGAATATCCCCAAAGCCTGCAAATAATCCTATGATGAATATGAGAACAGCAACAGCAATGAAGGAGAGAATTATGGTACGCTTATTCTCCCCGATGTAAGCAAAAACGTCCCTCTCTCCCATGGAAACCCACTACTTCAATCCAAGAATCTCAGAAAGGGTGAAACCCTCAGCAAGTTTCTCCTTGATGGATGATTCCTTCTTTCGGATCTCCATTGCCGCACGAACAACTTCAGGTACAATTTCAGCGGGAACAACGACCACTCCAGATTCATCTCCAAATATGAGGTCTCCACTCTCAACTCTGACACCGTCGCACTCGAGTGTCACGTTTAGCCCCCCCTCTGCGAGGGGTTCCCCGGCGCATGGGACATAATCCCTGGAGAATACCGGGAAGTCAAGTTCAAGGAGGGCATCCCTATCCCTGCAGGATCCATAGACCACAGCACCTGCTATGCCCTTAGCCATGGCTGTTTTTGATGTGAGCTCCCCCCAGACAGCCATATCATCGCCATCAGTCCCTATGAAAACAACATCACCTTTACCTGCAGCGTCTATGGCCATTACCGAGGTCCCCCAGTCACCGCTTGATGTGCTTGCGGTCACAGCCCATCCGCAGAGCCGGAGGTTGTTAACGGGCTTTATGGAGGGTATAACCCCATTTATACCAGCCACCGCCTTGAGTGCATCTGAAACCTGGGGGGCCGATATGTCAGAAAGAAGCCTCAGGGGATCCCCTGGGCTGCGGAAACTTCTCAGGCGTTCAATGGGTTTTATGCCCTTTATGGCCATATAATCAATCCTGGGGAGTTGTAACTTCTTCTACCATGGTTTTTCCAGCTACAACTTCGTCAACGCTGTGAATGGAGCCCCCATAACTCTCAATGGCCCTTGTTATCTCATCAAAATCCAGGTCGTTTCCCTGAATCGTGACCTTGATGTTCTCTGTCTCCTTATCGATTTCCATGAGGGTTATGTTAACACCCTCAACGCCCCTGAGTTCACTCAGGTACTTGGCATATTCAGGTATTATGGGTTCGTGTGGTTTTAGTATATCCAGAACAATTCTTATAAGGCCCTTAGCCACCATCTTTCCTCCATGATTCTTTAAAATGATATGGGTATTATGATAGAAAGGATATTTAAATATAGTCCCATTCCAGAGCAGGACATCTGTGATTATTTTATATATCAGTATCTCCATATAAAATATAGATATTATCAAGCTACTGAAAGGGCTTAATATGTCTCTTATAAAGCTTCAGCAAATAACCCATGAAATAAATGAACTTAAATATCAAGGAGAACTTGGAGTACCCATTCTCATCGAGGGCCGGAAGGACGAGGAGGCCCTGCGGGAACTGGGTGTCGAGGGACCCTTCATAAAGGTTTCAGGTTCCATGATGGGACTTTCTGAAATCGCCCTCCGGGCAGCAAGTGCCTCGAGGGTTATCATACTTACAGATTTTGACAGGAAGGGCAGTGAACTTGCAAAAAGATTGTACACTGATATACAGAGCCTTGGAGCGAATCCAGACCTCAGAATACGGCGAAGACTCATGGGAATGACCAGAAAATACATCAAGGACATACAGAGCCTTCCATCATACATAGAAAGGCTGAAGCTGGAGGTATGCCCGTACCCCCTTGATAATATCTGAAAACTGTTATCATCATATTTTTCAATTTGATAACCAGTTCATTCCTCAAAGGAGGGTTTACATGGGAAAAGAAGAAATAAGTACAACCAAATACCTCATTCATGCTCAAATTAATGCTAACGGAATCGTTGAGAAACATGATGTTGTTGGGGCAATATTTGGACAGACTGAAGGTCTTCTCAGCAATGACCTGGATCTCAGGGAACTCCAGAAAACAGGTAGAATCGGGAGGATCAAGGTCAACATTACATCAAGGGGTGGTAAATCAAAGGGGGAGATAATCATCCCATCAAGCCTTGACCGCGTTGAAACCGCCATCCTTGCAGCTTCCCTTGAAACAATAAACCGTGTCGGACCATGTGAAGCCTACATTCAGGTCACAAAGGTTGAGGACGTCCGTGCGGTTAAACGTAAAAGGGTCGTTGAGAGGGCCAAGGAGATATACGCCAGTATGATGGAGGAGGTTACCCCTGAAAGCCTTAGAATGATCGAAGAGGTCAAGGAGGCCATGAGGGTCCATGAAATCACAGAGTACGGTGAGGAAAAGCTTCCAGCAGGGCCCAATGTTGAGACCTCAGACGCCATACTTGTGGTGGAGGGAAGATCCGACGTCCTCAACCTCCTTAAGTACGGTATAAAGAATGCCATTGCAGTTGAGGGGGTCAGTGTACCCCGAACCGTTGCCGAGCTCACAAAGAAAAAAACTGTAACGGCCTTTGTAGATGGTGACCGGGGCGGTGAACTCATCCTCAAGGAGCTCCTACAAGTGGGGGACATAGACTACGTCACAAGGGCACCCAAGGGCAAGGAGGTGGAGGACCTTGAGAAGGATGAGATCATGATGGCCCTCCGAAACAAGGTGCCGGTTGAGCAGTTCTACCATGACCTTGGGATGCAGAAGGAGAAGAAGAAATCAGAGGACAAGATGGTGCTCCTTCGGAACATCCTGAAGGAACTTGAGGGGACAGGAAATGCTGAGATACTGGATGACGCCCTCAACATACTGAAGGAGGTCAAGGTTGAGAACCTCTACGATGAACTCAGCCGCGTCAACAACCACCCCTACGCGGTGGTCTTTGATGGCGTGATAACACAGCGCCTTGTTGACCTCTCATTTGAGAAGGGCCTCAGATACCTTGTGGCTGTGAGGAGTGGGGACATTGTCAAGAAACCCCACAACCTCAAACTCATAACAGGCCACACCTGAACCCATAGAAGGCATCAA
The DNA here is from genome assembly GCF_000145295.1 of Methanothermobacter marburgensis str. Marburg. Lineage (NCBI taxonomy): Archaea > Methanobacteriati > Methanobacteriota > Methanobacteria > Methanobacteriales > Methanobacteriaceae > Methanothermobacter > Methanothermobacter marburgensis. The sequence continues at coordinate 1,187,574 of NC_014408.1, forward strand.
AATGTATGTCGACATGAACCGTGAGTACCTGAAGGATATAAACACAACAGAAGACGTTAAGATACCTGAAGATCCCCTTGAGAGGGTCATAGGGCATGAGGACGTCATGCCCATGATAAAGATAGCTGCAAAGCAGAGGCGGCACCTGCTTCTCGTGGGACCGCCAGGTATAGGAAAGTCCCTGCTTGCACAGGCAATATCATTTCACCTCCCTGAACCATCAGAGGAGATAACAGTTGTTCACAACCCTGAAAGGCCTGAAAGGCCATTCGTTGAGGTTAAAAGCCGTAAGGAAATAGAGGATGAAATCCTTGAGATTGAAAGGGCTGAGGGTGAACTCATAGACCCCCATAGTGTCCCCGAGGCTGTTGCGGAACGCCTGGGATTCAAGTGCATACACTGCGGCGAGTACAGCAGCGCCTACAACAGCATCTGCCCAAAATGTGGCGGTGATAAGTTCTCCCACATTAAGGCGAGGCGGAAGCACATCGGGGACCTCCTCGGTATGTTCGAGATGAGTTCAGGGAGCCTCAGCGTGCCCCAGAAGAGGGTCACAACCACCAGGATCATGGATGGTGTTGAGGAGGTTGTGATCTACGAGAGGGTTGGCGGAGACAGCATCAAGGTCCTTGATCAGAGGGCCCTTGAAAAGAGGAGGCAGATGGTTGAAGAGAAACCCAGGAACGTCATAGTCCCCCTTGAGAGGAAAACCTTCATTCAGGCCACAGGGGCAAGTGAAACCGAACTTCTGGGTGATGTACGCCACGATCCCTACGGGGGACATCCTGACCTGGGTTCCCAGCCCTATGAACGTGTGGTCCCCGGGGCAATCCACGAGGCCCATGAGGGCGTGCTCTTCATAGACGAGATAGTCCACATAGCAGGCCTTCAGAGGTTCATATTCACTGCCATGCAGGATAAGACATTCCCAATAGTCGGTAGAAACCCCCAGAGCGCCGGGAGTTCAGTTAAGGTCGATGAGGTCCCCTGTGACTTCATATTCGTGGGTGCCTGTAACATCGCTGATCTCCAGTACATACTCCCCCCTCTTCGCTCAAGGGTTCAGGGGGAGGGCTATGAGCTTCTCCTAAATACCACCATGCCTGATACCGATGAGAACAGGGCAAAAATCGCGCAGTTTGTTGCACAGGAGATAGAGCTTGATGGAAAGATACCCCATGCACGGGCTGCCGCCGTGGAACTCCTTATTGAGGAGGCAGGGAGAAGGGCCAGGGCCGTTGATGACATGGACGATGCCCTTACACTCCGCCTCAGGGACCTCGGTGGTGTTGTGAGGATGGCCGGGGACCTTGCGGTAATGGATGGCAGCGAATACATCGAGACCAAGCACATGGAGGTTGCAATAAGGAAGGCTGTTTCCATTGAGGACCAGATCCTCAGGAGGTACAAGAGTTATGAGAAGGCCCTTGAGAAGGACCTCTCAAGTTCACAGAGGATGTCACATCAAAGTTATAACAGTGAGAACATAGATCGAAGCTACATGTGATATGCCACTGATCCGCAAGATTTAAGTGGGCATTTATGGTAGATACCATGAACATGAAGAGAGAGTCAGAGGAAAAACAAGGTCTTCTTGAACGCTACAATTTCCCGGAACTCATTGAGGACTACCTTGTGGAACTTGAAATCAGGAACTACTCCCCCAACACCATCAAAACCTACAGGTCAATTGTTAAAAATTTCTACGAATTTCTGATGGAGGAAGATGACCTCTACGATGATAGAAGGGTTCTGAGGTCCTTCAAGAGGTACATACAGTACCTTAAGAGGGATAAGAATGTCACCCAGAACTATATTTATCTTGTTACCGTTGTTATCAAGAAGTTCTTTGAGTTCAGTGAAATAGACTGCCTGCAGGAGGTCAAGGCTCCCAAAAGGACGAAGTCCCTACCCAAGTCCCTCAATGAGGATGAGGTTATGAGGCTCATCAATGCCGTTGAACTCTCAGATGATGGTTCACCCATTAAGAGGTTCATAAAGACCAGGGACAGACTGATACTCTCGCTCCTTTATTCTTCGGGTCTCAGGGTCTCTGAGCTTGTTTCACTCAAGGTCAATGATATTGACATGGGTGATAGGACAATAAGGATAAGGGGTAAGGGTGATAAGGATCGTATAGTCCTGTTTGATGAAAGCACAAGGGACCTCCTTGTGGAGTACCTCAGTAGGAGGATCCATGAGAGTGAGTACCTCTTCCTCAACCGCTTCGGGGACCCCCTCACACCGAGGTACGTCCAGATGATGATAAAGAACTACGCCCGGAAGGCCGGTATAAACAAGAAGGTGACCCCACATATCCTCAGGCATTCCTTTGCAACCCATCTCCTAAAGAATGGTGTGGACATAAGGGCCATACAGCAGCTTCTGGGCCATTCAAATCTTTCAACCACCCAGATCTACACCAGTGTGGATATGCAGACCCTTAAAAATGTTTATGATCGTGCAAAGCTCCTTTAGCTTCAATCTTATTTTTCCAGCGGGTTATCTCAGTGAGTGGTGTCTGATACCAAAAATTATATAAACTACAACAGCAATCTATCCATAGATTTGAATATATTGATCTGGAGGTTAAAGGTTGTTACAGGAATTTGCCGATTATGTAACCTACAATCTCATTGGGCTTGAACCCGCGTCACACCTGGGAAGCGCTGTTAACTTCTTCATATACGACACCATAAAGATATTCATCCTCCTTGCAACACTCATATTCGTCATATCATTCATAAGGACATACATACCCCCCAACAGGGTCAGAGAGATCCTTGAAAAGAGGCACAAGTATACAGGGAACTTCATTGCAGCCCTTGTAGGTATAATAACACCATTCTGTTCATGTTCTGCGGTCCCACTATTCATAGGGTTCGTTGAGGCTGGCGTGCCCCTGGGAGCCACGTTCTCATTCCTCATATCATCACCCATGATAAACGAAATAGCAATAGTGCTCCTACTGGGACTCTTCGGATGGCAGATAACCGCATTCTACATCATATCAGGGTACATAATAGCGGTAATTGGCGGTGTGCTCATAGGAAAACTCAAAATGGAAAGCCAGCTTGAGGACTACGTCTATGAGACACTTGAGAAGATGAAGGCGCTGGGCACAGCCGATGTTGAGCTCCCTAAACCAACCCTCAGGGAAAGGTACATCATAGCAAAAAACGAAATGAAGGATATACTCCGCAGGGTCTCACCCTACATAATAGTCGCGATAGCCATAGGCGGATGGATACACGGCTATCTACCATCCGATTTCCTGCTGCAATATGCCGGTTCAGACAACATCCTAGCAGTTCCCATGGCTGTGCTCATAGGTGTCCCCCTCTATTCAAATGCAGCGGGTACCATACCCCTCATATCAGCACTCATAGAAAAGGGAATGGCCGCAGGAACCGCCCTGGCACTTATGATGTCAATAACAGCCCTATCCCTCCCTGAAATGATAATCCTCAGGAAGGTTATGAAGCCCAGGCTCCTTGGGACATTCATAGCAATACTCGCAGTCTCCATAACACTTACAGGTTACCTATTCAACCTGATAATATGATTGAGGTGATAAGATGAAGATACAGATATACGGTACAGGATGTGCAAACTGCCAGATGCTTGAGAAAAATGCAAGGGAAGCCGTTAAGGAACTGGGAATAGATGCAGAGTTCGAGAAGGTAAAGGACATGGATGAGATACTCGAAGCGGGACTCACAGCCCTCCCTGGACTTGCAGTTGACGGTGAACTCAAAATCATGGGAAGGGTAGCCTCAAAGGAGGAGATAATGAAGATCCTCTCCTGATCCACTTTTATGGTGAATTCAATGGTCAAGGAAGAAAAGGGTTTTGAGGGTAAAATAAAGGCCATGATCTCCTCAAGGGCCTGCGCATGCCAGACAGGTATCCTTGAAAAGAAAAAATCAGGCCTCAGGTATGTTAACTGCAGGGGATGCGGCAAACTATTCAAAACCGACAGGGACACAGATTACTGTATGGACTGTGAAAGAAAAATGAGATGATGATCTAAATGAAAATATCATTCATTGGTGGGGGGCGGGTAGTAAGAATAATCCTTGGAGGCCTTCAGAGGGCCGGGAGGACTCCAGAGGACGTTATGGTCTGTGACACCGATGGGAGAACACTGAAGAGTCTGGAGGAAGACTTCAGTGTTAATACATCAACCGACTGCAGAGACGCTGAGGGGGACCTGATCTTCCTGGCGCTCCACCCACCTGCCATGAAGGAGGTCCTCACCAATATAAAGCCGCCCCAGGATTCCATGGTGGTATCCCTTGCACCAAGAATAAGCATGGGTTACATGCAGAAAGCCATGAACCACCTGAAGGTTGCGAGGGTTATACCCAATGCCCCATCAATCATCAACAGGGGATACAACCCATTCTGCATATCCAGTGAAGCATCCCAATCAGATAAAGAAAATCTGAAATCAATTTTTGACGCTTTAGGAGACTTTCCAGAGGTTGATGAGGAAAAACTTGAGGCATACGCAATTATAACTGCAATGGGCCCCACCTATCTATGGTTCCAGCTGGATGAACTTGAAAGGTTGGCCGTGGAATTCGGGATGGACACCAAAGAGGCCAAGGCAGCAGTCTCATCAATGACCCTCGGTGCGGTTGAAGCATTCTACAGCTACCCTCAAAGAGATATTCTCATGGACCTGATTCCCATAAAACCCCTCTCCAGTGAAGAGGCCGAAATAAGATCCATTTACAGGGATAAACTCACGGCACTCTACCGGAACCTTAAGGAGAAACTTTAAAGTATTTATGGATGAATTATCTGGAGGTAAAAGATGTATAAACGGATACTGCTTGCAACAGATGGATCTGAATGCTCAATGAAGGCTGCGAAATACGCCATTGAAACCGCCAGGCAGAACCAGGCAGAGCTCATAGCACTCTCAGTTACTGAAACAAAGGCACTCCAGAATCTCCCGGTTGAGGAACTAACAAGGAAGGTTACAGAACTCTTCAGAAGGGAATCCGAGGAAGTCCTAGAGAGGGTTGAAGAACTGGCCAGTTCCATGGAAGGCTCAGTTAAGGTCAGAAAGATGATTCTTGAGGGACCATCTGCAGATACCATCCTCAGGGTCGCTGATGAGGAAGGTGTTGATCTCATAGTCGTTGGTGCTTCAGGAAAGCACGCCCTTGAAAGGTTCATTCTGGGGAGTGTCTCAGAGAAGGTTGTAAGGCACTCAACCGTCCCTGTACTGGTGGTCCACAGCAAAAAACAGAAATGCTAGGTAATCGTTATGAGGACATGTTCAGCAGATAAGCCAAGCCCTGAACAGATTGAGAGACTTAAGGAAAGGCTTGAAAGGCTACCTGATGATGATAAAATAGAAAGGGATGCAAATGCCCTTAAGGCCCTCGCCGACCCCACGAGGCTCAAGATAATCCATCTCCTATCTGAAGGGGAGCTCTGTGTCTGTGAAATCATGGCAGCCCTTGAAAAGCCCCAGCCAACGGTCTCACATCACCTCAACATACTCAAGAGGGCAGGTTTCCTTAAATCAGAGAAGATAGGGGTGTGGGTCCACTACATGCTATCAGATGACAGCCTCCCCTCAAAGGTCGAATACCTCCTGAATGACCTGGAATACTGAAATGGTTCTGGGCATCAAAGATTTATTTTATCATGACATTCTGTTACTGTAGACCTGTTCAGTGAATTCAAATGTAAACTTAACTCCCCTTTCAGGTTTTTCCACCCTTATATTTCCCCCAAGCTGCATGGAAAGGTTTTCAATCATCCTGAACCCAAAGGACCCCCCATCCGGGAATTTTATTCCATCAGGGAGTCCCCTTCCATCATCGGTGTATACCAGCAGGTATGAGCCATTCATTTTTTCAATGGAAATCGTTATCCTCCCCTCACCCTCAAATGCATGTTTCAGTGAATTTGATATCAGTTCCGATATTATGAGTGCCAGTGGGACCCCAGTGTCCATATTCAGGCGCACATCATCTGCCATTATATCCAGACAGACAGATGATGATGCTCCATATGATTCTAGAAGCTGGGAGGAGATGCTTCTGAGGTAATCACCAAAATCAATAATGTGGCTGCCACCTGATGGGTACGCCCTATCATGTATAACCGCAATTGACCTCAGCTGGTTAACGTAGTCCCTGAAGAAGTACTCCATGGCAGGATCCTCAGCATACCTTATCTGAAGTGAAAGGAGGCTTATGATAAGCTGAAGGTTATTTTTGACCCTGTGGTGAAGTTCTCTGAGAAGAGCTTCCTTCTCAGCTATTGACCTCTTAAGGTATTCATTCAGGGTTCTCTCACGGATGAGCCTAAGTCTGTTCCTCTTTGCCTCATGCTTGTGGATTGCCATCTCAAGGTTCACCCTGAGGTCCCTCTCATGGAATGGCTTCAGCAGGTATGCGTAGGGCTCTGTTTCACCGGCCCTCTTGATGATATCGTTGCTGCTGTAGGCTGTGAGGTATATTATGGGTACGTCCATCTTCTCTGTTATGATCCTCGCAGCCTCTATCCCATCCATTTCACCGGCAAGCATGATGTCCATTATTATGGAGTCTGGCTGGAGGTCCTCAATTCCCTCAAGGAGGTCCTCAGCCGAATGAAATATCGCAGGAACCTCATAGCCCGCACCCTCAAGTATAACCCTGATATCCTGGGCCACCAGCTCCTCGTCCTCCACAATGACAACCCTTCTCTTCATCATCAACCACCAAGATCAAATGTAATCCGGAATACTGCGCCATTCTGATTTTCTGCCGAAATTGAGCCCTTAATTCTGCTTAACATGAAATTAACCAGTCTGAGACCGAAACCTGGAGGATCTGAAAGGTCAAGGTCCTCGGGTAAGCCAGAACCATCATCGGCAATCATAAGGACCCCTGAACCTTTGAATGATTCAAGTTCAACTTTTATCTCCCCTGAATCCCCCGTACCGTGCTTTATGGCATTTGTTACAAGTTCGTTGACTATCAGACCAATGGAAACCGCTGTGTTGATCCCCACCTCAATTTCAGCCAGGTTCACCCTGAACACCACATCCCTGCCGCGGCACATGCCCTTAAGTTCACCCAGGAGTTCCTCAATGTAGTCAGATAGGTTCACGGCCATCCCGTTTCTGGAGCCATAGAACCTCTCATGTACGAGGGCTATTGAACGCACCCTGTTCTGGCACTCGGTGAATATCTCAAGGGATTTCTCATCATATATGTACCTGGACTGGAGCCTCAGGAGGCTTATGATAAGCTGAAGGTTATTCTTGACCCTGTGGTGTATCTCAGACATCAAGAATTCCTTCTCCCTCAGGGAAGCCTCCAGGGATTCTCTGATATTCTTGTCCTCTGTTATATCCTGCTTTATTCCTATCATGGATGTGGGGTTCCCGCGGGAGTCATAGAGTACCTTTGCCCTGAAGAGTACATATGCCACTGATTCATCCCTCATCACCCTGTACTCCCCCTCAAATGGCTCCTTTTTTGTGATTGAATCAATGAATGACTCCCTGTCTTCCGGGTGGATCCTTGATACCATCTCATGAAGGGTGCCCCCAAAATCCTGTTTTCTGATTCCAAGTATCCTCAGGGCCTCATCGGAACATGAAAGTGTTTCTGAATCAAAATTCCACTGCCAGCTTCCGATCTTACCTATCCTCTGAGCCTCCTTTAGCTGCCAGTGACTTTCTGCGAGGGACCTTCTTGTCCTCTCAAGTTCCCTCTCCTTTTCAACCTCCCTGAGGGCTCTTCTTATTGCAACTGGAACCTTTGAGAAGTTGCTCTTAAGAACATAATCTGTGGCCCCACTCTTAAGTGCCTTCACAGCGAATTCCTCACCTATCTTTCCACTTACGAATATGAAAGGCACATCTGGACACAGCTTGCGTGCTATTGCCAGGGCAGAGAGGCCGTCAAAGGATGGTAGTGAATGGTCAGCCAGTATAACATCTGGATTGAATTCATGAAGTGCCCTTACAAAGTCCTCCTCACCTTCAACCGTTTCTGATATGAAGTCAATTCCTGAGCGACTTATCTCCCTCTCCATCAGTTCGACGTCAAGGGGGACATCCTCAAGTATGAGAATCCTGCATGTCATCCTATCCTCTTTTAGCTATGATTCATAAATTAATGTTTTTAACAAGTCTTATTTATCCGCCACAAGCATGATCTATAACACCTAAATCTGCTGGGCAAGTCTTATTTATCTGTCTCCCTATAATATACTTATGAGAAAATTCAGAAGACCCCTCGTTGTACTCAGCCGCTGCATCGAACATGATCACTGTCGCTATGACGGCTCAATGATACCCAGTCCCTTTGTGAGGCAGTTCTCTGATTACGCTGATTTTATCACGGTCTGCCCTGAGGTTGAGATGGGTCTGGGTGTTCCAAGACCTCCAATACATATAACCATGAAAAAAGGGGAATTCAGACTTTTTCAACCCGAAACCGGCAGGGATCTGACAGAGGAGATGAATTCATTCATAACCTCATTTCTGGATTCACTGGACAAAGTCGATGGATTCATATTAAAGAACAAGTCGCCCTCCTGCGGTATAAGGAACGTTAAGGTCTACATGGGCGCCGGTAAAAGACCTGGCAGCCATGGGGTGGGGTTCTTTGGAAGGGCTGTGATGGAAAGGTTCCCCCACCTCCCCCTTGAGGATGAGGGGCGCCTCAGGAACCTGCAGATAAGGGAGGATTTCCTCATAAAGCTCTACCTGGTGAGGGACTTCCGTGCGGTGAGAGACCTGGGTGACCTCATAGAGTTCCACACATCAAACAAGCTGCTCCTCATGTCCTACAGTCCAGAGGGGCAGAGAACACTCGGGAGGATAATAGCAGATCAGAAGGATCATGATAACACCCTCAAAAGATACTCTGAAACCCTCTGCAGCGTTATAAAAGATCCGCTGAAACCTGAAAGAATCATAAACAGCCTCCTGCATGCCTTCGGCCACTTCTCATCAGAACTGAATGGAAGGGAGAAGAGTTATTTCCTTGAATCAGTTGAGGGGTACCGTAAGGGGATCATGCCACTTCTTGTGCCCCTCAGCATACTGAGGTCATGGGTCGTGAGATTCGGGGATGAGTACCTTGAGGGCCAGACCCTCTTTGAACCATACCCCCGTGAACTTGTGCCGGTAACCCTCATCGTTTGAGGTGGCGGTGATGATACATGATGAAAGGATAAGGAGCCTCAACACTGAAAAACCAGCTAGGGATGGTAAGTACGTCATCTACTGGATGCAGGCCTCGGTGAGGGCACACTGGAATCATGCCCTTGAGTATGCAATTGAAACTGCCAACAGCCTCCATAAACCGCTGATCGTCATATTTGGACTCACAGATGAATTCCCCAATGCCAACTCCCGCCACTACAGATTCCTCATAGAGGGTTTGAGGGATGTTGGGGATGCTCTCATGAAGAGGGGTGCGAGGCTCGTGGTTGAAAATGAAAGGCCCCCCTCAGCTGTCATGAGATACTCAGATGAGGCCTCGGCAGTGGTGGTGGACAGAGGATACCTTGACATTCAGAAAGAATGGGTGGATGAACTCGCTGAATCACTCCACGTCCCCCTGATGCAGGTTGAAAGCAACGTTATAGTACCCGTTGAAACAGCCTCCCCCAAGGAGGAGTATTCCGCAGGGACCTTCAGGCCAAAGATAACAAGGGAGCTTGAAAGGTTCATGGTTCCACTCAAGGAGCGAAGGCTGGCTGTGGATTCCCTTGACCTTGACCCTGGCCCTGATCTTAATGATGTCACCGGAAAATTCAGGGCCTCTGAGGAACTGGAACCCTCCATCTTCAGTGGTGGGGCCTCTGAGGCAATAAGGCTATTTGATGAGTTTCTTTCAGAAAAACTTGCATGCTTTGAGAAGTACAGGAATGACCCTGTGAAGAACTGCCTATCAAATATGAGCCCGTACCTTCATTTCGGACATATATCACCGCTTTACCTTGCCATGAAAGCATCAAAGACGGGTGAATGCCCTGAATTCCTTGAGGAACTCATTGTGAGAAGGGAACTCAGCATGAACTTCGTGCACTACAGTGATAATTACAGCAGCATAAGGTGTCTTCCTGAGTGGGCCCAGAAAACCCTCATGGAGCACGCAAGGGACCCCAAGGAATACGAATACACCCTCAGGGAATTTGAGGAGGCCAGAACCCATGACCCCTACTGGAACGCCGCCCAGAAGGAGATGGTTATCACCGGGAAGATGCACGGTTACATGAGAATGTACTGGGGCAAAAAGATCCTGGAATGGACAGATCACCCTGAAAGGGCCTACGACATAGCAATTTACCTCAATGATAAATATGAGATAGATGGAAGGGACCCCAATGGCTTCACAGGGGTTGCCTGGTGTTTCGGTAAACATGACAGGGCCTGGGCCGAAAGGGAGATATTCGGAAAGGTAAGGTACATGAATGACCGTGGACTTGAACGAAAATTTCGGATAGGTGAATATGTGAGGAGAGTTCAGGAGCTGGAAGAGTAAATGACGCACACATTATTTTATCACAGAGAACATTCCACAGAACAAACACCTAATGAAAAACCCTCACCCAGCAAAACTTTTTTATCATCCTACACCCAATTATCTAAGGGATTCCAATTATTCTCACTCCATGGAGGTTATGATATGAACATTGACCTTGAAGGATACTACAGGATACGTTACAGTCTATTCAGATGGAGACACAATCAGACATGGATCAGCAAGACAGTCATGGCATTTTTCATGGCCTGTGTAACAGGGATAATGGCCCAGGTTGTGATTCCACTACCCTGGACCCCGGTACCCATCACAGCCCAGACACTGGCAGTCCTCATGTCCGGTGTTGTCCTTGGAAGGTACTGGGGTGGGCTGAGCCAGGTCATATACATCCTCATTGGTGCCGCTGGAGTGCCCTGGTTTGCCGGTATGACAGGTGGAGCCGCTGTACTGGTGGGTGCGACCGGAGGATATCTCATTGGATTCATTCTTGCAGCGCTGCTGCTGGGCCACTTCGTTGACAGACACATAAGATCAAGGAAATTCACACCGATGATGGCCCTGATGCTTGTTGCAAACTTTGGCCTTATCTACATCCCAGGACTTCTTGTTCTGGGGCTCTGGACCCTGCAGACAACAGGGACCATGCCATCAGCATGGGAACTTCTTGCCATGGGGCTTTTACCGTTCATACCAGGTGATCTGCTTAAGATAACAGGGGCTGCAGCAGTTACAAGGGCCATAACACCAAAGGAGCCCTACGGTGAAGAGGTTGACGTCCATAAATTCCCTGAATGGAGGCTGCCCTGAACTGATAATCAGGGCACATCACCTCCTCTGTATGAGGGGGTTTCAGGGATACGGCTACAGCAGGGAATTCGTTGATAATATGGAGAGGATCCTCAAGTGGATCCATGATAATCCCAAGAAGTCAATAATGATTGTTGATTTTCCAGATGATATCTGTGCTGCATGTCCATTCCTTGATGGATCCGCCTGCCTGAGGGCCGAAGACACCGTGAGGCTCATGGATCGGATGCTCATGGATTTACTGGGTATAAAGAGCGGGGATGAACTGACATCCACAGAAATCGATGACCTCATCTCCCCCCTCATAGATTCCCCTGAATTAACTGATATATGCGGTGAATGTTCCTGGATTGATGTCTGCCTGGTACACAGAAACCCGAGGTGAAAGATAATGATCCGGCGAAAACTCGGTTCAACTGGCATATCTGCTTCGATACTGGGGATTGGGGTCATGAGGTTCCCTGAGGTGAATGGGAGACTTGAAAGAGGGTCTGCAGCGAAAATTATGAAATTTGCCCTTGAGAGCGGCATAAACTACATTGACACCGGTTACACCTACCATGGTGGTGAAAGCGAGGTTTTCGTTGGGGAATTCCTCTCAGAAAATGGTGACTACAGGGACGATGCGGTCGTGGCAACCAAGCTTCCCACCTGGCTCGTTAACAGAAGAGAGGACATGGATGTCTACTTTGAGGAGCAGACGAAGCGCCTCAGAGGCAAAATTGATATATACCTCCTTCACAACCTCAAAAAGGATTCCTGGCTGGCCCTCAAGGATATGGGTGTCCTTGATTTTCTTGATTCGCTCCGGGATGATGGAATCTATGTTGGATTCTCATTCCATGATACGGCTGACGTATTCTTTGAGATAGCCGACTCATACACCTGGGATGTCATTCAGGTCCAACACAATATAGTGGATGACCACCAGGCAAACCCCACCACCCTTGCATATGCCCGCGGACTTGGTGCCGGTACTGTGATAATGGAGCCACTGAGGGGAGGCTCACTTGTACGTAACATCCCACAGGAGGTCAGGGAGATATATGAAATGGCCAGGACCCCCCGAAAACCTGTGGAGTGGTGTCTGAGGTATCTATGGGATATGGATGATGTCGACGTGGTTCTAAGCGGTATGGGAAGTGTATCAGAGGTCAGGGAGAATGTTGAAATTGCATTGAACTCCCAAAAGCTCACGGAAGATGACCGCGAAATTTTGAGGGAAGTTAAAAGGGCCTACCGCATGAGGAAGAGTGTCCCCTGTTCAGAATGCGGATACTGCATGCCCTGCCCTGAGGGCGTTGACATACCCCGTAACTTCAGGCTTCTGAATGAGGTATACAGGTTCATGAGCACTGGGGGCGTGGAAACTGAGTACAGGAAGATCATGGATGACAGGGAGCGGGCATCAAACTGTTCAGGGTGCTGCTCATGCATGCCCTGCCCCCAGATGATCGATATACCCTCTGAACTCAGGAGGGTCCATGAAAAACTTGGATAGGTGAACCCCTTGATTGAAAGGATCAAATACTCAATCAAGATTGCATTGATACTCGCTGTGCTTGGCTCAGCCGTCCTCTTTATATGGGGGATGATTGGGAGAATGGCTGTGGACTGGAACGTTCTGAGATCGGCCCTTGAAGGTTTTGTTGCATTTGGAATATTTGGATTCATACTGGGATTTCTGATATATGACCTTGAACCCTAGATTTGAATGGAGTTACAGAAGGCAAAATGGAGCTAAAGTCTCTGATATGTGATTGAATCATAGCTACATGAAAAAGAAACACTGTTAGCACTGGGATCACTAGAGTCAGAAGTTTGTTTTTCATTTCAATTTTCACCTCCATTTAAATCATAAATATCGAGTTACATTTTTATGTAATTCGTGTATAAATAGGTATGTGAATCCACAGAACTGCAGTACTCTGCCGAGGAGAAAGATCAGTTTTAAAAGAATAACTGGGTGTGAAATGCAGATATGATGATTCATGGATTTAAAAGACTTGAAAGTAAGAGAAACCATGTATACTTAATCCAATCAGGTACAGAAAGTTTCATCGTCAAAGTACACAAAACCAGCGAAAAATCTTACCTCGAATCAGAAAATGTGAAACTACTGAGGGATAAAGGAGTCAGAGTGCCTAGAATACTTGGTGTATCCAAGAATATCTTGATTGAGGAGTTCATCGAAGGAAAAACCATTGGAGACCTGATATCTAGGGCAGACACAACATGGACAGAAAGCCTTGGAAAGTGGTTCTCAGAAATCCACAGTATAAAAAAACAGTCAAAGACCCTTTTAAAAGGTGACTGCAATCTTAAAAACTTCATATTCACAGAAAAAGAAATTTTTGGGGTTGATTTTGAATATATACACTATGGGAATCCCTATGATGATCTTGGAAAACTATGCTTCTTCATAATGGATAGTAACTCACAGATGTCCATGAATGACAAAAAACACCTTATAAAAAGGTTTCTGAGTGCCTATGAAGATCACTCAAAAACTGTTGTAAATCCAAAAATTGTGGCTGAATACATGGAAATCGAGAAGAAAGGGGCCCTGATAAGGAGGGAACGTCATACTCCTAAATGGTTATAATTTGAATAATCGAGCTAGGAGGGATAATTCTGAGTAAAAAAACTTTCCTAACCGAAAGACAGAAAACCGTTCTTGAAATGAGGGAGAGGGGATGGTCCCAGAAGAAGATTGCAAGGGAATTGAAGACCACAAGACAGAACGTGTCAGCAATAGAAAGAAAGGCCATGGAGAACATAGAGAAATCCCGGAACACTCTAGATTTTGTTAAATTCCTAAAATCACCTGTAAGAATACTTTGCAGACGCGGGGATACCCTTGATGAAATTATAAAGAGATTATTGGAAGAATCAAATAAAGAGGGCATACATGTAATACATGACTCAATTACACTCGCATTTCTGATAAGGGAAAAGGCCAGCCACAGGATCGTTCACAGGGTTGTTAAAAGCGATTTTGAAATAGGAGTGACAAGGGACGGAGAAATTATCGTCGATCTAAATTCCTAGAATTTATAAAAAAATTTTTATAGTACCTCCCATATACAACTAGATGCAGATATATGCATATCGTGTGGTGATCAAAGGTGGGGCAGGTCAGAGAATACCTTGATTTAATAAAAAATTTCAGTGGGTTCGCAAGCCCGGGCAGTGTCATAGGAGCTCATATGTTACTAATAGCCAGGAAGGTCCTTGATTTTGAAGTCGATGAAGAAATTTATGTTACATGTGAAACGACAAACTGTTTACCCGACGCATTCCAGGCCATATGCAAATCAACAATAGGAAATGGGAGACTGAATATCCTGGACACTGGAAAAATGGCTGTCATCATCAACAGAAAGGGTATGCCTGGAGAAACAGTCCAGGCTCTTAGAATAATACTGGATCCTGAAAAGACCGTCAATTACCCGATCATACATGAATGGTACATGAACACCCGCAAGGTATCCGCAGAAGAAGTGAATCCAGAACTCATAAGAGCCGGTGAAAATCTATATTCCTGGTATTTTGTTGATGTGATCGTTCCAGAAAAAGAAAAGAAGATAATTGAAATCTGTAATCTTTGCAACGAACCTTTCATAAAAAGAAATGAGCTGGATCTCTGTCCAGCTTGTCTGAAAAGATAAACATGAGGTGAAAAAAGATGGGATTTGTGTTGGTACCAAAATCAGATTTCCAGATACCTCTGGAAGCAGATACCATAAGACCCGATCTGTTTGAAGGGCTGGATCTTGATGAAATTCGTTCCCTTCAAGTATACGAAGGGAACATCAAAAGACCCCTAGGCGAATTTTTTGAGATAGCAGAGACATCCCATGAAGATCAGTTAATACGGATCGATGGGGATGTCAGCAGGGTGAAGTATATCGGTTCAGGGATGAAATCCGGAAAAATCATCATAAACGGCGATGTCGGACTCCAGCTTGGCTGTGAAATGAAAGGCGGTGAAATAGAGGTAAATGGAAATGTTTCTTCATGGATCGGCATGGAAATGCATGGTGGCACCATAAAAATTAATGGAAACGCGGGGGATTATGTTGGCTGCGCATATAGGGGAGAGTGGCGTGGCATGAAAGGAGGTAAAATCATTATACAGGGTAATGCAGGGAACAATATTGGGGGTGGTATGATGGCCGGAGAAATTTATATAGGTGGAGATGCAGGTAATTTCTGCGGCATCCGAATGAATGGGGGTGAAATAACAGTACGCGGGGATGCTGGAAGGGCCCCCGGAGCAGAGATGGTATCAGGTATCATCAAAATTCATGGACGGATCTCCTCTCTCCTCCCGGGATTCAAGGAGATCTCAACATTCAAAGAAGATGGATCCCTTATGATCCTATTCAAAGGAGATCTATCCGAAAAAAATCCGGAGGGTAATCTATACATCAATTATAATAAGAACCTTCACATTCTAGAGAATGAGACCGATGAAGGGAGAGTCATCACAAAAAAGGGAATTAAAGTAATCTACAACAGTGGAAGTACGATCCGTGAAGGGCAGATAATAAAGGGAGGCAATAAACTCACAGATGATTATATAGATGAATGTGCACGCTGCTGTATTAGTCCTGAAGACTATAAGCTCCTAGGTGAACCCGAAAATGTTGTCGTATCATCACATGGAAATGAAGTTGTTCTGAGAGCTGTTGAGGACCCTGGAATCCAGATGGGAACAATATTCATACCCAGAGGTATATGGGCCAATGTGCTAACGCCACCGTATACCGAGTCAACCGGTTCCCCAATGTATAAAGGAGTGCCGGTTTATCTTAGAAAGGCTTCACAAGGTGAAAGGATCCTGAGTGCCGAGGAACTTGTAGAGGAATACGGGGTGGGAAAATGAGCGTCTATAAAAATGTGACATGTCCCGTCTGCGGAGGGTCTTGTGATGACATAGAGGTTCTCTATGATGGGAAAACAATAAAAACAAGGAATGCTTGCAGGATGGGGAATGCAAAGTTTCAGGAGATGGTCAGCTCCCACAGAATACTTAGACCCCAGATTAAAACTGAAAGTGGTTTCAGATCCGCAGAATGGGATGAAGCCCTTGACGCTGCAGCAGAGATACTTACAGAGTCAAAAAGACCAACCCTATTCATGGGTAGTGAGATGTCAACTGAAGCCATGGCTGCAGGTCTTGAACTTGGTGAGTATCTAAATGCCATGGTGGATTCAAATGCAACCATATGTCATGGCCCCACATTAATGGGAATCCAGGAAGCTGGACAGAGCGCTGCTACGGCAGGTGAGATAAAGAATAGAGCTGACGTCATCATTTATTGGGGTACAAATGTTATGGACTCCATGCCTCGCCACATGTCACGTTACAGCATATTCATGCGCGGATTTTTCAGAGAACGTGGTAAAAAAGATAGAACTGTCATCTCCGTGGATCCCCGTGAAACAGCAACAACTAAAGCCTCCGATATCCATCTGCAGCTGAAACCAAACTCAGATTATGAACTTTTTTCAGCACTGCTTACAGTTATAAGGGGCAATGAACCGCACAGGAGTATTGAGAGTATAACAGGGATATCAGTTGAAACCATAAAGGAAGTCGCAGACATAATGCTGAATGCGCAGTTTGGAGCCATCTATGGAGGTCTTGGACTTGCATCATCAGAAGGTAAGCATAGAAACGTTGAGATGGTTCTCAAACTGGTAGCTGCACTTAATGAACACACCAAATTTACAATAGGAGCCATAAGAGGTCATTGTAATGTTGCAGGATTTAATCAGGTGGCTTCATGGGAGTATGGTTTCCCCTTTGGTGTTGATTTTACAAGGGGTTATCCACGCTACAACCCCGGAGAAACAACTATAGTCGATCTTCTCCAGAGAAAAGAATCCGATGCGGTCCTCGTTATATGTTCAGATCTTGGAGCTCACCTCCCCAAAGAATGCGTTGAGTATATGAAAGAGATTCCTGTAATATGCATAGATATTGCCCCATGTCCAACAACACTTGTATCTGATGTTGTGATCCCTGGAGTTATTGATGCTATGGAGTCCAGCGGCACCTTCTACCGCTTTGACAATGTTCCCATCCACCATAAGGCATTCACAACATCACCATTCCCTGAAACAGAGAGCAACGAACATACTCTTAGACAGATCCTTGAGAGGGTTAAATCAATTAAAGGCGAATAAATATCTGCTAACCATTTTTATTTTTTTCTCCTATGATACAGACATTCGTGGCTTTAATCAGAACTTGAAACTCTTCGCCCGTTCTTATACCAAGCTCAGTGACTGCGCCTGGAGTTACAGCCGAGGTCAGAACTATATCCCCTATCCTCAAGTTTACATAAACAATCCTTGAAGTTTCTATAATGTCTTCAACTGTACCCTTGAAGATATTCTGTGCAGATGCCATAAACGGATCAGCTGCTATCATTATATTTTCTGGTCTGATGGAAAGTATCACAGACCCCTCCCCGCAGTCAACTGTCCTGAAGATATTTGAATTAACATTTACAGAGGTGAGCCCATTCACCTGGCCTTCAACAGTCCCTTCAAGTATATTAGCACCCAGAAAATCTGCAACAAAGTAGGACGATGGTTTATTGATGACTTCCTCCTTTTTACCCATCTGAATGATTTTTCCATGGTTCATCACCGCCACCTTATTTGAAAGCCACCATATATCATCAAGGTCATGTGTAACATGGATCACAGTGGTTTCAAAATTATCCCTGATATCTGCGATAAGTTTTCTTAGGGATATCTTTGTTCTCTGGTCAAGGGCACTGAATGGTTCATCCATCAATAGCAATCGGGGATTCACTATGATTGCCCTTGCTATCGATGCCCTCTGGAGCTCACCTCCACTGAGGGTTCCAGGGTATCTATTCAGTACGTGATCTATACCCATCATAGCTGCGATTTCATGGACTTGTCTGTGAATATTTTCCTTCATCTCTGTCTGCTTACGAAGGCCGTAGGCTATATTCTCCTCCACGGTCATGTGAGGGAAGAGACAGTGATCCTGATATACTATGCTAACATCACGTTCCTCAGGTGGGAGGGTGGTTAGATCCGCCCCATCAAGAGATATCGTCCCCGAAATCGGTTCAAAGAACCCCATGATGGTCTCAAGAAAGATAGACTTACCACTACCAGTCGGGCCGATTATAACAAGATAATCTCCCCTCGAAAGGTGGAGTTCATCTACCCTGACTACGAATTCGCCAAGGTCGATTTCTAAATTATCTATATCCAGAAAACTCATTCCCATAAGCCCCCATTTTTTCAAGGAAAAATATTGTTATGAATGAAATTATCATAAGGAAGATACCGGATGCCACAGCCATCTCCACGTTTCCATAGGATAAATTAAGATACAGAGATATAGGCAGCGTATCTGTTTTCTGATAGGTACCTCCAGCAACTATCAGTACCGCTCCAAAGCAGCCTATGCATCTTGAAAAGGTAATTATTGTTGCAGCTAATATTCCATCCCTTGATAAAGGGATCATGATATTCCTGAATGTCTCAAATTCTGTATATCCAAGGGAACGGGAAACAAATTTGAGTCTCCTATCTATGTTACAGAATGTGGAGTAACATATTCTGACCGTATACGGTAAAGAGACAAAGAACTGTGCACAGATGACTCCAAGATCCGTGAAGACTATCTGAATACCGAGTCCATCCATCATATAATTTAGAGGGGTGTTTCCAAGAAATATGAGAAGCATTATACCTATAAGAATTTCAGGGAATGCTATAGGAATATCCAGCACTGTTTTAACAATGGATTTCCCTCTGAAGGAGTCCTCTGATAGTGAATAAGCAATGAGCAGCGCAGATAACATCACAATCACTGTTGTTATAGTGGATGTTAAAAGAGATAATTTCACTGAGTGGATCATATCAGCACTTGTGAATGAATTCAGGATGGATTGCGGAGAGGATACTGTCCAGAGTGAAATACATATTATAAAAAATGCGGCCACAAAGATGACCGCAAAGAATCTGCAAGTACCTCTGAAAATACTCACTCGCTCAATGGACAAAACCGTTCAACTCCCATCAGTGCTGCTAACCCTGCTATCGTTGTTCCATAAAATATTACTCTTTTATCTGATGCCATGGCCATGATATCCTCAAATGTACCGTTAGCTACAGTAGAACCGGTTACCACTAAAACATCAGAATTATGAATTATCTTCTTATTGCTTTTTTTTGCATCAAATACATCTACACCATATTTTTTACCCTTATTTCCAGGATTCAGATCTGTAACCTGCAATCTGTCTCCAAATGTCTCGTGAAGTTTCCTTACAAACGCCGGTTGAAACCCAAGCAAAGCAACTCTGTCATATCCCAGCAATTCAAGGTAATCTGAAAGTAATTCAGCACACCTTTCAGGAGCGTTTCCAGTGCAGTGAACTGTCCTATCAATGAAACCCTTCTTCCTCATGAGTGCATTGAAAGTAGCTATCAAACACGATTGTTTCCCTTTTACTAAAAGTTCCCCGAGGGTTCCTCTGAAATGAGTGGGAGTAGCTGTGAAGCACTCCCCTACAGTACCATCTTCAAGAGTCGCTCTGAGCATGACCTCTCTCCCCTCAACAAGAGGATAATCCTTGATGGTTGATGTATCAAGGAGAGGGTTCTTCACAGAGATCTCGACATATGTGGACTCCATGGCTGACGAATGTATCAGATAGTTCATTTTATCCCTGATAAACTCATGTATCATGGTATCAGATCCTGGTTTAAATCAGAAAATGACTTTGAACCCCCATTTTTCCCATATAACCCTGGCCTCATCTGATTTAATGTATTCAACGAATTCTTTTGATGTTTCAACGTTTCCTGAAATTGAAGTGACCGCTGCGGGTATTGTCTGGTTCTTTGCTCCCTCGATTTCAATCATTTCCAGCTTTGATTTACTGTTGTTCCATGTCAACATGTCCTCCCATATTATAACTGCATCTACCTGTCCTGAGAGGATGTATGTTAAGAGCTGATTAACTGTTGGAGTCTTTGCAACTAAATTTTCATTTATATTTACGCCCTCTTTATCAAGCATTTTCTGGGCGACTTTGCCTATCGCGCATGCCTTGGGATCTCCTATCGCAACTCTCACGTTTTCTTTACCCAGATCTTTAAGGGAGGTTATGTTCTTCGGATTTCCCCTTTTAACGGCTATGACGGGTTTATGTGAGGTTACATTCACAATGGTATCATTGATTATGTAACCCTTTTCTTTTGCCTTGTCCATTGTCGTATATTCGCCTGTTATGAGTACATCGCCCTTTTTTGATGTCATCAGTGTTGCAAGAAGTTCTCCTGAACCCCCATACTGAACATTAACCTTTTTTCCTGTCTTTTTCTCAAAATTAGTTATTATCTCATTCATTGGTTTCATGAGCCCTGCCCCTGCAAGGACTGTGATCTCTGATCCCTTCATAGTCTTTGAATTTCCTGTGATAAGATACGCTCCTGTAACCGCTGAAAGGATCAGCAACCCTATTACAAACGCCATTATCTTCTTATCCATGATCAGGCCTCCATTACCCTGTAGATTATTCCTCCATCTTTTTCATGTAACATGCCCTCATTGAACCTTATTTTCTTTAGAATATTAACAGGATCAGTTATTTCAACCCCTGCAATCATATCAACCCCGTATTCAAAAAAAACATCTGTCATTGGCGTTGTGGGTCCTATGATAGCCACAAAAGCATCAAGTTCTGCCAGTGCAAGGTAACGTTCTGTGCTGTGATTGACCAGTGTGCTGCCAGTCACTGCAAGTACATCAACCCGGGGGATAATCTGTTCAGCCGCTGTTTCAGGAAAAACACCCCTTTTAGGATTGACCTTAAATGGATTGATCTCCAGAATATAGAACTCGTCCGAAACCGTCCTTATCCTGTCAGTGTAGCGGCGTGGGAATTCACCCACCATAGCGATTTTTCGATTTCGGCATTCCTCCATCAGTATATCAAATGCATTGCATCGTTTACCACCTCCCTCGATCACTGAGTTAACAGTAGCAATTCCCAGGCTGGAATAAAATGGGTCCCATGACCTTGAAAGTTCAAGTAATTCATGAGTCATCTCTGGAATTTCAAAATCTCTGATGAATCCATTATTACTGGCTATACCGCAGGAGCTGCTCCAAACAGCCGTCCATGATCTGCCTATGGCCACATCCCTTACTCTGATTTCAGGCATGTTCTCAATCTCATCCAGTATATCATCAAGTATCATAATAGCACCAGTATAATGGCAATTTCGGGCATTTATTTCTGGAGTGCCGTCTTTATGATGTGTTCCCATGCCACTGACTTTAGATTCCTGATCCTTAGTTCAGACCTTTCAATAGAGAGGAGTCCATCGGGACAGACACTGGAGCATGCTCCGCAGAATACGCAGAATTTCTCATCGATCCGGGCAGTACCATTTATTATACTGATTGCATTACAGGGACAAACATCCACACACGCGTGGCATGACTCACCCCTGCATCGCTCATCTGCCTGGCCTATGGTTCCTCTGATGGGTTTTTTAACGGTGATCGCATTTGCCGGGCATATTTCCATACACCAACCACAGTGAGCACATTTTTCATCAATTGTTATGACAGCACCCTCAACAGTGGCCTTCAGTTCCTCCTTATACATGCATGTCAGACAGCTCATACGGATGGCGCCAACAGGACATATCCTTTTGCATATGCCGCAGTAGAGACATTTATCCTCATCCACCCGGATTCCATCGGCTATCGCCATATTTGATGAATCCGGGTCTCTCCAGCTTATTTCAATGGCTGATACAGGACACATAGCTGCACATTCACCACAATAGATGCATTTTTCCATTGATACATTTATCTCCCCTTTTACAAGGGATTTACGTTCAGGAAGATCCCTGATGGTTAAGAGTGCATTCCTTGGACATGCATCGGCGCAATTACCGCATAAAAAGCATTTTTCGTCATCAATTTCAAGTTTAAAGTCCCAGAACGGATATTCATCGGCGCCCCTTATGCTTTTACCATCCTTCTGGAGATCTATGGCTCCGAAGATGCATACTGAAGCACATAACCCACATAGAACACACTTCTCCTTGTTGAAGGACACTCTGTTCATTTTGATTAAACCCCTCGCTATTGGGAGAAGAGGAGCTATATCTATAGCGTCCACAGGGCATGTCTCTGAACATAACCCACAACCCGTGCATAGATCCGGATTGTAATTCAGTGTCCTCCTTTCAGAACCCATCCTTTCATTAACCAACATCAGTATCTACCTCAGAAATAGCGCCGTTTGGGCAGTTAGAGATGCAAAGCCTACAATTATCACATTTATCATTTATCACAAGGGGAAATCCGTTGTCCTCAATTATTGCATCCTTTTCACAGATGAGAATGCAGAGGCCTTTTCCCGCGCAGTTTTCAACACCGCTACATTTCTCCCTATTGATGACTATCATAGACCAACCTCGAAATGTAATTTTTTGCATATCGTATATTCCAAAAGTCCATATATAAATCTTTCTTAATGGACCTCATGAAAACAGTACTGTTTTACATGGCAGCTGAAGACCCCCGCAGTTATAATGGATATCCTCACATATTTCCTGAAAAATAAAAAATTAAAATTAATCTGTTCTTCCAGGTCCAAAGAAGTACCCCAGACCTAGAAGGCCCACTATCGCCACTATACCAACTATGGCATAGACAGGTAGCCCGGTCTCCGGGTTAGCTGAACCTGAGGCGCTGCTGACCTCATAGGCCTTACCCTGGTTTTCGCCCGCTGAGGAATGAGTTGCTGCCTCCACTCCAGGTGCTGATGTTGAAACATCTGAACCCTGTGATTCCTCGTGATGTGGCTCCCCCTTGTCTGCTGATGTACCCGGTGCCTGTGGCTGTCCTGGATTTGATGGTGCTGTCGGTGTGGATCCTCCATCGGGGGATAGTGCGAATGCTGAGCTCTTCGTGGCAGCGTAAAGCTTCTCCCTGACCCTTGAGAGAAGGTCCGGGTTCATGTACTGCATGACTCACTCATTAATACACGCATAATAAAGGTTAATCTGGAAAGCCCTTTAAATGTTCAAAAAATCGGAATCGATCAATCAACTGAAGAGGCCATTTAGTGCCATTCAATGCACCGGTTATGTAAAATTATATTTAATAAATTAATCACAGGGTGCTAGATCTCCAGGGTTACCCTGAGGGGTATATGATCAGATAACCTTGGCCTGGTCTCTATAATTTCACCTGCCGGAGGGTGCCAGACGTCAAGGATCTTCACTCCTTCCGGGACAAAGAGGTAATCAATCTGGTATTTCCCCCCGTTAGGTGTCATGAATGTGAATGGATCTTCCTCCTCCCTGAGAACATCCCTGAATCCAAGTTCAGAGAGTCTTCCGGTCATCTCCTCTGCAAGGAGTGCTAACCTCCTCAGGGATGGGCTGAAGTTTTTATTGATGTTGAAATCACCGCCAATTATGATCAGGTCCTCTCCCTCCTCAATGTAGTTATACAGGAGGTCAAGGAACTCAGAAAAGTCACTATCTGCTGGCCCAATGTAATTGTATATGCTAAAGAGGGAAAGACTATTTCCTCCGATTTCTATTCTGCAGGAAACATAAAAATCTTCTATACAGTGGTTGTCTGAGATTTCAAGGTAGTTCCTTTTCATGGAATCCAGCATGAGATCCTTATGAAGAAGTAATGTGTTCATCTCCCCGCGGAAGGTATGGTAATTCCACCTTACCTCATTGGGTATCATGTAGACCTCCTGGAAAAATCCTGCATCAAATTCCAGTTCCCCCATATAACTCCAGAGTTTCCTCCGCCTGTAGGATGCCCGGTTCAGGTTCCATGTCAGAACCTTAAGTTCCATTCAATCACCCCCAGGTTCAGGTTCCATGTCAGAACCTTAAGTTATCCTATAGAAAATTGTGATGCCCATTAACTTAAACACAACCGGAAACATTTATATGGGAAGAATGTAATATATTACCTAAACATGTAATATATTACCATAGGAGTTTTTGAGAAGATGAAAATAAATAAGATCCATACACTAACAGCCCTCATAACACTTATGGGGCTCTTTGCAACACTATCTGGCCTCCTGGACCAGAATACATACATCAACGACTCATTATCAGCAACTGCACAGATGATGGGCCAGGACCTCGTGACACTCACCACAGGGATCCCCCTCCTAATCATTTCAGCATACCTTAGCCGTTCCTCGGCCAAAGCCAGGCTGCTGTGGATGGGTGGAATGTTCTACTTCACCTACACCTATGCCTCCATGGCCTTCCTCGCATCCTACAACAGTCTCTTCCTCCTGTATGTGGGCATACTTGCCTTATCACTCTACGGCCTCATGGGAGAGCTGTTCACAACCACCTACAGGGTTAAGGTTGATGAAAAAAAATCAGGCTTCACAGCCATCTACCTCACCCTCACCGGATTAATGCTGGCAGCCATGTGGATCAAGATGATCACAGATTCCCTGATAACCGGCATGGCCCCGGGGGCCCTTGAGGGCTACACAACCCTCGTCATACAGGCACTCGACCTCGGCGTCGTGGTTCCAGCGGCCCTCCTCACATCATACTTCCTCCTGAAGAGAGAAGTGTGGGGCTACATACTTGCACCGGTATTCCTTGTCAAGGTATCATTACTGGGAACAGCCATACTCTCAATGGTGGCCTTCATGGCCATGGAGGGGGTCCCATTCAGCTGGGGGCAGGCTGCCTTCTTTATGGTCCTCACCTTCACAGGCCTGGCCGTCACCGGGATTTTCTACCGGGGAATGGCAATCACATCAGGGAGGTTGACACTGGATGAAGGATATGCAGGCAATACGGGATGAACACCGGGAGACAAGGGAGTCCATGGAGAGGTACATACTGGTAGCCCTCTTCCTCATCGAGCAGCGCTGGAGCTACATAGTGAGCCGCGAGTTCCGCGAAGATGGCATAACAGCAAAGCAGTGGCTCTTCATGGTGATCCTTGGAAACGTCTTTGAAAGGCCCCCCTCAATGCAGGAGATGGCTGATGCCATGAGCACCACCCACCAGAACGTCAAGCAACTTGCAGTTCGCCTTGAGGATAAGGGACTCCTGAGAATAAAAAAGGACCCTGAAAACAGGAGGATCCTGCGCCTCGAGCCAACAGGGAGGTTCCATGAGTTCTGGGCTGGTAGAGATGAGAGAGACTCCGCCACCCTGAAATCCCTCTTCGATTCACTTGACGATGAAGAGGTCAAAAGCCTGTTTAACGTATTTTCAAAGCTTGAGGAAGCCTCAAAGCAGCGATATATGGAATACCGTAAGAGATGAGCATATGCTAAGAAAAAGATTTGAAATGGAAGTTAGAGAAGAACTCAGAAAGGTTTATAATCTGAATGAGAGGGAACTACCAGGGTTACTTGCAGGATACCTTGAATCCTCCGGTCTCCCCCATGACCCTCAAAACCTCCTGATCAGGTGGGCTGACTCAAAAATAAGGAGAGGACCCCGCTGGATGAATGTGGACATGACCCAGATCAACACTCCAGCACCCTTCAGGAGCGTTTACATAAAGGGCCGTTTTTTAGGAATACCCCTTGAGGGCCTTGACATATATTCCGGAGGCCATGGAGAGATGACCATCAGGGCACTGAAATTTCTGAAGGTCGCAGAGGAGCGTGGAGATCCTATGGACGTGTCAGCCCTTGTAACTCTACTCTCAGAGGCCCCATTTCTCCCATCCCTATTCCTTGCAGAGTGTACGGAATGGTCACAGCTGGATGATGAAAGGGTTGAGGGTAGAATCAGGGACCATGGCATCACTGCCAGTGGTCTGTTCACCTTCGATGAGCATGGAAGGTTCCTGAAATTCTATACAGAGGACAGGTACTGTGTAGAGTTCAACATGGAGCAGCACCCCTGGAGTGTTGAGGTGCTATCATACAGGGATGCCGGGGGTTTTATCTATCCCGCGGAGTGCACAGCAACATGGCACCTCCCGGAGGGTGACCTGAAGTACTTCCATGGAAGGATCAGAGACGCAAAGTTCAACATAAGGACGCTTTAACTGTCCGGATCACTCCAGGATTGAAGAAAATTCAGGGCACTTTAAATATATTATGAAACATAGGAGATACTGTTATGAAAGAACTCTATCCATTCATTTTCAGAAGAAAGTCCACGAGAAAGTACAGGGGCCCTGCATCAGAGGATGAGCTCAGGGAAATTGAGGACCGCCTTGAGAAACTTGAACCCCTGCTGGAGGATGTTGATACCGAATTCAGGCTCCTGGAGAGGGATGATGTGAGGACCCGGATGCAGCAGCCGGCCCCCCACTATATAGCAGCCTTCTCAGATGGCTATGTGGGGAAGGTGAATGTGGGATTCATGCTCCAGCAGATGGACCTCAGAATCTCAGGCATGGGCCTCGGGAGCTGCTGGCAGGGGATCCCACGGCTGAGGGCTCATGTGAAGTCTGAACTTGATTTTGTCATACTCCTGGCCTTTGGTGCTGCAGCTGAACCCGTCCACAGGGAGCACTCCGAGTTCAGGAGGAAGCCCCTCAGTAAGATAACGGACATGGAGGGGATGGATGACGTCCTCGAGGCCGTGAGACTTGCACCCTCAGCTGTCAACAACCAGCCATGGTACTTCACCGGTGGAGATGGAAAGATCCATGCCTACTGCCAGGTGCAGAGCCCCCTCAAGAGGCGCCTTGTGGGGAGGTGGAACCCCATAGATATGGGGATAGCCCTTGCACACCTCAGGATCTCACTTGAATACCACGGGTACCGGTCTGAATTCAGAATCCTCGACGGGGTGGATGAACTTAAAAACTACAGCTACACCGGTACATTCATCTATGGGGACTGAAAATGGAGAATAAAGCTCTGGTGGAATTCCTGGGGGATAAGGAATTTAGAAACTCTGAGTTCGTGGCTGGCATTGTAGCCAACCTCGTCCTCCTCTACATCATAAACAGTGTGATGAACTGGGATATCTCCTTCATTGCAGATTCCTTCAGGGACCTTATACCATTATTAAATGCTGTGATAGGAGCCAATCTGGCTGCGAATGCCTGTTTCCTCATCTACGGGAGGCAGTGGTTCTGGACGTTCATGCAGATCATCCTGAGTGCACTGGGGTACCTTATGGTCTCATCCCTTTACAGTGTATTCCCCTTCACCTTCAGGAACATCTATGTGTTCTACTCTGTCAGATTCGCCCTCCTTGTTGCAATGGTCGTCCTTGCGGTCGCCGTATTCCTTCATGGCCTCAAATTTGTGCTGAAGTTCGTCCTGAAGATTGACCTGGAATAGAATTCGGGAATCAGTCCCTGAATATGGCTGAGGCCGTGTTCATTGCAGAGCCGGCCCTTATCAGTGCCGCCACCGCCGCGGCCTCTGCCAGTTCCCCCTCTGTTATACCTGCCTCAAGGGCCTCCTCTGCGTGTCTCCGTGTGCATGCATCACACCTGACTGCAACCGAACATGCCACCGATATGAGAAGTTTCTCCCTCTCTGTGAGTTTACCCTCAGATCTAACTGCTTCCCTGAAGTTTTTGAATGATTCTGCAACTTCAGGTAGTTCCCCAAGAAATCTGTCTGCTCCTGTCTTCATGTTCCTTAAGCTGACATCATCACTTAAATACCTTCAGGGTATGGGTATGCCGTGGGGGCACCTTGCCGGGTTCCTCAGGTACCTCATGAGTGCCAGCTCTGTTTCCCTGAAGAGCTCGTGCTTCATGCGGGAGGCCTCCTCATAGGATGAGTCGAGGTCCATTCCAAGGACGTTGTGGAAGAAGCACTCCAGGATCATGTGCCTCCTCAGAACCATCTCTGCAATCTCCCTTCCCTCATCTGTGAGTTCAGCCCCCAGGTATGGGTGGTAGATGACAAGGCCCATTTCATGGAGTCTCTTGAGCATCTGGGTTACACTGGCTGGTCTGACGTTCATCCTTGATGACAGGTCAGAGGTTTTAACGATCCCGTGACTACTTAACCTGTATAATGTCTCGAGGTAGTTTTCCATGCTCCTTGTGAGTTCCATAAAGACACCAATTGAATATATATTCAAAACCTATTTAAGTTTTGTCATTTATATTCATGAAAGGTGATGGATGTGCTTGAGATACGCGTGCATGAGATAAGGGGTAAGTGCCCGGTGCACCGGGAGGGGGACCGGATAACAGTTGACGACCCTGAGATAGACCTTGAAAGGACAGACGCCCTCTGCACACACGCCCTATCCACGATCCTGCACTACACCACAATCCTTGAGAGGAACTGGTGTCCTGTGGAACTTGGACTCACAGTGGACGGCGACGAGGAGCACGCCTACATGCAGTGCGTGGACCCTGGCGAACCCTACACAGATGGCGGCACAGTCATATTCCAGGTTAGGGGACTCAGATAAGCTGGAAGGGAAACCATGTTCTCAGACTGCAGATTCGGCTCCGTGACCTACAGGGGACGTGAATACAGATCAGACATCGTGGTGCACGTTGATGGGAGTGTGACACCAAGGAGGAAGGAGATATCAAGGAGGAAATACGGGACATCCCATGTCATGGCAGAGGAGGAACTTGAGGAACTCCTGGAAGAGAAACCTGAATCCATAATCATAGGCTCAGGGGTCCATGGAGCCCTTGAAACCGGGTTCAGATCAGATGCAACAGTTCTTCCCACCTGTGAGGCCATAAAGAGGTACAATGAGGAGAGGAGTGCCGGTAGGAGGGTTGCGGCCATAATACATGTGACCTGCTAATCGACAAGGCCCTCCATGTAAAGCCGGGCCCAGTAGTACCTCAGCATCCTCCTCCTTTCGGTGCAGTCCGGCATCTCAGATTCGAGGATACCCCAGAACCTCGGGCTGTGATTCATCTCCCGGAGGTGGGCCAGTTCATGGAGCACCACGTACTCCACCATCCTGTCCGGGAGATGGGAGAGGAGGGTGTTGAAGCTCAGATTGCCCCTGGAGCTGCAGCTACCCCAGCGGGACCTCATCCTCCTGAAACGGACCCTCCCATATTCGACGCCCAGGACATCAGAGTAATGGTCCAGGAATCCGCTGACCAGTGATCTCAGTTCCTTATCCCGCCGGTACTCCAGTTCCATGTCAGATGCCCTCTCAAGCATCTCATGGAACTCATGGATCTTCCTCTGGATCCAGTCACTCCTGGATGATAGAACCTCCATGGGGTCCCCGGTGAAATCTGCGGGGAGTATCAGGCGCAGGCTGTCGAATCTCAGCTCAATCCTCGGGTTCTTAACCCTCCTGTATATGACCTCACATCTGACCTCCAGGTCCCCGGCCATGAATCTGTCCATTTTATCACTGATACCTCTCAAATATTTTCATAAGATCTTCCTGTGCTTCATCGGCGATCTGCCTTCTTTTGGGCGCATCCTTCGGGAGGTTCCTCAGGAGGAAAACCCTTATGATTCTCATAACATTCCTCTTAACGCTCTCCTGGGACGTCCATCCAGGGAATATGTTCCCATCAACCTCCTCTGTAAGGGCAACAGCATATTCCTTCAGTTTATCCTCTGGTATACCTCTACCCCTGAGGGTCATCAGGACCGCGAACTCCTTCTCGTCAAGACCGAGCTCCTTCATTCTGCGCTCCTCCTTCCAGATCTCTCTTATGATGGCAGCGCCCTCCCTGTAGAGTTCCTCGTAGTCCATGGTTTTCTCCCTCCACTGTTCCAGGAGGCGTTCAACCTTTTCAGCCACCGATTCATAGATGGGGTTCCTTGTGCCATTCCTGAGGACATATGAGTTGAGTGTGTAGACTGTTAAGGCAGCCTTATCCCTTATATCCCTGACCTTCCTGAGGTTTTCAAAGTAATCGGAGTCAAATTCTATTACCGGGAGTTTACTTTCTATTTCCCTGAACTCTGTGGTCCTGTGGATGTATTTGAGGGTTTTCTGGTAATACCTTTCAGTTTCGGCTTCAACTGATGGTTTCCTTGATACGACTCTCTGATAGTATGTGTAGATGACCGTGAGCCACCTGTAATCCTTGAGGCCATGCCTTATGAAGGGCTGGTCAGAGAGCAGCTCGAAGAGCCTTCTGAGTTCACGGTAATTCTCTGTGAATTTCTTTTCGAGTTCTTCATCAGAGGTTATGAGTTCAACCGCGTCGGAGAGGACCTCAATATCCATCCCATCCCATTCAAGGTCGCTGAAGATCCTGAGGGTCTCCCTGAGTAGCTCCTCGTATTCCCTCTTCATGGATTCCATATCGTATACTGCGCCCTCATACTCCTCCTTACTGTAGAGCTCAAATGCGCGCCTCAGTTCCGCCCCCATGACTCCAATGTAATCTATTATGAGGCCTGCCTCCTTGACGTCCCTGTAGGGTCTGTTTGTTCTTGCAACTGCCTGCAGCAGTCTGTGTTCCTTCAGTGGCTTGTCGAGGTACATGGTCTGGAGTATGGGTGCGTCGAATCCTGTGAGGAGCATATCCGTCACTATGAGTATCCGGGGGTTCCTATCAGGGTCCCTGAACCTTTCCAGTACCAGGTTTTTAATCTCATGGTGGTTCCTGCCATGGTATTTATCCATGAGTTCCTCATCATAGGCCCTTA
Source organism: Methanothermobacter marburgensis str. Marburg (assembly GCF_000145295.1). Lineage (NCBI taxonomy): Archaea > Methanobacteriati > Methanobacteriota > Methanobacteria > Methanobacteriales > Methanobacteriaceae > Methanothermobacter > Methanothermobacter marburgensis. The sequence continues at coordinate 1,218,526 of NC_014408.1, forward strand.
TTATCTCCTCGTCCCGTGGAGTGTAGGTCATTACGATCTCAGAGTACTCTGGTGGGAGGTGCCTGTCGAGTTCCCTCTTGTAGAGGACGCATGCCCTTCTGCTTGGAGCCACAACCATGGCCTTGAATCTTCCATCGATGTTCTCTTTGAAGTGTTTCGCGATGTCCTCTGCTATTAGCTCTATCCTGCGAGGGTTCTCGAGGATGGTTTTTATGGTGTCCAGTTTCCTTTTAACAGATTCCTCAACGTCCTTCCTTATGGATTCTGGCAGTTCCTCGAATTCCACACCGATGAATGCCTCCAGGTGCTTCCTGTCAAGGTGGACGTCACCTGCGAGTCTCGGCTGATAGGTTATCTTCACGGTGAAGCCGTCCCTTATGGAGTCTGTTATGAAGTACTGGTGGATGTATTTCTCTTCGGGGGGGTATGCGAACCTATCATAGGTGTCGCGTTCCCTCTTTGATATGGGTGTTCCTGTGAAGCCGAAGAAGAACGCTGATCTCAGCATGTCCTTCATCTGGGCTGCCAGGAGGCCATACTGACTCCTGTGGGCCTCATCAATGAAGACTATGACGTTCTTCCTGTCCATTATGGTTTCTCCTCCATGTTCCCTGAGTTCGGCTGTTATATCATCAAGTTTGTCTGTGAATTTCTGTATGAGTGTTATGAATAGGCCCCTCTTTCCCCGGTAGTCATCGCTGGCTATTGTTCTCTTTAATTCTGCTATGGATTCTATTCTTTCAGGCTGGTGGATTTCCAGTGCCGCGAGTTCTGCGTATAACTGTTCCTCAAGTTCTCTGCGGTCCACTATGAAGAATACTGTTGGGTTCTCCAGTTCCTTCATCCTGTAGAGTTTACTGGCCGCGAATATCATTGTCAGGGTTTTGCCTGATCCCTGCCAGTGCCATATGAGGCCCCTGTTCCTTTTATCTTCTCCCCTGATGTTCCTAAGGACCCTTTCAACTATCCTCTCAGCTGCATGGTACTGCATGTGCCTTGCTATGACCTTGGTTGTTGATCCGAACTCTGTCCTTATGTAGATGTAGTTCCTGATGAAGTCGAGCACCCTTTCTGGTCTGAGGAGTGGGAGTATATCTGCGGCCGGGAGTCCTGTGTGGTGCTCATGGCCCTGTTTTCTGGATTTTTGAGGGAGTTTACCATCCGTCTCCCTCCACTCGAAGGTGGGGACCTCATCAAGCCAGGGAACTATCGGGAAGTACCTTGCAAAGTCTTCAGCAGCGACACCCATCTGTACGTACTTGTAGAGTTCCGGCACTGTCTTCTCATAGTCCTTTATCTGCCGGTAGGCGTCCGCCCATGTCTCTGACATCCCCACGGGGTTTTTGAGTTCTATGTTCACGAGGGGGATGCCGTTGATGAAGAGCATTATGTCTGTCCTTATGGTCTGGTCACCACGACGGAATACGACCTGCCTTGATGCTGTGAATGAGTTGTGGCTTGGGGTATCGTGGTCAAGGATTTTGACCTTCCTGGGTTCCCCTGTTGTGGCAGATTTTATGTAAACGCCATTTTTAAGGTATTCAAGTATCGATTTGCATCCCTCAATGCTTGCTGCTTTACCCCGGAGCTCTTGGATGACCTGCTGTATATCATCATCCTCTATATACTGGTTGATCCTTCTTATGGAGTCTATCAGCTCAGATTCTATGAGGGGGTTTTCAGGGTCATCCCTCCCAAGTTCGGCGGCCGGTATATCATTCCAGCCCATTCCCCTCAGTTCCTTCATGAAGTAGTCTTCAAGGGCCTCCTCATTTAATTTCATGTTCTATCCCCCCCCTATGATGTTATTCTGACCCTCCTTTTACCTGTCAGGAGGTCGTTCATGAGCCCCCTCTTTATGTTTTCAAGTTTAACCTTCCTCTCCGTGAGGAGCTCGAGCCTTCTGTCCACATCCTGGAGTATCTCTGAAATCCTTTTCTGCTCCTCAAGAGGGGGAAGAGGGACTTTAAAGTTATTGATGAATGTTTGAGTTATAATAGGGTGAGTTGTCTTTGTTGCAAATCTTTTAAGATCTTTAAATTTAATTAAATAAAACATGAAATGCACATTGACACGCTTTGAATCATAGGATTCAGTATAAATAGCATTATCACTGACCCAAACACATCCTTTTGAGAGGTGGACCTCGCCAGAGGATCCCACTCTCCCAAATATCAGTGCCTTATCCTTAGTTTTCAAATAATTGGAAGTTAATCCCATTTTTCCATTAGCACCATATATTGGTATTTCTCCCTCATTCAAAACAGGGGGCCTTTTTCCATTTTTAAAAGTGAATAAATCACCTAACTTAACAACATCCCAATCCACAGGAATCCTGCCAACAGGGGAATCCTTAAATTCCGTATGGTTGATGCCCTCCATCAGAAGCCTCTGCATGAGACCCCTCTTAAGTTTCTCTGTAACCCCTATCTCCTTATTAACCTTCTCTATCGCACCATCAACATCCTGGAGTATCTCTGAAATCCTTTTCTGCTCCTCAAGAGGAGGAAGAGCCATCCTAAATTTACTAATTGCTTTCCACGATGTCCTTGGATGGTTAGTTCCTGAAGTCGTAGATACTGCTCTTTGAATAAATTGATTTGTATGAATAAAATAGATAAGAAATTCAGGAATTATCCTATCGGAGGGTGTTAAGACTATTAAATCCGTTGAACAAATTCCATTTATATCCGCTAATACTGCTTTATCGAGATACGGTCTCAGTTTACCATATAAAATATCTCCAGTGTAAAATCTGTACTTTGTACTGCGGATACCTTCATCAGACACATATTCACAAAGTTTAGTTTCTCCAGATCTTATATGTTCTAACCCAACAAAATTATTTTTACCTTCCCCCGCGGGTTGAATGGACTCTCTTCTCTGATCCACAACCTCACCCAAACTGACAACATCCCAATCCACAGGAATCCTGCCAACAGGAGAATCCTTGAATTCCACAGTATTCACATTTTCACCCCCATATACCCAAGTTCATCCAGGTAACCCCTTATCCTCTCATCAACTTCAGCGAGTTCCTCCTCGATCTCTGAGAGGCGCATCCACTCACCCGCCACATCAATATCCTCGAGCTCCTCCTCAGGGAATGCGTAGAGGGGCACGTTCAGATTATAATCATTCTCACGGATCTCATCAAGGTCAACAACCCTTGAGAATCCATCATCATCCTGGAACTCCCTGTAGGCCTCAAGTATCCTCTCAATGTTCCCATCAGATAGGATGTTCAGCTTCCTGACCTCAGGGTGCTTCTCATACTCCTCACCTGCATTGATGAAGAGGACCTTACCCCTCCTTTCCTCATCCTTATCCTTGTTGAGGATTATTATTGCCCCCGGGGCACCTGTATTGTAGAATAATTTTTCAGGGAGAAGTATAACCGCCTCTATGAGGTCGTCCTCCAGTACAGCTGACCTTATACTCTTCTCACGGCCACCCCTGAAGAGGCAACCATTATCTATAACCACACCTATCCTCCCGTCATCCTTGGCAGAGGCTATCATGTGCTGTATCCATGCCCAGTCAGCGGACTGCTTGTTCACAAATCCGTACCTGAATCTCTCCCTCCAGTAATCCCCCTTCTTGAGGGTGTCCTCACCGTAACCATCCTGGTTCCATGGTGGGTTGGCTATCACTACGTCGAACCTCATGATCCCGTCTGATTCCTTGAATTTGGGGTAGAGGAGTGTGTCACCATGGGCTATGTGGTGATCCTTTATGTCATGTATGTACATGTTCATTGATCCTAAGGCCATTGTCTTCCTGTTGACCTCCTGTCCGTAGAGGAAGAGCCTTTCGGCCTCACCATAGGTCTCCTTAACGTACTTGTGGGATATTATGAGCATACCATTGGACGCTGATGCCGGGTCGTAGACGCTTTCGCCGGGTTTTGGGTCGAGTATCTCGACCAGTAGCCTTATAACCTCCCTGGGTGTGTAGACCTCGCCCTCCTTGGCCTTGGTTGGGGCGAAGTATCTCAGTATCCATTCATAGGCGTCTCCAAGGATGTCGGGGTCAACGTTTGTGAGTTTCTTCTCACTGAATAGTTCAACGAGCTGCCTGAGTATCTCCCGGTTCTCCTGACTCTGTGTGAACTCCACGAAGTCAAAGGCGTCCACCACGTCCTTGAAGGCAGGGTTGAGTTCTGCGAGGTTCTTGAGGGCCCCTGCAAATTTTATGGGCAGGTTCTCAACGTCCTTCCTTATGTTGTCCCACAGGTAATCCTCCTTTATGTCAAGGTCATGGTATGCACTGTTACGTGCCTCAAGCCTCGCCTCCTCCTCACTGAGGCCATACTCCTTTATGGCATCCTCGTATGCCTTCTGGTACTCCATCATCCACTTGTCACTCATCTGTTTCATGAACAGGAGGACCAGGATGAACTTGTAGTCGACCCTTGTCCTTATGAGGTCTGCTGCCCCCTTGAGTATCCTCTCTATGTCTGCACGGCCAAGTTTATCGTCCTTGAGGGTGAGGTAATCCTGTATGATCTCTGATTTGGGTCTGAGCATGTAGATACTTCTTCTCTCATCAGCGGGATCCTTTCTTGTCTCTATCCACCCCTTCTTCCTCATCTCGGATATTGCAGCTGAAAGGGACTTTTCATCAATTAGATGTTCCTTTCCAAGTATTTCAAGGGCCTCAGTGCTCCTGAATTCCCGGTCCTCAAATTTATCCCAGAGGAGGTCATATTTTTCTTCAAGCCATTTTGGTAGTTTCATATTATCACCTTCAGTTAAGGTGGCAGTCCTGCCTGCAATGATCCATGTCCAGATTATACAAGCTAATTAACTTACTACTTGTATAATTTATAACTTTTAATATAAATATCTTTGTGCGGTATGGTGCTGTAAACCAATTACATAGCATGTCATTTCAAGGTCCAGGTTCATTATCCTCATCATCATCCTTATATTCCAGTCCACAGAAATATCACCCCGGAGTGTTAAACATGAAGGTTCCAAGATGCATGAGTACACAGCATCCAGACAACGTTAACCCGCCGTTCTTTGCAGAAGAACCTGAACTGGGTGGTGAAGACGAGATAAGGGAGGCATACTACGTCTTCTCACACCTGGGATGTGACGAACAGATGTGGGACTGCGAGGGCAAGGAAGTGGACAACTACGTTGTAAAGAAACTCCTCACAAAGTACCAGGCCTTCTTCAGGGACCATGTCCTGGGTGAGGATCTGAGGCTCACCCTCAGGGTGCCCAACCCCACAGTTGAGAGGGCCGAGGCAAAGATACTCCTTGAGACCCTTGAGAGCATACCCAGATCCTATGACACCGCAAGCCTCTTCTACGGGATGGACGCAGCCCCGGTCTTCGAGGTCATCCTCCCCATGACCTCATCAAGCAGCTGCCTCAACCGGATCCACAGCTACTACCTGGACTTTGTGAAGGGTAAGGAGAGGCTGCAGCTCGCAGATGGTGTGACCGTCAAGGAGTGGATAGGTGAATTCCGGCCCGACGAGATCAACGTTATCCCCCTCTTCGAGGACCATGAGGGGATGCTGAACGCCGCCAAGATCACAGGCGAGTACCTTGATGGTAAGGATATCCCGGAGCAGAGGGTCTTCCTTGCAAGGTCAGACCCTGCCATGAACTACGGTATGATATCAGCCACACTCCTCAACAGGATAGCCCTCTCAGACTTCCGGGACCTTGAGGAAGAGTCAGGAGTTAAACTCTACCCAATAATAGGTATGGGCTCAGCTCCCTTCAGGGGTAACCTCCGCCCCGATAATGTGGAGGACGTTACCGGGGAGTACCGTGGCGCCTACACCTTCACTGTCCAGTCATCCTTCAAGTACGACCATGAACCATCAGATGTCATCAGGGGCATAAAGGAACTAAGGTCTGTTAAACCTGGCAGGGCAGCTGAAATCGAGCGTGAAGGTGTCCTGGAGATACTTTCAGCCTACTGCCGGGAGTACAGGAGGCAGGTCATGGACCTCGTGGACATCATAAACAGGGTTGCGAGGTACGTGCCCGGCAGGAGGAAGAGGAAGCTCCACATCGGACTCTTCGGATACTCAAGGAGCATGGGAAACGTTTCACTCCCAAGGGCAATAACCTTCACAGCGGCCCTCTACTCGCTGGGGGTTCCCCCGGAGCTGCTCGGGTTCAACGCGCTATCATCAGGTGACCTTGAATTCATTGAGGAGGTCTACCCGGGTCTTGGAAGGGACCTCCATGACGCTGCAAGGTACGCCAACCCTGAATCACCATTCCTCAGCCCTGAGGTTAAATCCTCCTTTGAGGAGTACCTTGAACCTGAGTATGATGAGGGGCACATGAAGACCACAGAGGAGATCATAAGGGCCCTCAGAATCAACCGGACAGCCAACCTCCAGGAGCTCATCCTTGAGGCTGCAAGCCAGAGGAAGTTCCTCGGCTGAAAACCTCCACCATTTTTGTGCTGAGCAGAGAGCTGCCCCCCATAAACTATTTTTTCTGTTCTGAAAGCATCCATACACATCCACTGTAAGACCATCCGGCCTTCCCACGGGTTCTGGCATCAGTCTACCCACTGTTCCTGACGGACCCGCTGATATAGAATTCTGGCATCACCATCCCCACCCTTCCTTACTGACCTGTTGATACATTAAAATAGCTCCACTGACATAACGATGATATGGGGGTGTTTTATGGACAACATTGAAAGAATTAAAATGATTGAGAAGTCCCCTATAAGTTTTGAGGGGCTGAGGAAGCTGAACATAGCGGCCGGGTCCCTGCACCTGATCCAGGGGCTTCTGATGGTTGCGCTGGGTTACCTGCTCACCTGGGACAGGGACATCTACACGTTTTACCTGAAGTTCAAGATACTCTCACTGAATCCGCCGTCATTCCAGGTCCTTCCCAGCCCTGAGGTGGCATTCACCGTGAGCTACCTCGGGGTGATCCTTGCATCCTTCCTCCTGATATCTGCGGTGGCCCACTTCACAATAGCCTTCCTCAGGAATGAGAGTTACGTTGAGAACCTGAAGAGGGGTATGAACCCCTACCGCTGGTACGAGTATGCTCTCTCAAGTTCAATAATGATAGTGATACTGGCCACCTTCGTGGGGGTCTGGGACCTCTGGTCACTTGTGATGATCTTCGTCCTCAACGCATCGATGATAATGTTCGGCTACCTGATGGAGAAGATCAACCAGTACACCGAGAAGATCGACTGGTCACCCTACCTACTGGGGTGCATCTCAGGCTTCACCCCATGGGTGGTCATTGCAGCCTACTTCATCGCCGCCCTGGGCTCCGCCGAGACACAGCCACCGGACTTCGTCTACCTCACACTGCTCATCTACTTTGTGATGTTCAACACATTCTCCGTCAACATGCTGCTGCAGTACAGGGGTGTCGGTAAATGGAGGGACTACCTCTACGGTGAGAGGGTCTACATCATACTGAGCCTGGTTGCAAAGACCCTGCTGGCCTGGCTGGTGTTCATAGGGGTGTTCTCACCCTTCTAGTTCTATTTTTTAACACCTTTTTTATGGAGGCATCCGGGGGTCAGCCACTCACTTTAAGAACCGCAAAGTATTTATAGGGGTTCCATGTAACCTTATCTTGTCGATATGAGCTCTTTTTAAGCATAGTCCCGTGGGGTAATGGCAATCCTGATGGACTCTGGATCCATCGATAGCGGTTCGACTCCGCTCGGGACTATCCCCCCATAACACCCCCCTTTTATCGAAACCTATTTATGAAGAACATCACCACCTAATAACTGTCATAGTCCCGTGGGGTAGTGGTAATCCTGCTGGGCTTTGGACCCGGCGACAGCGGTTCGACTCCGCTCGGGACTATCAAACCACTGATTCTGTGTCCAAAATGGAGGAAATACTTGTAATAGGCGTCAACACCCGACCTGTGGTTGAATCAGCCTTCAGGTTAGGGTACAGGGTCTACTCTGCAGGTTACTACTGCACAGCAGACTTCAAGCACTACACCGAAAGAAGGTGCATACTGAGGGAGCGTAGCGGTGAAAGCTGCGGGAGATTCCATGAGAACTTCAGTCAGGAGAAGCTCCTTGAAGCAGCCTCAGATTTCATAGAAAGGGCTGATGGTATAATCCCCCTCACAGGCGCACCCCCTCTCCCAGGGGAGAAGGTCCTCGGTAACTCCAGGGTTGATCACGTGGAGGACAAGTACCGCCTCTACAGGAGGATCAGGAACTCATACCCCACACCCGAGACACACCTCATCAGTGACCCTGCCGAGGCGATGGAGATTGTAGCTGCAGGGGAGAAGAAATACATCGCAAAGCCGGTTTCCGGCGCTGGAGGCTTTGGTGTCACCGAGTTCCGCGAAGGTGATGGGGAGTTCCTCCTCCAGGAGTACATCGAGGGCGTCCCTGTGAGTGCCTCTGTTCTTTCAACCGGAGAGGATGCCATCACGGTTCTGACGAGCAGGCAGATCATCGACAGGGGCGTACCTGGATTTGAGGGGCAGTTCGTCTACGCCGGTAACATGACACCAGGGCCCTCAGGGGAGATTGAGGATCTTGCCAGTGACCTCATACTTGACCTCTCCCTGCGCGGATCCAACGGCGTCGACCTCATAATGAGGGACTCCGAGCTGTATGTCATAGAGGTCAATCCCAGGATACAGGGGACCTTTGAGTGTGCTGAAGCCTCCCTGGGAATAAACATGGTGGATGCCCATATCAGGGCATGCATGGGCGAGCTTATAGAAAAACCGGACCCGGTCAGTTATGCTGTTAAGAGGATACTCTATGCCCCGGCAAGGTGCCGGGTGGGTGAGATAAAAACCATGGGGGTCCATGACCTTCCTGTCCCGGGAACCATAATTGAGGAGGGTGAACCCCTGCTGACCGTCCTGGCCTCCCATAACTCCATGGAGGCCGCTGAGAACCTTGCATCAAACATCTGCTCCAGGGTCAAGAAAGAACTCCATTACCTCCGATGCCCCCCACCTCGACCACAGGGAGTATGAGAATATATTGTCAAGAAAGAACTCCATTACCTCCGATGCTGAGAACCTTCTGCTCCATTAAAGAACCCTACTTTAAGGGGACAAACTGCATATCCTAGGGTTAAGAAGAAGGTGGATTTAAGATACCTCTGGAGCAGATCCTTAAGGTATCTGCCATGAAATTTGCAGCTGCTTATCCGGCTCTTGCAGTGCCCATACTGTTCAATGTCTCTTATATCCTGTCTTTTTGCAGTGTCCATGTACTCTCCAGTGCCCATTTTCCCCTGATATGATCATCTCAGGTAACTGGATCTGGTGTCCTGCATTCAGAACCCCGTCCATGGATATCCTCCGATAACATGAATCACCGCGGGACAGGCATCAGATTATGCCAAGCAGTAGGAGTATCAGTATTATGGTACCTATCGTTATGAGCACCGTGCTCAGAATCATGCCACCTGTCATTAAAAGGAAAAGTTTGGCCCTCCTATCAGGGTCCTTAAGGTACTCCTTAAGCGGATCCCTGCTCATTCCATCAACCTCCTTAGAGCTCCCTCACAAGGAACATGTACTGTGTAACCGTTGGAAACCTCGCCCTCAGCACCCTCATCTCAGGTCTGTAGATGTAGATCTCATCACCCTCATCATCCCTCTCAAGGACCTCCGAGACCACCTTCACCTCAATATCACCGGCGATCCTTGCACCTGAGGTCTCAGATTCTATCTCAATGTATATCGGGAGCCTCAGCCTCCTTGCCTCATCCTCAGTCAGCATCCCCCTGAGGTCTTCAAGTTCAGCCCATTTGAACCTGTGCCTGGTGCCATCAGCCCCTGTAACATGGGGCCTGTCCTCCCTGAGGAGCTCCTCCAGGGTCTTCCTCCTTGAGGGGAGATGACGGTTGAGGTTAAAGATCTCCTTCTTCATCAGCATGTCTGATCTGTCACCTCTCATCCTATTAGGCTATGTTTTATATTCTATAAAACATTAATATCTTAGTGGAGGGTGTACCTTGGATATCGATATCGAGCAGTGCCGGGAAAATGATAAGATAAAGGAGATAATAAGCGGCAGCGGACTCCCCATAAAGTATATAAAACTTCTTTTAAGGCTCTCGGACGGGATATACATAAACGGCGTCAACTACAATGTGAAGATAGAAGATGACATGGTCTCAGTCATCCTCATATCCTCCAAGCCCGAGAACAGGACAGGGGTTTTCAGGACAGGGGCCCTCACCAACATATTCTACCGTGTACGTGAAATGGAAAAGGAGCATGAGGAGATAAAGACCGAGACCCGGGCCAGTGGTAACCTCATAGAGTTAAGGATACATCTCCAGTAGGGGTGATGGTTGATGGATCCTGAGGACTATCACAGGATTCTCACCGAACTTGCAGATTTCCGGGACCTTGACACGTCCACGATAGCCTCCCTAAGGAGTTCCCTGGTGGAACTGAAGGATAGAAGGGACCAGCTCCTTGAGATCAGAACGAACCTGAAGAGGGATATCAGGGGCGTTGAGAGATACTACCTTGAGTGGATGGCCGAGGTAAGGAATGATGTTGAGGAGCTGAGGGAGGGCTCATCAAGACTCAGAAGGATCATTTCAGGTAACCCCGCCACTGCCCAGGCCAGGGCCATGAAACAGCTGAAGATGAACCGTGAAGCACTGGTGGAAACCTACCGGGACCTCCTGGAGTACACAGAGGAACTCACCGAGCACATTGAGGACCTGATGATTGAACTCTATGAGGAAATGAAAGGCTTCCTGGGATAAACCATTTCTGGAAGAAAGGCCTCAGGATTCATGGGACTCCATCCAGAGAATGGAATTATCTGCACGGCCCAGTATACGAATGGTACGTTTAATACGACGAAATCTATTCCCTATGCCGAATCCGGATAAGTGTAGTGAAGTGAGAGAAAATCAGGGGTCACTCATCACATAAAACATTCTCTGAGCGTTGGAACTGGAGCAACTTTAAAAATAAATATTAGTGGGTTAATTCAACCGGTAGAATTATGAGGACACCCAGGAGGTCGTTCCTGCTGATTTTCCCGTCTGCAGCAGCTACGAAGGTTGCATGGTCTGCCTTACGGTCCATGCTTATGGGTAGGGGTGTCTCCTCCCCTGCAGCTATCGGATGACCCAGGGGGTTCGTGGCGTAGGCACACATGAAGACTATGTGGTTTGCCGGTATACTGACCTCCTTGATCTTAACCGGCTTTGCTTCGCCGGCCCTGACCTCAACGTCCTCGTCTGCAATGATGGCCCTGAGGTTCCCGTAGACCTCACCCATCCTGAAGTCCACGAGTTCCCTCCTGTATTTCTCCTCGGCCTCGCGGACCTGGCCGAACCTTGTGAGTATCCTAACCATCACTCCATCTCCATGGATTTTTTGATCATCTTCAACCTGACGAAGTTCTCCCTCTCCATCTCCTCGAGCCTCATCTCAATGTACTTGACGGTGTTCTTGAGCCTCGGGATTATGATGTGTTCGAGGGCGTTAACCCTTCGCTTGGTTGATTCTATCTCACCGGCGAGGAGCCTTATGGTCTTCTCGATCTCACCGAGTTCTATTATGAGTGCCAGGGACTCCTCGAATTTTCTGGCTGCCTCGTCGAGTTTTACTGATGTGTCCACAAGGCCGTATCCACGTTCAACCACGGTCCTCTGGGTTGCCCGGGCATCGACCACCGGTACAACGACACCCATTATACTCCTTGAGTCTATGTCGACCTCCACGGACTCCCTCACAGACATTGCAGCCCTCTCAACTGCAGTGTCGCCCATGAGTACCTGGGCCTCTGTGAGGTCAGAGAAGGCCTCCTTGAGGTGCTCCTCCACCTTTTCACGGGAACCCTTAACCCTCTCAAGGATGTTGAAGAACTCCATGATAAGGGCGTTCCTCTTCTCCTTGAGGAGACTGTAACCCTTGACAGCGAGTTTCTCACGCTGCTTGAGTTTCAGGAGCTCCATCCTTGTGGGGTTGATCCCCTCAATCATTTCCTGTGCCATTGGCTAACTCTCCTGAAAAAGGATGTTGGGGGTGGTTATTCGGCACCCGGGAGGTACTTGGGTATGTGCTCCTCGCGGACCCTCTTGAGTTCGGACCTCGGGAGGAGTGATAGCAGTTCCCATCCGAGGTTGAGGGTCTCCTCTATGGAGCGGTCCTCGTCACGTGCCTGGGTGATGAAGCGTTTCTCAAATTCATCAGCGAATTTGAGGAACTTGCGGTCCCTCTCTGTGAGGGCCTCCTCACCCACAACCGCCATGAGGTCCCTGAGGTCACGTCCCTCGGCGTAGGCACTGTATAGCTGGTCTGAGACACCGCTGTGGTCCTCACGTGTCCTTCCCTCACCGATACCACCACTCATGAGCCTGGATAGTGATGGGAGCACGTCCACCGGTGGGTATATACCCTTACGGTGGAGGTCACGGCTCAGCACTATCTGGCCCTCGGTGATGTAACCTGTCAGGTCAGGTATGGGGTGTGTGATGTCGTCCTGTGGCATCACCAGTATGGGCATCTGTGTGATTGACCCCTCCTTGCCGACTATACGCCCTGCCCTCTCATAGAGGCTTGCAAGGTCGGTGTACATGTACCCCGGGTAACCCCTTCGTCCTGGGACCTCCTCCCTTGCAGCTGAGATCTCCCTTAGGGCCTCACAGTAGTTTGTGAGGTCGGTGAGTATGACCAGGACGTGCATGTCGTGCTCGAAGGCAAAGTACTCTGCTGTTGTGAGGGCCATCCTCGGGGTGATGATACGCTCAATGGCAGGGTCGTCTGCCAGGTTCATGAAGACCGTAACACGCTCAAGGGCCCCTGTCCTCTCGAAGTCCCTCATGAAGTAGTTTGCCTCTTCGTGGGTGATACCCATGGCCGCGAAGATAACCGCGAATTCGCTCTCCTCTGCAAGCACCTTGGCCTGCCTTGCGATCTGGGCTGCCAGTTCGTTGTGTGGAAGCCCTGAACCTGAGAATATAGGCAGCTTCTGACCCCTCACCAGGGTGTTCATCCCGTCAATGGTTGATATACCGGTCTGTATGAACTCGGCAGGGAACTCCCTTGCAGCGGGGTTCATGGGGCTACCGTTGATGTCGAGCTCCTTCTCGGGTATGATCTCAGGGCCACCGTCTATGGGTTTACCTGTACCGTCGAATATTCGGCCCATCATGTCCAGGGATACGCCGATCTTCGCTGTTTCACCTGTGAACCTTATCTTTGTTGTCTCTGTGTTGAGGTCACTGGTACCCTCAAAGACCTGTACGACTGCAAGGTCCTCCCTGACTTCCAGTACCTGTCCCCTTCTCTTCTCACCTGTGGGTGTTTCAATCTCCACTATCTCACTGTAGGCAACCCCTTCAACACCCTCAACGATCATTAAAGGACCTGAGACCTCTGTGACGGTGGTGTATTCACGGGTTTTGATGTTAACGTTCATCTTCACACCTCACTACATTCCTTGACGATCCTTTCCCGGATCTCCTTGATCCTTGCAGGGAATTCCTCTTCAGGTATGTACTTCATACGCCCGATATCCTCCTTAACAGGGAGGGATATTATGTCAGCTGCAGGTGCGCCCTTCTCAAGGGCCGCTGTTGCGTTCCTGTGGAACATTATGATTGTCCTGAGCATCTCGAACTGCTTTGATGGTGAGCAGTAGGTGTCCACCTCATGGTAGGCGTTCTGCTGGAGGAAGTCCTCCCTTATCATCCTGGTTGTCTCCAGGGTTATCCTCTCCCTGTCTGGAAGTGCGTCGGGTCCGACGAGCTGGACTATCTCCTGGAGCTCTGCCTCCTTCTGGAGGAGAGCCATTGCCTCGTCCCTAAATTTCCTCCATTCGGGGTCCACGTTGCTGGCCCACCATTCCTGGACACTGTCAATGTAGAGTGAGTAGCTCTGGAGCCAGTCAATGGAAGGGAAGTGACGCTTGTCTGCCAGTGATGCGTCCAGGGCCCAGAACACCTTACATATCCTTAGGGTGTTCTGTGTGACGGGCTCTGAGAGGTCCCCACCTGGTGGTGAAACTGCACCCACAACTGATACTGAGGCTATCTTATCCTCTGATCCAATGGTTGTGACCCTTCCTGCACGCTCATAGAACTGTGCGAGCCTTGATGCGAGGTATGCAGGGTATCCCTCTTCACCTGGCATCTCCTCCAGCCTTCCTGAGATCTCCCTCATTGCCTCGGCCCACCTTGAGGTTGAGTCTGCCATGAGGGCGACGTCGTAGCCCATGTCCCTGAAGTACTCTGCTATGGTTATACCTGTGTACACACAGGCTTCCCTTGCAGCCACAGGCATGTTTGAGGTGTTTGCTATGAGCACGGTCCTGTCCATGAGTGGGTTACCTGTCTTGGGGTCCTCGAGTTCAGGGAACTCCTTGAGGACCTCAGTCATCTCGTTACCCCTCTCACCGCATCCAACATAGACGATTATGTCTGCGTCGGCCCACTTTGCGAGCTGCTGCTGGGTAACCGTTTTACCTGAACCGAAGGGTCCTGGTATGGCTGCTGTACCTCCCTTGGCGACTGAGAAGAATGTGTCCTGCGCCCTCTGACCTGTTATGAGTGGGACGTCAGGGTCGAGTTTCTTCTTGTAGGGTCGGCCCTTCCTGACAGGCCACTTCTGGAGCATCTGAATCTTTTCTGTTCCGCTCTCGGTTTCAACCTCAGCTATATCATCAAGGACGGTGTATTCGCCCTGGGGGGCTATCATTGTGAGTTTACCTTCAACGTTCGGTGGGATCATTATCCTGTGGGTTATTGAGGATGTCTCCTCAACCTCACCGATTATGTCCCCTCCCTTAACCATCTGGCCCTCCCGGGCTGTGGGTTTGAAGGTCCATTTCTTATCCTTTGGGAGGGATGGTACGTCCACTCCCCTCTCTATGTAGTCTCCGGTGAGTGCCTTGATGTTCTCGAGGGGTCTCTGGATACCGTCGAAGATTGAACCCAGTATTCCAGGTCCCAGTTCCACTGATAGTGGACCGCCTGTTCTTTCAACGGTCTCTCCAGGCTTTATGCCTGCGGTTTCCTCGTAGACCTGGATTGTTGCTGTGTCACCCTCAAGTTCAATGATCTCTCCTATGAGCTTGTCTTCACCCACCTTAACCATTTCATACATCTGGGATCCTCTCATCCCCTCGGCGATGATAACAGGACCCGCTATTTTTATAATCCTTCCTTCCTGTGTCATTTTACCATCTCAACCCCAATAACTCTTTTAATAAGGTCCCTCAGTGGATCTGTTTCACGTTCTGAGGGGCCTGTCTTGTCTGGTATCTCTATTATCATTGGCAATGCGCTTGAACTTGTGGTTTCTTCTATAAATTCCCTCAGTTCATCACCAATCTTTTCTGTGACGATTATTATGGAGAAGCCATCACGTATAAGGTTCCTTATGGTTTCCTCTGCCTCGTCAGGTGTTTCAACCACGTAGCCTTCCCTGACGCCTCCGAGTCTGAACCCTGTTACAGTGTCCCTGTCACCAACCACTGCAATATTTGAACTCATGCTAACATCTCCTTAACCATTGCTTCAGGGAAGCCTGGCTCCCTCTTGCTCCTTGCTATGACCTTGAGGTTCTTCACCTCAACCTCCTTCCTGCTGAGGAATCCGATCATTGGCCCGACACCGAAGGGCTTCTTGAGTGCGAAGTTCCTTGCCATCCTGTTGAGGTTGTCCTCAAGGACGCGTTCGAATACAGCCACTGAACCCGTTGATGTGTACTCTGAGAGGGTCTCTGATAGCATCTGACCGTAGTCTGTACCCTCAAGGCCGCTTACAACTCCACTGACATCCTCTGATTCCATGAGGTCCTTGAGCTTCCATTCCCTGATCTGGTAACCGTGGGGTACTATGTATGGGCTTATGTCATCATAGCTGAGACCGTCTGCCTTTGCACGGAGTATTATTTTAAGGTTGGATATGTCGACCATGGTCCCGAAGTATGTGTGGAGTATCTTTGTGTTGTCGTCTGATGGACTTCCAACTGTCCTTATGAGTCCCTCCAGGAACTTCCTGTCAAGGGCCGCCTCTATTGGGAGGAGCATCCCTGTCTCCTCATAGTCGGATAGGGCATCCTCCAGTACGCCGGCGTACTCTGTAGCCTCAAGGCCTGTTACAACCTCCTGAACACTTGAAGCGTCTGCAAGGCCCTCGATGATCTCATAGATTTCACCTCCCGGGACAAGGAGGTTCACTGTCTCCTCGGCACTCAGGCCAGCAGCCTTTGCTGTTATGAGGCTCTTGATGTTCCTCACATCCCATCTCTTCAGGTTTGCCCTGAAGGGGTCCCTTATGGATGCAGGTGCTATCTGGGATACCATCTCATAGGTCTCTGCGAGCTGACTCTCAAGGGCCTTCTCAATGGGGAACCTGTCAATGTATTTGGCGTAGTCAGGGAGTCCCCGGAGGTAGTTCTTGAACTCCTCCATGGACTCGGTTTCAAGAATCTCTGATAGCTGTTTCTCGTTTAGGAGGCGTCCTATTCGTGCCCTGACTCTGGCGTTAGGGTATGCGAAGGGGAATAAATCTAATATAGGCCTTATAGTTGCTATTACCACAATAGCACCTATAATGGCTCCTCCGAGGAGGAGTACGCCTATAAAAGATTCTATTGAAGGGAATCCAAGCGCTGTTACAATTGTTGTGATGCTGTCAGCCATCTGTTATCTCCCCTTTTTTATTCGAAAAGAACCCTGGCCACCTCTGAACGTAGAGCCTTCCTGAAACGGGACATCCTGGCCTCTATTGTGTTGTTAACCTCTATCAGACCATCCTCTGTCCTTACCACTGCTCCTCCAATGGTTCTGATGCTGTCTCCAACCTTCAGGGTTGTTTTTTTGCCTGTTTCTGCTTCCACTTCAGCCGCGATTTTATCGAGTCCGAGGTCAAGGGACCTGTCGTCCTCCCTCATGCTGACAACCAGGTCACCGCCACCTATCTCAACGGCGGCCTCCTTTATCATGCCCCTGAGGGCGCTGACGTATTCCTCCTGGGAGGTGGATGCCAGGTTTTTAAGTTCCTCTTCCGCCTTTTTGAAGGCCTCCTGTATTACCTCTTCCCTTGCCTCCAGTTCTGCACGCCTTGCATTCATCTTGGCCTCTGAGATTATCTGCTGGTACCTCATGTCAGCCTGTTTTCTGGCTGACTCGAGTATGCGTTCACTGGCCATCCTGGCCCTTTTTTCACCTTCATCCACTATACCTGCAGCTTCATCTTCAGCTTCCCTGATTATGGCGTCCGCCTTTGCCTGAGCCTCTGACATTATACTGGAGACAATTTTTTCGGCTCCGGAGCTCATCTAATTAGCCTCCTAGTATTCCGCCGAAGACCATGAGAAGTATGGCGATCAGGAAACCATAGATGGCCTGTGTCTCTGAAAGGGCTGAGAATATAATACCCCTCGCAAACATGTCAGGGTCCTCAACAACTGCACCCACTGATGATGCTGATGTTATACCCTGACCCATACCTGAACCGAGACCTGCGAATCCTATGGCTGCACCTGCACCCACAGCCACAAGTCCTGCTGTTACATCCAGGCCCTTTCCTCCTCCAAGGAGCCCTGAGAACACCAGGAGAAGTATGGCGATCAGGAACCCGTAAATAGCCTGTGTCTCCGGGAGGGCTGAGAATATAATACCCCTCGCAAACATGTCGGAGTCCTCTGCAACTGCACCCACACTTCCTGCGGCTGCTATACCCTGACCTAATCCTGATCCAAGACCTGCGAATCCTACTGCAACTCCAGCACCTATTGCTGCTAAAGCAGTACCTAATGCTATTTCAACCATTCTATTTACCTCCTTATCTTAGTGAAGTTTCTTTCAGCACGAAATGCGTTGAACTTGTTTTTTCCGCCCAGATAGAACTGGGCAAAGAATTCCACATAATGCAGACGAAGTGAGTTTATGAAGGCACCAAGGCTCTGGAAGGCGTTGTTGGCAAGGTGCCCGAACACGAATATTATCGGGGCCAGAACGACTCCAATGACCGGTATCATCTCATAGCTCAGTCCTGTGAGGATGTTAACGGTCATCGCTATACCCCCTGTTGATAGACAGAGGGCCAGGAGCCTGGCATATGATAGGAGCGTACCCAGGAACCCTGATACATCCATGAGGCCAAAGAGGCCGTTGTAGTAGAGCAGCATTGCAGCTGCCAGGATTATCACTGGCGCCCCGAGGAACATTCCTCCGAAGATGTAGAGGATGATACCCAGTTCAAGTATCAGCCAGACTATCTGTGACCCGAGGGCCTCCCTCATGTTCCCGAGCCTTATGTTGTTCCTCGCCCCCAGGATTAAACCGAAGTTGATGTGGAGCACACCAACCGTGAGTGCCATTATGAGTATGTTCTGGGGGTTCACAAATGCGTCTATGGCCGGTATGACCGTTGGCAGCTGAATGTTCAGGAACCGTGGGAAGAAGTCCCCTATGAATCCATTGGTGACCATCCCGAGGATGAAGGCCCATACCCCACAGGACATCATGATTATACCGAAGTCCCTCATGAACCGGTTGACCTTACCAAGGCCGCGGTAGAGTATGAGTCCTATGAGTGCATCCAGTATACCGTACCCTGCATCTGTGAGACAGAACCCGAAGAAGAACGGGAACACAAAGGCCATGAAGATCGTCGGGTCGATCTCGTTGTACTTCAGTGGTGAGTACATCTCCACGAAGTTTTCGTAGGGTTTGGCGAATCTGGGGTTGTCCAGAAGCACCGGAACCTCCTCGGGGTTTGGTTCCTCGAGTTCAGTGACGCAGTGGCCCTCGGATGACTCCTCAACAACCTCGATGGCCCTATCGGCCTCCTTGAGGGGCACCCATGCCTCCAGCATCACTGTCTTCTCGGTTTCGCCGAAGAGTGAGAAAACCTCGTTTCGCTCCTTCTCGATTTCAAGCTGTTCCTTGAGGACAAGGAGTTCGTCCTCCCATTCACTGTTTATCTCCCTCAGCTTTGAGATGATCTCACTTCTTTCCCCCTCAATTTCCGCAATGCGTGTCTCTGAGGAGGATATGACCTCTGATGGTCTTCCGCTGAGTTCGCTGATCTCGAACCGCTCAAATTCCATTCTCCTGAGGAGTGAGGCCACACTGTCCCCATGTTTCCTGAGGGTTATTATTATTAAAATGCGCTCTGCCCTGGTTTCCCCCTCTGCATCGAAGAGTATCAGTTCATCTGTGATCTCTGAGAGTTTTTCCCGGATTTCATCCAGGTTTTCAGAGGGTATTCTCCCGGCGATTCCGGTTATGTACTTTGAAGCATGGAGATCGGCAAAATCAATATCAAATTCTTTCAGTTTCTCTGCAACTGTCAGGCTTGATTCGAGGCTTGCTTTTTCTGAATCAAGCTCATTCAATTTTTCCTCCATAACCCTGGTCTCTGATTCGACCTTTCCCAGGATTTCCTCAGCCCTTTCCAGGAGTGATTCTGTGTCCAGTTCCTCAACCTCCCTTTTATCAAAGACAGGGGGGTTGATGAACTCCTTCAGGGTATCCTTGAGGCCCTTCTCCTGGGCTGCCACTGAGCCAAGGAAGTCCAGGATACCGCTTGTCTTCATGAGGAGGGATGACACCCTTCCTGTGTATGGTGTTGCCCTCGATGGTTTAAGGATCTGGCGCCACTCTGCATCCTGCTGGATGCGCTCGGAGATGTCATCGATCTGGGTTATTCCCTCCTCATGCAAGGACCGAACCACTGAATCCGAGTACTGGTCCAGGGTTATGATCTTGAGTTTTCGCATCCTTGCCGGTAGAAACATGTTACTCACACTACAAGATACTTTTCACGATAATGCTGGCGGCCTCAGGGACTCTGCCCATTGCCGCTGATTTCATTGTCTCCACTTCACGCTTTGCCTTCCCTGAAATGCTGATGGCTTCCTTTCTGGCCCTTTCCTCTGCCTCCATTATGAGCTCATCGCCCTTCTCACTGGCCTCCCTTTCAGCATTTTCAAGGAGTTCGCTGGACCTGGTTCTGGCGTCATCGATTAGCTGGGATGATTTTTCTCTGGCCTCCTGAATTAACCTGTCAGCGTCATTTTCAGCCTTCTTTATGGTAGTGATAGCTTCCGATATGGTTGTCATGTAAATCACCCTATTAATGCAAAGGTCTATTTCGGGGTATATTTATCTTTTACTATTTTATTCCAGAGTTTATGATACTCAACTAAACCTATTCGGTGAACAAAGCCTTTTGAATCCCTCCCTTGGTTCAGTGAATCATATTATGAGACTTAAATTAATTTAATGGTATTATAAAGGTTATTATTTGCTATAAAATGATTTTATGCTGCCTGAAGGTTTCTGCTACTCAGGCATTGGTTCAAGGTCTGCGCCGGTAGAGAGGTTCTTCTCCTCCTCGCCGTCGTAGTGTATTTCTTCGATGTCGAAGAATTTCCTGAAGGCTGGTTCACGCACCTTTTCCTCGTATACGTGGGATATGAGGCCCGGGAGCCGTCCTATCATGAACACGCCCGCCCCTGTGCGCCAGTCAAAACCCATATCTGAGAGTATCCCTGCGTTGGCACCATCAACGTTCATCCTGACACCCTTACGCTCAAGTAGGATGTTCTGAACCTCAACCGCAAGCCTCGTGTGTGGGCCCACACAGTCGTACTCCTCTGCAAGGTCCAGGAGCCTGACAGCCCGGGGATCCGCATTATGATACCTGTGCCCGAAACCAGGCACCTTCCTGTTCCTCCGCAGATGATCATCCACCAGCCTCACAGCAGCCTCAGGAATCTCATCCTCAGACTCACACCCTGAAACAGTCTCCTGGAAAAGCTTCATGGACCTCTCAATGGCCCCGGCATGATTCTTACCAAAGGCAAGAAGACCACCAGCAATACAGGCATGCACCGGGGACCCGGCAGAGGCAATCATACGGGCAGCCTGAGTACTGGGCGGGGTCACACCATGATCACAGAAGGACACCAGGACAGCCTCCAGCATCCTCGCAACATTACCCGGCGGAAGCTCACCCCGAATCAACAGGTAAACCATCTCAGAAAAAGAAACACCACCAATCAAATCCTCCTGAGAATAACCCCTGGTAACAATCCGATTGGGCTCAACCCTCGTAATGGAAGTCCTCCACTTCGGGGAACCCATCCTGAATACATTTTCAAGTGAATCCTTTCCTATAGCCATTCCTTCACCTCAGAGATCTACAGTTTTATGGTTGCCCTTCTCGGCTCCACACAGCATGCCAGCCTCATTGAGACTATTCTGACGCCGCTGGCCCTCTGAGGCCCCACATTCACCAGGGAACCAAGGGCTGTTGTGGATCCCCCAAGACCCAGGGGTCCTGTTCCGGTACTGTTAAGGGATTCTGTAATGTAATCCTCAATTTCAGACTGCTCATCAAGGCTTCCAGTGGCCATTGCCCTGAGCATAAGGCTCGTGGCCTCAAAATGAGTTCTCCCAATACCTATAACAGGTATGCACGGGGTGCATCCAAGTAAAGGGACCTCTGTTTTCATCCATGTCAGAACTTCCTCAAATACTTTTCTATAGCTGTGTCTGTGAAAAACCCTTCTGGTCCTTGCCCTTATCTCGGGGCCGCCCCCAAGGAGGAGAACATGGATTCTGACCTCGTCTCCCGGGACTGATTCAACAAGGAAGGGTGCCGGCTGAAGTTTTGACGGGTCACTGTAGAGGCCCCGGCTCTGCTCTATCCTCTCAATCTCATCGCCACGCACCGCCATGGGTCTTCCTGGAAGTTTAAGGAGGCCCTCAGCAATCCCCCTCCTTATGAGGTTGAAGAAGCCGCCCGGGAGGAGGGCGTCTTCACCCACCTCAACGATGACGTGGGGTATCCCTGTGTCATCACAGAGGGGTCTGCCGCTTTCTTCGGCTATCCTGGCGTTTTTAATGAGAAGTTCAAGGATCCATGCTGCCTTTTCATCCTCTTCCCTCGCAAGGGCCCGCTTATATGCCCGCATAACATCCGGTGGTGTGGTTGTACCTGCCCTTACAAGGGCATCCCTCACCCGTGCTGCTATATCCAATCTACCTTCCCCCCACAGGTACCGCGAGGTCCTTCCCGGATGAGAACACAGCCTCAGGGTAGTAACGCTCTATCATGTCCCTCACAAGCACAACCTGCCTTATCCTCTCACGGGCCTGTGACTCTGTGGTGTCCCATCCATGGTGTCCCGCCACAGATCCCCCTGTTTTGAGGTAAACCGGGGATGCATACCTTATTATATCAGGGACCTCGTAGTGCCTTATGAATCCACCGGATGACTTGGGGTTCTCTGTGTGGACATCGATGGAAATGTCAATGGCCTCCCTTATTGCTGCAAGCATGGGTATCTGGAGGTCCCTCACAGGGTTGAGGGAATCGGCGCCTATATCCTGAAGGAGCCGTGCTGATGCAGGGTTACCGTGCCCGCAGTGGGCTGAGACCTTGAAGTGGAGGTCCGCAGGTATTTCACCGTCGCCTCGCATCCTCCCAAGAACCCAGAGGAGTCCCTCGTCGTAGACCACTATGCCCCTCACACCGAGTTCAGCAGCCCTCCGAACATCCTCAACCGCATAAACCAGGTTGTCGTATCCCCTGAGCCTGTAACCTATCCTTGAACCCTCGGGTGTCCTTGCAGATGCACTTGTATCATAGGTTGCTCTGGGACCCACACTCAGGAAGAGTTCTATGTCTGCTTCACGGGCCAGTTCAGCCATCTCCTCAATCTCACCGTCGGTGAGGAGCATTATACCCTTCGTCTGGGTTACCCTGTGGACCCTGACGTCATGTTCTTCCATGGCATCCAGGAGGGCCCTCATGGCCCCGGGTCTCTGTATCCCGGGGACCTCAAAGCGGTACTGTCCGCCGTCACTGAATCTCTTCTCTGATTCACCTTCGGGGACTCCTATTCCGATTCTATCAAGGTATCTGCGGGTTTTTTCCAAACTTTTCACCTCCAGTTTTAATTATGCCCTTTAATCAGTAGCCCAGAGGAGTGTTCTGAGCATATCTCAATCAAGCCAGTATCAGGCAAGAGCTCCGCCCAATGTATCAGTCAAGGATCTCAGAGATTATCTCGGAGATACTCTCTGACCATGCCTCCCTCAGGATATCCAGTTTATCTATCCTGTAATCCGGGTTCAGGAGTGTGAACTTCTCAAGGATGTCCTCCCAGGTGTAGGGGTCCTCTGGCTCCCCTGATGGGAGTTCTCTGAAGGCTGTGTGGACACTGCCATCCCTCAGTCTCACTGTAACACGTGCAGGTCTCCTGTTCTTCATTTCCTGCATCTCTGGGTCTACCATTATTCTGATCTTTGATGCGGTCTCCATGACATCAGGGGCCATCTCAAGGTCCTCAACCCTAAGATCCCCTTTCTCAAGGATTATGGCCAGTGAAACAGGCAAGCTCTGCCTCACCGCCTCAACCGTTCCCGGGGAATAGCTGTTGTGTTCTGCTGCAATATCATATGTCTCCACGAGGACCTCATCTATCTCTGATGCGG
This sequence comes from Methanothermobacter marburgensis str. Marburg, assembly GCF_000145295.1. Lineage (NCBI taxonomy): Archaea > Methanobacteriati > Methanobacteriota > Methanobacteria > Methanobacteriales > Methanobacteriaceae > Methanothermobacter > Methanothermobacter marburgensis. The sequence continues at coordinate 1,241,974 of NC_014408.1, forward strand.
AGAATCTGGTCATTCCAAGTATTTCAAGGGCGCAGTCAAGGGTGGAGTGAAGGTGCCTGCAGACAGGGTACCTCTTGAGGTAAACGTCTCCTATGTGAAATACACCAGTTTCAGGTACCTCTGATGGGGGCTGGCACATTGCATTGAGGAACCCCTCCTTTCCCTCAATTATGGACTCTGCCCCTGTGAAACCCTCCAGTGCAAGCTTTGCAGATATGAGTCCTGACTGGGCCGCCCTCCCGGCGTGCAGGTGCTTGCCCATTGAGCCGGCATGGTCTGATTCAAGGAGTCCTGCTGCCTGGGTCCCTGCAAGTCCCAGTGCATTGACTGTCTCCTCACAGTCAAGGCCCATTACGCTGGCTGCGGCTGCGGCGGCCCCAAATGTGCCACAGGTACCTGTGGTGTGGAAGCCCCTCTTCCTGTGGCCGGGGTTTGCGAGGAGGCCCATGAAGATGGCCACCTCATAACCTGCCACAACCCCTGCTATGAACTCCCTGAACTCTGCATCCAGGGCCTCTGCAGCTGCGAGGGCCGCGGGGATCACGCATGCACCTGGATGCATCTGGGCCCCCCTGTGGCCGTCATCAAGGTCAAGGTTATGGGCAAATATGCCATTGAGAAGCGCCGCCCTTTCATCAGAGCCCCTTCCATGGCCTATGACCGTCGAATTTCCCTCACCGGTGCCCAGTGCCCTGAGTGCCAAAAGACCGCTCCTCTCCCCTGAACCCCTGAGTGAGACGCCCAGAAAGTCCAGGACGCATATCTCTGCCCTTTCAATGATCTCAGGAGGGAGGTCCCTGTATGAGAGTGATGATACAAATTCTGCAAGCCTTCCTGTCATCATTGATGCTACTATGTTGCCTTTAAATATAACAGTGATTGTTATAAAGTTTCCCATTTTTTATTAATTCAGAGGGATAACAGCCCCCAGAAATTCCCATCCTCTACCTAAACCCCTCAGAAGGGTAACAGCCACCAGAAATTCCCATCCTCACAAGCTGCTTTGATAGGTGTCTTCTGGCGCAGGTGGGGACCTCATAGTAGCCCTCCCTCAGTGGCCTCTCAAGTACCCTCTTAACCTTTCTGGAATTTCTTACCCTCCGCCCGCATGAGGGACACTTGAACCCCTTATTCCTGCCTGCGGATTTCATTCGCCTGCCACATGTACAGAGGGGATTTTCCTCTACGTAGAGTTCAGCGGCCCTCTCAAGGTGTATCTTTTCAATGTTAAGTGTCCCCTGGGCCCCGATACCCCCATAAACGGTGACCCTGTCCCCGGGTATGAGTTCAAGGATGACCTTCCTGAAGTCCTTTGTTGGCTCATAGGCACCGCATTCGATTTTGCCGGAGTCGTCGCCAAGGGTGAAGAATACGTGGCCCCCCTCAATCACCCTTGGGCTGTCAAGCACCTCACCGCTGATGCGGTAGCAGCCGAATGTCTCCATCTCAGCTATGCTGCCTGCATCCTGAATGTGCTGGTCTGTGTGCTGGTTTGTCTCGAAGATGCAGAACCTCTCTATCTCCTCATAGACACGAACCATCTCCATGGCCCTCAGGAGAACCTCAGGGGATTCGCCGCGTATACCATAGAGTATTGGGCAGGGTGTATGGGGCTCTATTGCAATGTAGTCACCATCAACGTTGTCAAAGGTCTCACCGCCTGTTTCAGCGTCCATGAGCCTCACAGATTCAGGGTCTATCTGGCGGGGTTTTCCGTAGTTCTCAGGGACCCTGTAGGTGAGAAGTTCATATGTCCTGTCCTCAAGGGGGCAGCCGATGGCTGCAAGGGCCCCTATGACCCCCCTCCCCCTTTTGAATCCATGAACCTCTGCCCCCACCTCCTCTGCAACCCTCCTGGCATCTTCAATTTTGAGTATTCTCCTTATGGCTGATATGGCAAATTCCCTCATGGAATCTGTGATCTCACCGGTATAGAAGACCACCCCAGGGTTTGTCCTCTCATTATCAAGCTCCGCGAGTTCCTCAACACTGCGAATGACGATATCCCTGATATCATCCATTTCATCCTCTGATTCGGCCCTCACGGTGAATGCCACCGCACCGTTACCCCGGGTCTTGTGGGGTGCAAAGGGGTTAAGTCTTATGAGCCGCGGGTAACCCTCAGTGGTGAAACCGCAACTTTTAAGTTCATGGATTATAAAGCATGATATATAGGTTGTGCACATCCCATCGGGGGAATCGGTATCATCTATACCCACATGAATTCTGTACATTAAATCACCCGGTGATCCAGTTGGATAAATCTGTTAAAAGGGAAGATGTATTAAGGGTGATACATGAACTTCTTATCAGCAACGGATTTGAAACATCCCACATATATGAGAGGAGCTGCTTTGACCTCATGGCCAGGAGGAAGCTCCTTCTACTTCTGCTTAAGGTCCTTGTGAACATTGATGGTATAAATAGTTTGCAGGCCCATGAGATAAAAACCCTTGCACACACGTTCCTGGCATCACCACTTCTCATCGGTATAAGGTCAAAGACAGAGTACCTTGAGGAGGATGTTGTCTATGAGAGGCACGGTATTCCGGTCATTGCCCCTGAAACCTTCAGGAACATGGTGGTTGATGGGGAGTACCCTGAGGTTATAGCTGACCGGGGCGGTTACTATGTGCAGATAGACGGAAGAACCCTAAGGGAGGTCCGTGAGGAATACAACCTCTCACTCAAGGACCTTGCAGACCTTGCCCACGTATCCCGCAAGACCATCTACAAGTATGAGAATGGGCTTGCAAGGGCCTCGCCTGAAACAGCCATGAAACTCGAGGAGATACTCAACATAAGGATAACACTCTCAATTGACATCTTAAGTGTCCCTGAGAGGGATGAAGTTGAAATAAGGCCCAGGGGAAGGCTGGGTGATATTGGGTTTGGAATGATTGAAACCCAGAGGACACCCTTTGATGCCGTTGCAAAGGAACTGAAATTTGAGAGTACCGTCATAACGGACCTTGAGAAGGGGAGGGATTCAAGGACCCTCAGGAGGATGGCTGTGCCGCTGCGGGACCTGTCACTTGTAAGCGGTTCAGAATCCGTTTTTATAATTGACAATCCCCGTATAAGTGAGAACCTGGATGGCGTGCCTGTTATCAAGAGCTGGGAGATAGGTGAAATGGAGAGCAGCAGGGACTTCCTGAAGGTGATAGCGGAAAGGAAGACCTGCAGCTGAACCCTACTATCATCAGCTTTCAGTAGTAATCCCACACCGTGACCTTCCAGTCCCTGATTTCGCTTGCATAAACCGCGATGCAGTATTCACCAGGGCCTCCCTCAACCTCAAGTATCCTCTTTTTCCTTGCAGATGACTCAGTGGCTCCCCAGTCCACGGTATCAGTGGCAACGGTGTATCCATCCCTGAGGACATCCACGGTGATGCTGTTCACATCGTAATTCACCAGAGGAGCCGCTGAAAAAACAACTCGTAGCCTGTTGCCCATGATGTTAATGTAGCGGTAATCCGATTCGGACCCTGTGAATGTCATGACCCTGTGCCAGCCGGGGCCTGAGGAGCCCCACCTTCTGTATCGCCGGTGATGGTCATATTGTAGTACTGATCCCCGCCGCGGGGTGACTTGAGGAACATGCCTGAGATAAAGCCCAGGGCCCCTATTAGAATAAAACAGATTACAACAAGCACCTTTGTCGCAGTATCCATAACCACACCCCATAAACTGACATGAGGGGAGTTTATTCATGAACAATGGAATGTGTCCTTTAACATGTTAAATGTTAAAGCATTAACCTCTATTTTACGATTTCATTCCTATAGAAAATATTAAATATGATGATGGGTGGGGGAGGTTATGCTCCAGAGGCAAGATCATAACCTGAAGAGTTCCCCGAATGTCTCCTTCACTTCAATAGCAGATGCCGCGCCCACAGTGACCATGTCAACGTAGTCAGCACCCCCAAGGAATTTAAAGGCCTCCCCAGGTGAGAGTATCCCAGCTGCAAGTACCTTCTCGGCAACAACAACCTTTCCAAGTTCAAGGAGCAGATCCCTGAGTTTTGCCCGTTCCTCCTCAAGGAAAACCGGGAAATCCATCATATAACCCAGCCTGTTGAGGGGTATCATGTAAAGCTGGAAGTTATCAACCCCCTCATCAATGAGCCGCCTGGTGGTGGCCCCAGGCATTGTGGTTATGAGGCCGGATATGACCTCAATTTCATCAAGGATCCCGGCCACCTCAACGGCTGGTAGAAGATCCGTGTAGTGCTCATCAAGAAGAACCGCCACCGCACCAAGATCCATGAGGGTCCCGAGGTCCTCCTCAAGGCGCCCCTCCCGAACTGTGCCCATGAGTCTGAAACTGCACCCGGCATCAACTGCCATTTCAAGTGCCTCAAGCACAGAGCCCTCAGGAATGATCTGAAATCCCCTCACACCCGCGTCATATGCCCCCATGAGCACCTCCGCAATGTTTTCAGGTCTCCTTTTGAGGTCCATCTCATACAGCCGTGAGCGGTGCCCAAAGTAGGGTGCCGCGGTGAACGGTGCGCTTCCCAGGAATGCCTCCGGGAGCTCAACTCCATCAACAGTAACTGAACCAGTGAACATCACATCTTCCTCCATGACACCAATAATTATAATATACCCTACCTCTATAGATTCCTCTATCATTCTATAAAGATCTTCATTGTGATAAGTGTGGTGAAATTATGCCAGAGATGAAAGTGCTTATTGCTGATTCCATCAACGAAAAGGGAATATCTGAACTTGAAGAGGTGGCGGAGGTTGTGGTTAACACAACCATAACACCCGAGGAGCTCCTTGAGGCCATAAAGGACTTCGATGCCATAGTTGTCAGGAGCCGGACCAAGGTCACTAGGGAAGTCATAGAGGCAGCCCCCCGCCTCAAGATAATCGCAAGGGCGGGTGTGGGCGTTGACAACGTGGATGTTAAGGCCGCCACAGAGAGGGGTATAATGGTCATAAACGCCCCGGAGTCAACATCCATAACAGTTGCCGAACATTCAATAGGCCTCATGCTGGCCCTCGCAAGGAAGATCTCCCTTGCAGATAAATCAGTCAAGGAGGGTAAATGGGAGAAGAACAGGTTCATGGGTATAGAGCTAAACGGCAAAACCCTCGGTATAATAGGTATGGGCCGTATAGGTTCACAGGTTGTTGTGAGGACAAAGGCCTTCGGAATGGACATACTGGTATATGACCCCTATATAAGCAGGGAGGCCGCCGAGGAGATGGGTGTGACCGTCACAGACCTTGAAACACTCCTAAGGGAATCCGACATTGTGACCATACACGTACCCCTCACCCCTGAGACAAAACACCTCATCTCAGAGGATGAATTCAAACTGATGAAGGAAACCGCATTCATAGTTAACTGTGCCCGTGGAGGTATAATCGACGAGGAAGCCCTCTACAGGGCCCTCAGGGATGGTGAAATAGCAGGGGCGGCCCTCGACGTATTCGAGGAGGAGCCCCCGGAGGGCAGTTCACTGCTTGAACTTGAGAACGTTGTTCTCACACCACATATAGGTGCCTCAACAGCTGAGGCCCAGAGGGACGCCGCAATAATAGTTGCAAATGAGATAAAAACAGTCTTTCAGGGGGGTTCACCCAGGAACGTCCTTAACATGCCAGTGATGGACCAGGAAACCTACAAGTCCCTCAGACCCTACACCGAGATCGCAGAGAAACTGGGCAGCATCATCACACAGGCCCTCCCGGGCAACATAGAGAAACTGGATGTCACCTACTGCGGTGAACTTGCAGATATGCAGTTCGATATCCTCACAAGGACCATGCTGCAGGCCATCCTCAACCCCATACTCACAGAACCTGTGAACCTCATAAATGCACCGGCAATTGCAAAGAAGAGGGGTATCGTGGTTACAGAGGCCCGCAGGTCAGAGGCTGACGGCTACAGGTCCATCATAATGGTAAGGGCTGTTTCTGACAGGGGAGAGTTCAGCGTGGATGCCACCCATATCAAGGAGCCCACAATAATCGGTATCAACGGCTACAGGGTGGATGTGAAGCCAGAGGGGACAATGATAATAGCACGCTACAGGGACCTCCCCGGTACCATAGGGGCCATCGGCACCAAGCTGGGCGAGCACCAGATAAACATAGCCACCATGCAGGTGGGAAGGAAGGAGATCGGTGGCGAGGCCGTCATGGTCCTCAAGGTTGACCAGAGTGTCCCCTCTGAGGTCATAGACGAGGTCAAGAAGCTTGATAACGTGGACGATGCTGTTGCAATAGAAATATAAGTCTACCAACAATTAGACCCCTAAAAAATCCCTTTATTTATTTTATAGCTAGACCCAATAATCCCAGAAAAAACATCCCTTTTTAAACAACCTCAAACCCCACAGGCACACCCTGCCTTGTATAGGCTGCGATTGTTTCCACAGTGTAGGGGTGTGCTATTATCATGTGGAAAAGACCATTCTTTGAGAAGAACTGCATATCAGCACCCGATGGTAAATTGCTGGGGCCAGGATGGGAGTGCACCGACCCCACAGTACCTGTAAATGGTGGGAGCATCAGAACATCCATAACAGCCCCCTCATCAGAGGTCCTTGATGGCAGGAATATAAGGCCAGTGATGTGAAGGGCATCACCCTCCTGTTTTCCCTCAAGGAGCGCCACAAATTCATGGGGATGTGACCTTCTTGCGATCTCCAGGGCCTCCTCAATGACATCGGAATCAATCAGCACCCTCCTTACCGGTTTTACACCCATAAAATCAAGGATCCTTTCAATTAAACCCATTCTATCAGGCGCTCTCTGATCCATTGTGTTCCTTAAAACCCTGAAGTCCCTCAAAAAATCCTTCTGTAAAGAGGGGAAGTTCCATGTCAACCTTCACCCTCATCCTCACCGCAGAGACCACCCTCTCAGTAAGGGGATTGTAGCCCCTCACCTTCACCGGAGCCCTGTAGACCCCGATACCCCTCCGCTGCCATGCAGGCACCTCTGAGATGTTCAAACCCCTCTCAAAGAGCAGCTCATGGAGGGAATCCGATTTCATCCCATTAAGGGTTCTCGCGGCATCATCTCTATCCATTTCATCCCTCAGTGTCCAGTATGCATAGCTGTTGAGGCAGTTCCTCCAGGCCTCATCCTGCCTTGACCTGAAGTACTCCCAGACCACCTCCCTACCGAGCGGTATAACTCTACAATCAAATGAAACAGGTTTATCAAGTGATAAACCCCTACTGACGGCCCCAATTGTGAATGATGATGATGCAAAAGCCGGGAAAACCGAGTCAAGCTTTTCAACCCTTCCTGAGAATGGGACAGAATCAAGGAGTACATTGATCTCATCAGAGAACGTGTATATGAATGATGGGCTGAACTCATTCATGATCTCAAGGCACGCTGAAACCATGATGTCACGGAAGACATCATCATAAGGCCTCCTAAATCCTGCCTTTGCTGTTAGCCTGTGAAAACCCCTCCCATCAAGCCTCAGTACTATGCGGGAGGACGGTGGCACCCTGAGGTTTGAATAGACTTCATGTTCTCGCATCATACCATCAGGTTCCAATGTGCATGTTCTCACTGAGGGATTTAAGGAGTCTTATGGCAGAATATGCGGCCATCACACTTGTCTTGGGATTTATGGAACACCTGACATTCTCTGTTATAGTCTTGAACTCCCCGAAGTCCCCCTTAACGGTCACCTCATGTACGTTACGGTCAACTGCAGGGTCCGCTATTATCTCAACATCAATATCCCTTCCGCAGGCGAGACTGAGGGCTGCGGCCACATTTATGTTGAGGGGGAACCTCTTAACCGCCTCCGATGCCTTACCAGTGTAGAGGACCTTCTTCTCATCCATGCTGATGCCCAGGGACCTTGGGGGTTTCCTTGTAACAAGTTTAACTGACCTTATACTGCCCATGGATGCCGCCTTCAGGCCATCAAGACCCACTATGGCCCCTGAGGGTACATGTATCTCGGCATTATTCTCTGAGGCCTTCTTCTCAAGCAGGCTCCTTAATTCAGGGTCCATAAGGGCGCCGACACTCATAACGACCACGTCCCTACCGGCCTCAAGTATCCCGGGGACCAGTTCCCTTACAGCCTCAGGTGATGCGGCCTCCACCACAAGGTCAACGTGGGGGAGCATGTCGGTAACATCAAGGACCGCGGTCCCGTCCACCATGGATGCCAGGTTTTCTGCCCTCTCAAGGTCCCTGTCATAGAAGAATCCCAGTTCAACGGGTACCTTGCCGTCCCTCACGAAACCCGTTATAAGGTTGGCTATTGCTCCGCAGCCCACTATACCCACGATCATGTCATCACACAGAAAAAATCAGGATTCAATGGGGTTTACCTTTTTCTCCACTGAAACATCAGGGGATATTATGAGTATATCTCCAACCGCCTGGACACGTTCATAGTTTATGTCGATTATGCCCTCCTCCTGTATGGGTCGTATCTCATCTGATTCAGGGACTATCCTTATGCTGGTTTTGAGGACATCCTTTATACCCACATTCTTCTTATCGTGTCTCAGTGGACGGACCTTCAGTGTTGAGACACGTCCCTTCTTGATGTTGAGGACAACGTCCTGAACCCTTCCAACGTACTTACCCCTTGAGGTGTATATTTCAAGTCCATATAGACTGGATAATTCAACCATTTTTCCACCACCGGACAGTTAAACATGTAGCGCTGCTGCATAACCCTACTGTTGGTTAATATTATTGTTTATAGCTTAAATAGTTATAGGGAAATAACAGATTACTGCAGTGGCCGGAAGAAAAAGGCTGTTACTGGAATTAAAAATGATTCTGGATTGTGATTGAAATGTGGGACACCAGTAAGGATTATAGGCTCATGGTTGCAGTTAAGGCAGTTGACCTCTTCAGGAGGGCCCTTGAGGCAGGTGGTTTCAGGGGCCAGTGGAAGAAGAAACCCGCCATCCAGGCCGCCTCTGAAATTGAGAGGGCGCTGCAGAGCCTCATATATTCATACCTTGAACCTGAGGACCTTGCAGCAAGTCCTGAGATGATAGGTATTGATGAAAAACTCAAGGAGATAGTTGATGCCCTGGGGGGTGAGGACTGGAGCCGTAAATTCCTTGATGAGGCCTCAAGGGATGAGAGGGAAAGGGTCGAGGAGAACATAGCAAAGGTGAAGTTCTTCCTGAACACCATTGGAAACCTCAGGGGTCGGCTGATGCTTGGGAAGATAGCAGACCCTGTTATTGCAGTTGATATAGTTGCAGGTGAGGTTATGAGTGTTGGGGGGCACCCTTCTGCAGATAAACTTCAGATCTGCAATGTCAATGTGGGTGGGAGGTCCCTAAAGGTTGTTACAAATGACCCTGATGTAAGGGAGAACGACAGGGTGGCCGTGGCCCTTTTGCCGCCCCAGAACTTCATGGGTGTTGTGAGTGAAGGAATGTTCCTTGGTGCCGACGGTGTTCTGAGGGACGTTGAAGGAAACCCTGGTGAAATGCCAAGAGGGATACCCCTTGAGGCCCTAAACGAGACAAGGAACCTGGTCGAGGATTTCCTGGCTGGTTAAACCCTCCATGGCTCCCTGAGAATCGCCCTGCACACTTCATTGCTGCAGCTTCCACAGTCCCTTGGGAGACTGCATCCTGCTTTTCTCAGACGCTCTTCAAGATTTAATTCTGATAAGGGGTAGTAGCCTGAATAATCAACCCTTTCAAGACCCTCTGCCCTGCAATCATCCACTAGCTTCTCCATCAGTTTTCTGTCAGGTCCCCTGTGGTAGTAAAGAAGGAAGTTCGGTCTGAAACCTATTAGGCGGTAGGGGATCTCGGGATTTATTTCTGCAATGAATGATGCTATTTCCCTTATCTCATGGTGGTTTATGCCGGGTATCACGACCGTCCTGAAAACCCTTATCTTTTCAGGAAATTTCTCTGCAAGGTAGGTTGCGTTGCGGAGTACAGAAGCCACGGGTGCCCCTGTCAGGTTTCTGTGGAGTTCATCTGAAAGGGCCTTTATCTCAAAACTGAAGAGTGAAGTGAACCGTATGATGCGCTTTAAGGTCTCAGGCGTCTGGAATCCATTTGTTGCCAGTATGACATCAACATTCCTTTCCTCTTTTATTTCATGCAGCATACTTTCTATGTAGGGTGTGTGTATTGTGGGTTCACCTCCAGTGAAGCTCAGATTTGATATGTCATGTGATTCAAGTTCCCTGAGGACTTCTAACGCCAGCTCCTCGGGTTTTATATGACCCCTGTAAACCCACCCTGAATCAGGGTACTGTGATATTCTGTAGGCATTGCAGTAGGCACACCTGAAGGGGCATGATAGAAAGGTTACCGAGTAACTTTCCAGAACATCTGTAATTGATGTGTAGGCGATTTCAGTCTCCGCAGCCCCGCAAACGCCCCTCTCACCAGCGGAACGGTTTGCCCCGCACCTCCATTCACATAGCCTGCAGTTCATGAGTTCGTCCATAAAAATAGTTATATAAAAACCTGTTAATACATTTTCCAAAAAATGTAAAAATAAGTATCAGGTTATCTGCCAGTAGCTGCTGGTCCTCTTAACGTAGCTGTAGGTCCAGTAGTACCGCCACATGTATCTCCATTTGCCATGTACCTGTACCATTTTCTGTACCCTTTCTTGACCTTCGCCTTGACGTAGTAGCTGAGGTTTACAGACTTCATAACAGTGTAGCTGGCTGATGAAACTGCAGAGGATGCTCCGTTAATGGCTATGAATTTGATTGTCGCCGATTTTGTGAGGAGAATTGGTGCTGTGTATCTTGTGCTGTTAAGAGTTGGATTTGCCCGTTAAGGGTGTAATATCAGCATATATAAAAGTGAACTGAAATATGGCCACATCCATTTAATCAAAATCATCAATGCAAATAATTCAATAAGATATTTTATTCTGTAAAAATTAAAACATGAAAATCCAGTTTTCAACGATAAAACCTTTAACATTAGATTCTTCAACATGCTGTTAAATGTTGATGGGACATTTAAAATCATCTGCTGTTTAACACTACAAGTTTGGTCCTGGTCATGTCCTCTATGGCGTACTTAACACCTTCTTTTCCCATTCCACTGCACTTGAAACCACCAAATGGCATGTGGTCCACTCTGAAGGTTGACTGTTTGTTCACAAGAACCGTGCCAGCGTCGATCTCAGACGCCATCCTCAGGGCGGTTCCTATGTTCTCAGTGAAAACCCCTGCCTGAAGTGCATAGCATGTCCCATTGGCAATCCTTAAGGCCTCATCAGCATCAGCAAACCTTATAATCGGGGACACCGGCCCAAAGGTTTCCTCTGCAACAACATCCATCTCAGGACGCACATAGTCAAGGACCGTGGGCTCAACAAAGTTGCCTCTCCTTGACCCTCCATGGAGGAGCTCGGCGCCATCATCAACGGCATCCTCAATTCGCCTCTCAACCTCAATTGCCGCCTCTTCATTTATAAGTGGCCCTATATCCGTCTCAGCGTCAAGTGGGTCCCCGGACCTTAACCTGCGGGTCTTTTCCACAAGTTTATCTGCAAATTCGTCGGCCACATCTTTATGGACTATCATCCTCTTAACCGCGATGCAGACCTGTCCAGAGTAGAGATAGGAACCCCTCACAGCACCCTCAACTGCAGAGTCAATGTCAGCATCATCCATGACAATTAGGGGATCGTTGCCCCCAAGTTCAAGGGTAACCTTCTTCATTGAGGCCCTGCTGGATATGTATCTTCCAACCTCCACACTGCCTGTGAATGTTATCTTATCCACGAGGGGGCTATCTATTATAAGATCTCCCACCTCCCGGCCCCTTCCTGTTACAGCGTTAACAGCTCCTGGCGGGAAGTGTTCATTCAGTATCTCACAGAGTCTGAGTGCGGAGAGGGGCGCCTCAAGTGAAGGTTTTAGAACCGTGGTATTCCCTGCTGCCAGTGCAGGTCCAACCTTGTGGATGGCGAGATTGAGTGGATAGTTAAATGGGGTTATTGCAGCCACAACACCAAGGGGAATCCTTACAGTGAATCCAATAAGTCCCTTCCCGCCAATACCTGCATCCATTGGTATTGATTCGCCGTAGAGCCTCCTTGCCTCCTCTGCACATAGACGTGCGGTTTCAACTGACCTTTTAACCTCATCACGTGAGAACCTTATGGGTTTACCTGACTCCAGGGTTATGAGGCGGGCAAGTGCATCCCTCTCTGCCCTGAGCTCATCAGCAACATCATGGAGGCTCTCAGAGATGCGCCTGGCAGAAAGATCAGACATGGAACCTTTTGCACGGTGGGCCGCCTCAAGAGCCCTTAAAACATCATCCCTACCTGCAAGGGGTACAGTATCAACTTCCTCGCCGTTGAAGGGATTCCTGACACTGAAACGATTACCTCCCCCCACCTGCTCACCATCCATGATCATATCCATATGACCACCCTAAAACTAGAACTTGTTCTTGAGCCCCTTGATGGAGTTGGTGACGTTCTGAACATCAGAGTTCATTGCAGTCTGAGATGACCTCACATAGTTGCGGTACCATACCACAGCAAAGGTCACAATGACTATTATACCACCAAACACAAGTATCAGCTCGGCTGACCCCTGACCTGAATCATCAGCAATTAAACCCCCAGACAAAACCTTAACCTCCTATGGTGCCATGCTTCCAACAAGGCTCAGTCCAAATTTTCCTATAACATAGAATATTGCATAGGCCACGATTGATAGTGGAACAGAGAACTTAACACCCTTCCTTGCACTCCCATACATTATGATTCCAATGAGGAGCCCTGCAATTATGGAGTGTATTATGATGTAACCTGCAGCGGCGATCTTGGCGGCACCAAGGATAGGGTTGGGTTTCCCCACAGACTCCATGAATCCTGAGTAGACCATTATCATACCAAGGGCGAATGGTGCCGCGATTATGGCGGCGACAATAAGGAACATCACCGACATCATAACATTGGCCTTCCTCTCCCTCTTGAGTGCCAGGACCGCCCTGAGATCCTCTGCAACTGTCTCAATTACATCCGATAGGCTTCCTCCTGCCCTTCTACCCTCAAGGATCATCCTGAATGTCCTGTCAAGGTTCTGGGATTTGAGCCTTTCGCTCATGGAGAGGATGGCGTCATCGAATGTCCGCCCAATTTTTATTTCAATAACCGCCCTCTTGAGTTCATCGTAGAGTGGCCCCTCCCCCTGTTTGGATACGTCCTCCAGGGCAGATTCAAGGCCCACCCCTGCCCTCAGCAGTGATGCTATCTGACGTAGAAAGTCAGGAGTTGACTGCTCAATGGCATCAACACGCCGCTCCATCATGACAAAGATGTATGCCCCAAGGAGGATGGATGGCATGAAAAATCCAACAATGACTGCAAGGATAACATTCAAACCTGCTACTGCGGCTACAACTGATCCAAGAACAGCAAAGAGTGCCCCTGCAAGAAATGCGAGGGTTATTATCTCAGATGCCTTCACATAAAGCCCTGTCCTTATGAGTGTCTCCTGCACCCTGAGGAGCAGTTTATCAGGTAATATGCTCTCCAGGGCCTCGCTCACAGGTTTCAATGCTGCCGGTAATACTGCCATCTGCACACCACTTGAAGTCTTGCTGTTACTAATTATTTACGGGCTATTATTTATACTATATTCATGACGACCCACTTTTTAATTCAGTTATGTTCATGAACACCTACCTCAGGTGATCAGGTAGGCTGTTCATAACACCACCACCCACCACGAACATATCCTCCACCCTCACACCAAATTCTCCTGGAAGATATATCCCTGGTTCAATGGTGAGGACCATTCCCCTGGTGAGAACCGTTTTATCGTCGGCTGAAAGTGAGGGCCTCTCATGGACCTCAAGTCCAACACCATGGCCACTTGAGTGTATAAATTTATCAGCGTATCCATATTCCTCTATAACCCCCCTAACTGCACTGTCGACTTCACATGCCCTCACGCCAGGTTTAGCCACCTTCAAACCCTCCCTTTTGGCTTCAATTACCACTTCAAGGATCTCATGTTCCCGTTCACTCTCCACCAGTGTCCTTGTGGTGTCAGAGTGGTAGCCGCTGTGAACAGCGCCCCAGTCAACCAGTAAAGGGGAGCCTAAATCGTTAGATGTGGGTACCGCATGGGGTATGCTTGACCTTGAGGCCGATGTTACGATGGTGTCGAATGAGACTCCCTCTGAACCTCCAAGACGCATAAGGTAGTCCAGTCTGGCGGCCACCTCAGATTCACTGCCGCTGAATTCAATTTTCTTAAATGATTCCTCGGCAATTTTAAGGGCTGCCTTTATCCTTCTTATCTCCTCCCGGTCCTTAACCATCCTGAGATCTGCGATGGGATCCATCACCTGAAAGTCCCTCCCGAGACCTATTCTCTCAATGAGGCCCACCGGCATTGAGGGTTCAACCGCGACGGCCCTTAGTTCAACCATATCAGAGACATCAGATACCTTCTTAAAGACCTCAACACGAACCTCGCGCCCTGCTGCTGACTCAAGGTCCATCTCATTTACAAAGAGGACCGGTTCATCACTCAGGAACAGAAAGGCAGTGACCGTTGGCATGAACCCTGTGAGATAATATATATTCTCCCTTTTTGTTATGAGTGCTACCTCAGCTTTACCAGAAATAGCTTCAAGTGCCCCTTCAATCCTTTCCAAGTACATCACCCAGTCTTTCCATAACAGCTCTTTTCATGACCAGTTCAAGTTCATCCATAACCCCATCGGGTGCCCTGGACTCAATGGGTAGCGGTATGTGACCAAAGTCAGGGTCCCTGAATACCTCACCCCCGAATTTCACGGGTCTGCTGTAGCGGGGGATGAAGTGCCAGTGAACCTCAGGGTCCGGGTTTTCAGACCTGAAAGCCGAATTTTTAAAGCAGCTCCAGTTGAAGAGGTCCGGTCCAAAAAGGTCGCCCACAGCGGATTCAAGCACCCTCACAACCACTGCAAAGTCAAGCCACTCATCATTGGTGACTTCAGAGAGGTTCCTGCATTTCCTCCGAAGTGCCACCACACAGGTTGCAAGGTAGCGCTGGCTCGGTGCAAGGTAAACAATCCATTTGTCTGTCCCGGCAATTTCACGGCCATAATAACCGTCAACCCCACAGTACTCACAGACCTGCACATGATCACCGCTAAAATCTATGGACAAGGTAATACTCAAGGTTTATATTAATCATTAAACCTAATTTATATGTATATGCAGCCCATGCCCAGTAACTGCACAGGTGGTTAAGATGGGGGAGCTTCGAAAATTTGTGACCGCTGAATTTGTTTTTGGAAACGGGGCCAGGTTCCTGGCAGGAAGATACGCCTCAAACCTCGGGGCCAGAAGGGTCCTCCTTGTAACAGACCATGGTATAATGAAAACCGGTCTCGTGGATGACGTTACACGTAGCCTCAGTGATGGGGGCCTTGATTATGTCATATTCAATGATGTAACACCAAACCCCCGTGACCACGAGGTCATGGAGGGTGCTGAGGTCTTTGATGCAGAGGAGTGCAACATGATCGTTGCACTGGGCGGCGGAAGCCCCATTGACTGTGCAAAGGCCATGGGCGCTGTTGTATCCAACAGAATGGATGTGCTGGAGTTTGAGGGTGTTGACCGCATCCCCATACTCTCGGTTCCCATAATATGCATCCCGACAACCGCCGGTACAGGTGCAGATGTATCCCAGTTTGCGATAATCATGGACACCCATAGAAGGGTTAAGATGGCCATCATAAGCAAGACAATGGTGCCTGACGCATCCCTAATAGACCCTGAAACCACCCTCACCATGGATAGGGAGCTAACAGCTGCAACAGGTATGGATGCCCTGGCACATGCCATTGAGGCATACGTATCCAATGCAAGCTTCCACCTGACCGACCTCAACGCCCTCGACTCAATAGGCATCATAAACCAGGCCCTCCCCCGGGCCGTGCTTGAACCAGATAACATGGATTACCGTGAGGATATGATGCTTGCAAGCCTCGAGGCAGGCCTTGCATTCTCCAACGCCAGCCTTGGACTTGTGCATGCCATGGCCCACAGCCTCGGTGGGATGCTGGACATACCCCATGGTGAGGCAAATGCCCTCCTCCTTGAATACGTTATTGAATTCAACTTCAAAGCCGCGAGGGAGAGGTATCTCAAGATCGCAGGGGCCATGGGACTCAGTGGTTCGGGGCTGGAGGAACTCAAGGAACACATAAGGGAATTTCGGGAGACCCTGGGAATGGATATGACACTTGGGGACCTTGGTGTTGATGAGGAGGACATACCCTCCCTTGCAGAGACCTCAATGAGGGATCCCTGCATAGTTACAAACCCGGTCCGGCCAGAAAAGACGGATGTTGAGGAGATATTCAGGAGGGCCCTCCATGGGGCTTGAGGGTGGTGAAATGTCTGATAGGGACTGGGAAACCCTCAGGGAGAAGATAATAGGGTTCGGTGAAAAATCCATAAGGAAGAGTTACTATCCCCGTCTTCAGGAATCACTCGCCGAACTCAGAAGGTTCAGGAAACTCCTTGACTGTACAGACGACGCCATATTCCTGGTTAAAACACCTGGAGGCGAACTTACAGACGCCAACCGCTCAGCCTGCACAAGACTGGGGTATTCAACCCGTGATATACCCGGGCACAGCATCTATGATCTTCTGCCTGAGGACATGCATTCCCGCTTCAAAGGGATCCTTGAGGGCAACGATGAGAGGATAACAATGGAGGGGCACCTTATAAAAAGAAACCGTGAAATGATACCTGTTGAAATAAAGGTAGATATGGTTGATTTTGATGGTGAAAGGTACGCGGTCCTGGTGGCCAGGGATATAACCGAGAGGCTGAAAATGGAGGCGGAACTCAGGAGGTCCCTGAGGGAAAAGGAGGTCCTTCTCAGTGAGATACACCACAGGGTCAAGAACAACCTCCAGATAATTTCAAGCCTTCTGAGCCTTCAGAGCCACACTATCAAGGACCCCACTTGCAGGGATCTCCTTGAGGAAAGCCAGGACAGGATAAGGTCCATGGGCCTCATACATGAGCAGCTATACCGTTCAGGTGATTTCAGCTCCATCGACTTTGGAGTGTACGCCTCCCGACTCCTCAAGAACCTCCAGAGGTCATATTCCCATGGAAAGGATATAGAATTCTCGCTTGAAGCCGATGATATAAAGGTGAGCCTTGAAACCTCAATTCCCCTGGGCCTCATACTGAGTGAACTGGTAACCAATGCACTCAAACACGCTTTCAGAGGAAGGGATAAAGGCAAAATCACAGTGAGGTTTAAAAGGAGGGACTCTGCCTGTATTCTTGAGGTGAAAGACGATGGTGTGGGGTTCAATGAGGAGGATCTCAGGAATAGCAAATCCCTTGGCTTCAAACTTGTTGAAATCCTCACAGAACAGCTTGACGGAACCCTCACCTTTTCAGGGGCGGACGGCGGATTTTTCCGGATAGAATTCAGGGAACCCCCCTATACCGACAGAATGTCAGTGGATTCTGATAAATAATTCTCTAAAAAGAGCATTTTAATTTTTTCAGCCAATAACATCGACGGATTGCTCTTAAATCTTCCATTTAATAGAAAGCCACTTTCAATCCAGCAATGGAAAGCATTATAAGACGTGTCCCATGTTAATATAAACATGGTCAGATTCAGTAAGGGAGAGGTAAGGGATATCCTGATCTCAATGGTTGTGATCGCCGGAGTATTTGCCTATGTGTTCTCAGGTAGAAACCTGCAGGTCGCGCTGATTCGGCTTCCGGCAACCCTCGTTACTGTGGGGCTTGGATTTGTCCTCCATGAGATCGCCCATAAGTTAATGGCAATAAGGTATGGATTCTGGGCCGAATACAGGCTGTGGCTCGAGGGCCTCGTACTGGCGCTTGTAACCTCCTACTTTGGATTCGTATTCGCAGCCCCGGGGGCCGTTTACATACATGGAAACTACATTGACAGGGACGTTAACGGGAAGATATCCATTGCAGGGCCCCTCACCAACATAATGCTGGCTCTAATATTCCTTATGGCTTCATCTGTACTCCCATCTCCATTTCGCGATGTTGCTGTACTTGGATACGCCGTTAACAGCTTCCTTGCCCTCTTTAACCTCATACCAATCGCCGTACTTGATGGTGCCAAGGTTTTCAGATGGAATCCCCTCATATGGCTCATTGCAGCCGCATCGGCATTTGCACTCACATTCAACAGCATGTTCTAAGTGATCGAGATGTTCCGGGATATTCCTGTTAAATATGTTGGATGCACCCACCGGGCCATGAAGCCCTCAGAGACACTCAGGGCCTTCAGGGAAAAACTCAGGGCCATAGGTGTCACAAGGATAACCGAGATAACACACCTTGATCGTATAGGCATACCTGTATTCTCAGCCATAAGGCCGACAGCGGAGGAGGGTGCTGTTAGCATATACGCAGGTAAGGGCGCCACCAGAAAACAGGCAAGGGCCTCTGCAATGATGGAGGCCTTTGAAAGGTACTCTGCCGAGAGAAGTCCCCTGGACGAAACACTGAGGGCCCATCCATCCGAGATGGATAAACGCCTGGACCCTGAAGCACTTATTCTTCCACCAAACGCTGATACAGACTCTGAGGTTGAGTGGATAATTGCAGAGGATATAAAAAGTCAGGACAGGATTCACGTACCTGCAAATGCGGTTTTTCACCCTTACAATCCCCCTGAGGGATGTGTGAGTCTCTTCAGGTCCAACACCAATGGCCTTGCATCAGGTAACGTCCTGGAGGAGGCCATATTCCACGGCCTCATGGAGGTGATAGAGAGGGACGCCTGGAGCCTCTTTGAGGCAAGGAGGGGTCCCCGAATAGAAATTGATTGTTCGGGGACAGATAACAGGATAATAACGTGTCTACTTGAAAGGTTCCAGAGGGCAGGGGTTGAGATAACACTGGTGGATCTCACCGCTGACACTGGCGTTGCAACGGTTGCTGCAGTTGCAGATGATGTTGTGCTCAGGGACCCTGCACTCCTCACCATGGGCGTGGGGACCCACCTTGACCCTGAAATTGCAGTTATAAGGGCCCTCACAGAGGTTGCCCAGAGCCGGGCCACCCAGATACACGGCACCAGGGAGGACACAGTAAGGGCGGAGTTCATGAGGAGGGCCGGGTATGAGAGGATGAAGAGGCTAAACAGGCACTGGTTCTCTGAGCCCGATAATACCATTGCACTTGAGGATATGGATGACCTCTCAACAAGGTCATTCCAGAGGGACCTTGAGATTACCCTGGATAAACTGGAGAGGGCGGGCCTGAAGCAGACACTCTATGTGGATCTAACCCGTGATGTTGGTGTTCCCGTTGTAAGGGTCATTGTACCGGGACTTGAGGTTTTCTCTGTTGACCCTGAAAGGGTGGGGGGACGCATAAGGTCCTCCAGGTGAATATCATAAGCCCACACAGATGAAATGATTAAGTGACCCTACGCACTAGATAATCCATATGCACAGCAGAAAGATCATAATATTTACAGGACCATCACTTTCCCACAGTGATGCATCAGATATCCTAAGGGCAGATTACAGACCCCCTGTAAGGCGGGGTGACGTCCATGAGGCCCTCTCTGATAAGCCAGACATAATAGGGATAATTGACGGTGTATTTCATCAGAGTCCGGCAGTGGGGCACCGTGAAATCATTGAGGCCCTCAGGATGGGCGTTACCGTTGTTGGAGGGGCCAGTATGGGGGCGCTAAGGGCCTCTGAACTCTATGACTTGGGGATGGTGGGAGTCGGCCGTATATTCAGGGCCTACCTGAATGGTGATCTGGAATCTGATGATGATGTTGCAGTTGCCTTTAACCCTGAAACCCTCGAGGCCCTCTCTGATTCCCTTGTGAGCATTCATTTTAACTTTGAAAGGGCCCTTGAAAGTGGCATCATCGGTGAAGATGACTTCAGAGAACTCATGAAAATCGCTAAGAATCTATTTTATCCCCTCAGGAACTACCAGAGAATTCTGCATGACGCAGAAATACCTGAAAACAGAAAGGCATCCCTCATGTCATTCCTTGAATCTGAAGGTAGGGATATAAAAAGGGAGGACGCAATTGAGGTTATAAAATACATTAAGGGACTGCTAAGCTCTGATGATCAGGATCATGGATGTGAAACTCATGGATCTTGAATCAAAGATAAAAAAGGTGAAGGATGCCCTTAAAGGCAGGAAGGTTGCTGTCGGATTCTCATGTGGGGCTGATAGCACAGCACTTCTTGATATTGCAGGGGATTCCGCCGATGAGGTTGCTGCATTCACAGTTGACACAGGTTTTATGCCCCCAGGATTCATAGAAAATGCCTCATCAATTGCCGGATCCCTCGGGGTGGAGCACTTTATAATAAACAGACCGCTCCTTGAAAACCAGGAGTTTGTGAGTAACACCCCGGAGAGGTGCCTTGTATGTAAGAACATCATATACAGTTCAATACTCTCTGAGGCCAGAAAAAGGGGTTTTGAGGCTGTCCTTGATGGCACAACCGCAAGTGACATGTTCGAAGACCGGCCTGGAACCCTGGTTAACCATCTGCTGGGTATAGAGACCCCCCTCCTTGATGCGGGGATTACGCGGAGTGACGTCCTTGAATATCTCAAAAAGAGGAACCTTGAATACTCGGAGAACACCACATGCCTTGCAACAAGGATAAAGGATCAGGAGATAACGCCTGAACGGATAAACAGGGTCTCATATGCTGAAACTCTCGTTAGGGGACTTTACGGTGAGGGCATCGTGAGGGTCAGGCATGAGGGGGACTCTGCGATAATAGAGGTTGATGAACCTGAGAGGCTTCTCAATGCAGCAAATCTGAGGCATATAGAGAATGAGTTGAGGGCTGTCGGGTTTAAGAGGGTGCTCCTGGATCTCACAGGCTACAGGGAGGGTAAGAAGGACATTGTACTCTACAGGCCCTGCAGGGATGCTGAATCAAGGATAATGTTCGAGGTTAAGCTGCCCTACCACATCGATATAAAAGAAACCTGTGAAAAGCTGGAGGAGAGGAAGCCCCGATGCTCAGAGAAGATGGGTGTCGTCATGGTTGAGGTGGGTGAAAGTAACGTGACCATATTCAGGAACGGGAAGATAGTGGCAAGAAGGGTAGTGGACAGGGAAGACGCAGAGGAGGTGCTCCTTGAGGTGCTGCCACACATCATAAGGGCGCATGAGGACATGGAGTCACAGAATCACTCTCAATCAGAAGCATGATGGTCCAGTGATATCATCCAATATCCTGTGAATATAGTGGCTGACTGGATCAGAAAATGATTGTCCATCCAAAGGTAATGTGGGGCCTGGATTATAGGTGCATTGGATTGTTTAGTCACAGGGCCCTCTGGACGTTCTCATTAACCCTCCTTCTGAAGGCGGTGATCTTCTGAAGGAGACCCCTTGAATCATCACCCCTTAAAACAAGTCCAGAGGGGGTGCTGAACTCAATACCATCGGCACTTATCCCATTGAAAATTATCTCAACCTCACTGGAGTCATCAGGGAGGTCATTGGTCCTCACCGTGTAATCAAGCAGTAGCTCATCATGGGGGAGTACCTCAGAGATGGCCCTCTTCAGTGTCATCTCAAGTACATCCAGCAGTGTCTCAATAACCGGCAGATCATACCACCAGCAGTAGCCAAGTAGCATCTTGATCTCGATGTCCCTTATTGAGACCTCACCATGGTTCTTAGCCGCCACCTCAGAAGACCCTTTGAGGCCTTCAGGTTTATTCTCTGGTCACTCATTTGAATCAATCAGAGCATTTATAAGGTCATTGGCCCTTGCAAGCCCTGTGAGGTTTCCCTCATAGTCTATGATGGGTATCTGTTCAATGTTCCTCCTCTTCATCTTCCTTGCGCAGGAGGTGACCGTGGTTGAGGTGGTTGCGGTGACTATGTCTGTGGTTGCAACGTCCCTGACCTCCTTGTCAGGGAATTTGAGCTGGTTTTTTATAACGTAGAGTACGTTTTTGCTGTCCCAGGACCACCTGTCACCCTCTGTACCCACAGATGTATTATGAACGGTACTTTCAGAGACAACCTCGCTTTCATTTATGAAGTCTGTCTCTGTGAGAACCCCTGAGAGTTCACCGCTGTTGTTGAGGGCCAGGAGGACCTTCAGTCCGAAGTACCTCATTATCTCAAATGCCACACTGAGGGGTGTTCTATCCCATGTTGTGGGGATGTTCCTTGTCATGTAATTCTCCACTGGTTCATCGATTTCCATTTCTGCAATTGCACCTGCAACCAGGTCATAGCTTGTCACTATACCCACAAGCCTGTCCTGGTCAACAACAGGGACCCTCCGGATGTTTCTCTCAAGCATCCTCTCTGCAGCCACCCTGACATCGTCGTCCGGGGCGACTGTGACTGGATTCCTCGTCATTATCAGCGCTATCTGCTCCTCATCCGGATTCTCAACAAGGTCTGATCTTGTTATTATCCCCACAAGTTCCTCTGTTCCCTTTTTAACAACTGGAAGCCCTGATACATTCTCTTTTCTCATGAGTTCAAGGGCTGTTGCCCTGTTTCCTGGAACAGTTACATAGTGTATTTTCTCTGACATTATCTCCTTTACAAGCATGACCAACACCAGAAGAGAGTCGGTTAAAAAAAATGGTTTTCAGTGAACAACAAGGACCGGGCAGCCTGCGGACCTTACCACCTTTTCTGCCACGCTGCCCAGCAGGAATCTGTCAAGGCCGTGTTTGCCTGAGGTTCCCATGACCACGAGATCCACGCCCTCCTTCTCCACTGTCCTTAGTATGGCCTCTGCAGGTGAACCCTCATCGGTCCTGAGTGTCAGTTTAACACCTGCCCCTGATTCCTCAACAAGCTTCTTAACGGCTTCAAGGGACCTTGATGCCTCCTCCTCGAGCATTTCCCTCAGCCTTATTATAAGGTCGTCTGCCGGGAGACCCACGAGGGATGATGTCTCCATAACTGTTAAAGCAATTATTTCGGCTCCGCTTTCCCTTGCAATCCATATAGCATGTTCAGCTGCCTTGTTGGCATGTTTTGAGCCGTCGGTTGGGAGCAGGATTTTACTGTACATAGCCTCACCTCTTAACTAGTTTACCTTTTATTATTAAGTATATTATATTTTTCGATTCAGTACGGTTTATGATGGAGAGGTAGGGGTCAGTGGATAGTTTCTCGGTGATCATGAGGTCCGCCGGGAATCCCTCCTCAATAACACCCCCACCTGTTATCTCCGATGCGTTAACGGTTGTCATCCTCAGCACCTCAAGTGGTGGGAAGTACTCACCTGTGGATCCCCTTGTAACCTTCAGGGTGTACTCCATCTCCCTGAGGAGATCCGGCGAGTTGAACATGACGTTGTCTGTGCCGAGAAGGAGATTTATGCCCATCTCATGCATCCTCTTAACTGGGGGTATACCTGCTGAGAGCGCCCCGTTGGATCTGGGGCACAGCACAACCGAGGCCCCGCTTTCCCTTACAATTTCAAGGTCATCCCTGACTGGGTTTGTGAGGTGCACCAGAAGCTTAAATCCGGCGTCCAGAGCCCTTTCAACCTCAGTCCTGCCCGTCTCCTCAAGTGACCTCCTCTGGGATTCCGGGTGCTCTGCAACGTGAATCGATGCAACCTTACCCATCCTTTCACATTCATCAACGATTATGCGGGCTGCCTCATCGGTTATCTCGCCCATGCCGCTTGGTGCAAAACCATCAGATACCTGCAAGATCCTCCTCACAGCACGCCTGACCTCAGCATTCGATGCTTCAGGGTCAAAAACCGCAGGGTCCCTACCAAGTATCATTCCCTTCAGTGGGAGATCTGCCATTGCTTCAGTGAGGAGTTCAATACCGCTAAAACCACCCTCCCTGTAGTCAATGAATGATCCTGTGCCATGGGCCATCATGTCAGCCATTGCATCCTTCATGGATGCCTTAAGTTTCCAGCGTGGGGATGATTCAAGTATCTGGTGTTTCAGGCCATTGGGGGGTCTCACTATATCCTCAAGTGGCCTTCCATCCCCCACGTCCATTGCAACTGAGTCTCCAAGGTGCACGTGGGAGTTCACAAGGGCTGGGGCAACCATGAAGCCTGATGCATCAATCCTGTTGCTTCCCGGGATCCTATCAGGGGTTATCTCGGCTATGATGTCATCCTCAATGAGAATATTTGTCCTCTCGGGTCTCAGACTGGCACCGCGGAGGACAGTCCCGTTTTCAACAACAAGCATATTTAATTAATTGGTTTTTGCCCTATTTTATTTTTTGTGAGTTCAGGAGAAGAATAAAAAATGAAAGTTGAATTCAGACATCTACTGTGAGTTCATGGAGAAAGAATGAATAATAGTTGTTCAGAATTTCCTGATGTTGTTTGTTTCTGATTTCTCAGAGACCTTGTTGTAGTAGTCGGCCTTAACCGTTCCCCGTGAGTACCTGTAGTAGGTCTTTAGTGTGACCGTCGCGCCCGGGTTCAGTGTGCCTGTGTACACCTGTTTATAGTTCTTTGTTGAATAGCTGCCATACCACACCCTTGTGTAGAAGTTTCTGGCTGCAGCTGTCCCCTGGTTCTTAACGTATATGTAGAGTGTGCTTCCAGATTTTCTTGTTCCTGTGACCACAAGGTCGGGTTTTGGGTTTCCAACTGTGATTGTCTTCTTCTTAACTGAGATTAAGCCGTTGCTATCTGTCGCGGTCAGTGAAACTGTGTAGTAGCCATCCCTTGCATAGGTGTGGGTGACCTCTTCACATGCTGCTGTTGAGCCGTCACCGAAGTTCCATTTGAGTGTTATTGTGTCGTTATCAGGGTCATATGCAGTTGACCTGAAGGTGAATGCCCTGAGTGATGTTGAACCGCAGTAGGTGTATGTGAAGTCTGCCACAGGTTTGCTTCCTGTGAAGTTGGGTTTGACCTTGGTTCTGTACCATTCCTCTGCGGCGGCATCATCATAGGGTGTTGTATTACTGGCCCCCGGGAAGGTGCCGTTCCAGTCCCCAACAAAGGCCGCATATCCATGGTCGTTGCGCCAGATGGTTGTGCCATTGTAAACTGTACTCTTATTTATAACCTCAAAGTTCTTCTGGTTGGCCTCATAGAAGTTCCTGGAGCCGTTCAGGAAGTCGTATATTATCTCTGCACCATCCCATGCTGTGGCATAGTAGTTGGCGCCTGAACCTGTGAACATCCTTGAGAAGTGGTAGATGGTCTCTATGGGGTTCTTAACCTCATAATCCTCAACCCATCCGGTTGAGAAGCATGCGTGTAGTAATATTACGGGTATTCCTTCCTTGAAGGGCAGGTAAAAGGTCTGTCCATTGACCTGCACCATATCCCCTGCACCCCATATGTAGCCGTCACTTGCAACCAGTGAGAATGGTGGGCTGGCATATCCCCCACGGCAGTCATAGTTCCCTGACATGTATCCTCCGTGGCCCGCGTATATCACAGCATCTGCACCGTACATGCCCTTGAGTATGTTCTTAACGGTTGCATTTCCCTTGTAGAGTTCAACTACCTGGTAGCCCCTGTTCTTGAGGGTTGTTGCAACCTTCTTTGCCTCATCATACATGCAGCTGCTATCTGAGAGGCTGTCTGCAACTATGAGTATGTGGGCCTCTGATAGGGGTAATGCAGTGAGTGATAATATTATGAATGCAGCGAGCATGAGTTTTCCATATCTCATGTCCTTCACCGCTACATTCTATAATATCACAATAGTTTAAAATTTAAAAGAAAATTGGTGCCATGTATCACATCCCATGGTATTCGTCAAGGGACTTCACAGTTATCCTCCCAAGTCGAACAGCCTCAATGGCATTAAGGGCCGCCCTTGCCCCAGCAAGTGTCGTAACATAGGGTATTCCAAGTTCAACCGCCATTCTCCTTATTAGATAGCCATCGTCGGCTGACTGCTTTCCTGATGGTGTGTTGATTATGAGACCAACTTCACCATTGAGTATGGAGTCCCTTATGTTTGGTGACCCCTGGCTCACCTTCCTCACAACCTCTATATCGGCTATGTCACTGATCGCCCTTGCTGTCCCGCGGGTTGCCATGATCTTGAAGCCCAGGTCACTGGCCTTTTTAACGATGTCGGCTATCTTGTCCTTATCCTGGTCCCTGACGCTTATGAATACCTTGCCCTCTGTGAGGAGGTCCATGCTGGCAGATAGCTGGGACTTGTAGTAGGCTATACCGAAATTCTCATCGATGCCCATTGCCTCGCCGGTGGATTTCATCTCAGGGCCAAGCACCGAGTCTGCCCCTGGCAGTTTTATGAATGGAAACACTGACTCCTTCACTGCCACATGGTCTATCTCCTTCTCCTCTGTTAGTCCAAGGTCACTGAGCTTTGCCCCCATCATCAGCCTGGCAGCAATCTTGGCAAGTGGAACACCGGTGGCCTTGCTGACGAATGGAACGGTACGGCTGGCCCTGGGGTTAGCCTCGAGTATGTAAACTGCCGGCTCAGAGTCGGGTTTCACAGCGTACTGAATGTTTATTAAGCCCACAACATCAAGTTCAAGGGCCAGTTTCCTTGTGTAATCCTTTATGGTTTCAATTATTTCCTGTGGGATGCTCTGCGGTGGTATCACACACGCCGAGTCCCCTGAGTGAACCCCTGCCTCCTCTATGTGCTCCATTATCCCGCCGATGTATACGCCAGTTCCATCGGAGAGTGCGTCCACATCAACCTCTATTGCATCCTCAAGGAACTTATCCACCAGGATAGGATGCTCGGGGGATACCCTCACAGCCTCCTTCATGTACTCCTCAAGCTCCCTCTCATCGTAGACTATCTCCATTGCCCTTCCACCGAGGACATATGATGGCCGTACAAGTACAGGGTACCCTATGCGTTCAGCCACTTCCCTTGCATCCTCAAAGGACTTGGCGATCCCATAGGGTGCCTGCGGTATCCCCAGCTTATCAAGGACACGGGTGAACCTTTCACGGTCCTCAACCCTGTCTATGCTTTCATGTGGTGTACCCAGTATCCTGACACCCTCCTCTGCCAGGGGTACGGCAAGGTTTATGGATGTCTGGCCACCGAACTGTACTACGACGCCCTCAGGTTTCTCCTTATCTATCACGGCAAGGACGTCCTCCAGTGTGAGGGGTTCAAAGTAGAGCTTATCAGATATGTCGTAATCTGTACTCACGGTTTCAGGGTTGTTGTTAACCATTATGGTCTCATAACCATCCTCAGTGAGAGCCATTGCCGCATGTACACAGCAGTAATCGAATTCTATACCCTGACCTATCCTTATTGGACCCGAACCTATGATGAGGACCTTCTTCCTGTCTGAGACCTCAACCTCATCTTCAAGGTCATAGCAGCCATAGTAGTAAGGTGTTTTCGCCTCAAATTCGGCTGCACATGTGTCAACCATCTTGTAGACAGGTTTTATATTATTCTTGAGCCTTAGGGACCTTATTTCTGACTCTGAAAGCCCTGTTATTGATGCCAGCCTTGAATCTGAAAAGCCCATCCTCTTGGCCTTAAGGAGGACCCTGGGATCCCTCAGGGATTCTCTGGTGAGGGATGACTCAAAGTTCACTATGTTCCAGATCTTCTCCAGGAAGAATGGGTCTATACCTGTCAGCTCATGTATCTCATCTATACCCATACCATCCTTAAGGGCTGTGTAGATCTGGAACAGTCTGAGGTCAGTGGGGTTTTCAAGGTCCTTCCTTGTGTAGGGTATCTCCATGAAGCCATCGGCACCTATATCAAGGGATCTTATGGCCTTGTTAAGGGATTCCTCAAGGGTTCTTCCTATGGCCATGACCTCCCCTGTGGATTTCATCTGAACCCCTATTTCCCGGCTTATCCCCCTGAACTTATCAAAGGGCCACCTTGGAATCTTTGTCACGATGTAGTCAATGGATGGCTCAAAGGATGCCGGTGTCTCCTTTGTTATGTCATTCTCTATCTCATCGAGGGTCATGCCCACGGCAATCTTGGCGGCGATCTTGGCTATGGGGTAACCTGTGGCCTTTGATGCCAGTGCACTGCTCCTGCTCACCCTCGGGTTCACCTCTATGACCTTGTATTCACCTGTCTCCGGGTGGACAGCGAACTGTATGTTGCAGCCCCCCTCAATCCTGAGGGCCCTTATGATCTTTATTGCCGCATCCCTCAGCCTCTGGTTGTCCTCGTCACTGAGGGTCTGGGCCGGTGCAACCACCACGCTCTCCCCGGTGTGTATGCCCATGGGGTCGATGTTCTCCATGTTACAGACGATTATGCAGGTGTCGTTGCGGTCCCTCATGACCTCATACTCGAATTCCTTCCAGCCAAGTACAGACTGGTCTATGAGGACCTGGTTGATGAAACTCATCTCAAGGCCCCTTGTGGCTATCTCAATGAGTTCATCGCGGTTGTGGGCCACCCCCCCACCTGTACCCCCAAGGGTGAACGCGGGCCTCACTATAACAGGATACCCTATCTCATCAACAGCTTCAAGGGCCTCTTCAACTGAATTTACCGCTCTTGCTGCGGGTACTGGCTCGTTGAGTCTCTTCATGAAACTGTCAAAGAGGTCACGGTCCTCAACGTTTCTTATGGTCTCAATGGAGGACCCTATAACCCTCACACCCTCGAGGGCACCTATCTCTGCAAGACCCGTTGCAACGTTGAGGCCTGTCTGCCCCCCCATGGTTGGGAGTACCGCGTCGGGTTTCTCCTTTTCGATTATCTTTGCAACTATCTCAGGTGTGAGGGGCTCCACATAGACCCTGTCAGCCATTTCCATGTCGGTCTGGATGGTGGCAGGGTTTGAGTTCACGAGTACTGTCTCAATCCCCTCCTCCCTCAGTGATTTGCATGCCTGAGAACCTGAATAATCAAATTCAGCAGCCTGCCCTATCTGTATAGGGCCAGATCCTATGATAAGTACCTTGTTGATGCTTTCATCCCGCGGCATTTTATCCCCATCTTCCTCTTATCCTAGTATTCTTTCATAACACTTACAAGACGATCAAAGATGTTCACAGTATCATGTGGTCCTGGTCCTGCCTCAGGGTGGTACTGGACACTGAAAACCGGGAGTTCCCTGTGCTCTATTGCCTCAGGTGTCCCGTCGTTGAGGTTCAGCTGTGTGATCTCAATATCCGTCCCCCTTACTGAGTCCGGGTCGATGGTGAACCCGTGGTTCTGGGATGTTATTGAGACTGTACCTGTCCTTAGGTCCTTCACCGGCTGGTTTATACCTCTGTGCCCGAATTTCATCTTGTATATGCTGGCCCCGAATGCAAGGCCGATTATCTGCTGTCCAAGACATATCCCGAATATGGGCAGCTGTTCTGATAGTGTTCTGACCGTGCTTATGGCCTTCTTCACCCTTGTGGGGTCACCAGGTCCGCTTGATATTAGGAGCGCGTCAGGGTCATATTCCATTATTTCCTCTGGCTCCATTCTGTAGGGTACAAGAGCAACACCAACATCCCTTTCAAGGAGGGCCTTTATGCTGTTTCTCTTGATTCCGCAGTCAACTATAACAACCCTCCTCTCTGCGTCCTCATTCATGGTGACCGGTTCGGTAACACATACCTGGTCCACAAGGTCAATCTCGGTTATGTCCGGTTGATTCACTGCCAGTTCAAGGAGTTCATCATCATCAATCTCCTCTGTTGCAAGGGCACCCTTCATGGTACCCCTCTCCCTTATCTTTATGGTGAGGGCCCTTGTGTCAACACCCGCTATGCCAGGGATTTCATATTCCTCCAGGAACTCTGAGAGTGTCTTTTCTGATAGCTGGTGTGAGGGTTTCTGGCATTCCTCCCTCACTATCAGGCCCTCGGCCTTTATACCATCTGACTGGTACCACTCCTCAGATATTCCATAGTTACCCTGCAGGGGGTAGGTTGGCATGAGTATCTGGCCCTTGTATGAGGGATCTGTGAGTGATTCAACATAACCCGTCATCCCGGTTGCAAATACAACTTCCCCCGTCTTCACTGTTTCAAATCCAAATGCCTCTCCTTTTATTATCGTACCATCTTCCAAGGCTAATTTTGCTTCCCTAAACATTTCACCACCGTGATCATGACTTCTGACTGATTAGATTAATTTAATATTCATGACCATAAGGAGAATCCCCTCCAGAGTGGAGATCCATCCTCATCACCACAGCGTCCTCTCCATCCTCATAGTAGTTTGCTATAACCTTCTCCTCACTGAAGCCAAGGGCCCTGTAGAAATTTATGGCCCCTCTATTCTTTGCCCTTACCTCCAGTTTAATATTTTTAATATGAAATTTTTCAAATATACCTATGGCTGTCCTCACAAGTTCAGCCCCGACACCCTGGCGGCGGTAATCTTTATCAACTGCAAGTGAGATAATATGACCTTCATCCTCAAAGCGGATCCAGAATATTATGAATCCAACGACCCTGCCGTCCTCCTGGGCCACGAGGAAACCTGCTCCAAGGTTGTATATGTCCCTCAGGAGGTGTGCCGGATAGGGATCAGCAAATGATTCCCTCTCAATCTTCAGGACCGTTTTAAGGTCCTGTGGTCTGAATTCCCTTACTATCATCTCTATCTCCGTGGTACAATGTGGAAAGATCTTGCACTTTACATAATCAGGAGCTCGCAGCCATCCGACCGTGTTGTTGAGGTTGGTGCCGGTAGATTCCTGTATGTTTCAGATTATATCATGAAACATTCAAAAGTTGATTTGGTTCTAACAGATATTAAACCTTCCCGTGGGGACATAATTTACGATGACATCACATCACCGGATATGGATATCTACAGGGATGCCGCCACAATATACTCCATAAGACCCCCATCTGAACTCCACAACCCCCTTATGATGGTAGCGGACGCAACTGGTGCCCGGCTGATCATAAAACCACTCACTGGGGAAAATATGGCCACAGAAAAACCCATGAAACTTGTAAATTACAGAAAAACCTTTTTCTACGAGTACAGTCCATAAAGCCATCCGATTTTAGGATGTCCTCAAAGTGGATTAACCTGAGATAATTTGATTCAGAGGCGATCCCACCACAATCACACCAGTTCATTAATAATATATACTTTATAAACTGGATAATGAATGTCAGTGGGGTAATCCAATTCAAAAAATATCATGATCCTAGATCTTAAGAAAATTACCAAAATAAATTGAAAAGTGTTAAAAATGAAATGGGCCAGGATGAGTGTAAAGGAAGTCTTGAAGGAACTTAAAACGTCAGAAAATGGTTTAAATTCAGATGAAGCAGCCAGAAGACTTGAAACTTATGGTAAAAACGAACTGGTTGAGGAGAAAAAGGCAGGTCCCCTCAGAATGTTCCTTGCCCAGTTCATGGATATACTCATCATACTACTCATACTTGCGGCTGTGGCATCCTACTTTGTGGGTGATGTGCTTGATTCTGCAGTCATACTCTTCGTGGTGGTTGTGAATGCCACAGTTGGCTTCATACAGGAGTACAGGGCCGAGCAAGCAATGGAGAAACTCAAGGGCCTGGTATCAACTGAGGCCACGGTTATAAGGGATGGTATGACTCAGAAAATACCTGCCTCTGAGCTCACAATAGGGGATATTTTAATCATAGAGGAGGGGGACAATGTACCTGCAGATATCAGACTCATAGAAGCCTATGACCTCCGCATAGACGAATCCACCCTCACAGGAGAATCCATACCCGTTCAGAAGACACATGAGAACCCTGAGGATGAAAGGGATGTTATCGCATTCATGGACTCTGACGTTGTATCAGGTCGCGGTAAGGGTGCCGTAATAGCAGTGGGTATGGATACATCAATAGGCAGGATAGCCGAGATGATACAGGAGGATGAGGGTAAGACACCTCTGCAGGAGAAGATATCCTCCCTTGGAAAAAGCCTTGGGCTCATAGCGGTGGTTGTATGTGCCATGGTATTCGCCATACAGTTCCTCCGCGGACTTCCACTGGTTGACACCTTCATGACCGCTGTTTCACTTGCAGTTGCCTCTGTACCCGAGGGCCTTCCCGCCATACTGACACTGACCCTTGCACTGGGTATGCAGCGGATGGCCCGGAGCAATGCCATTGTAAGGAGGCTCCTTGCAGTTGAAACCCTGGGTTCATGTTCGGTTATCTGCACCGACAAGACAGGTACACTCACCCATAACCGGATGACCGTGAGGGAATCAGAGCTCACCTCACCAGAGATGGCACTCCTTGTATCAGCACTCTGCAACAACGCCACAATATCAGATGGCAAAGTCATAGGGGACCCAACCGATGCCGCCATACTGAGCTTCGCTGATGAAAATGGACACAGCAGAAAGGAGCTTGAGGAGAAATACCCCCGTCTCATGGAAATACCCCTCGACAGTAAAAGGAAGAGGATGACCACCATAAACCAGCTGGGTGACGGGCGATACCTCCTCATCAAGGGGGCCCCTGAGATAATACTCAGTAGATGCAGTTACGTGGATTATAACGGCTCCCTGAGGGCAATGGATGATGATGAACTGGGCAAATGGATGTCCAGGCTCAACGATATGACATCAAGGGCCCTCCGTGTTCTGGCCCTTGCATACCGGAAACTGCCTGATGGCGATGAGGAGGAGAGGGACCTTGTGTTCGCTGGCCTCGTCGGTATGATGGACCCTCCACGAAAGGAGGCTGCCGATGCCATAGAGACCTGCAGGAAGGCAGGTATAAAGGTTGTTATGATCACAGGCGACCACAGGGACACCGCGGTTGCCATAGCACGCGAACTGGGACTCATGGATGATGGTCTGGCCCTCACAGGAAGGGAACTCGATGAACTCTCTGATGACGAATTCGAGGATATGGTGGAGGACGTGAGGGTCTATGCCCGTGTCTTCCCTGAACAGAAGGTCAGAATAGTTGAGGCCCTCCAGAGGAGGGACCACGTGGTTGCCATGACCGGTGATGGTGTAAACGACTCCCCCGCCCTCAAAAAGGCCGCCATAGGTGTAGCAATGGGCAGCGGGACGGACGTTGCAAGGGAATCATCTGACATGGTGCTCCAGGATGATAACTTCGCAACGATTGTTAAAGCTGTGAGGGAGGGGCGGACCATCTTCGATAACATAAGGCGCTTCGTTAAGTTCCAGCTTTCAACAAATGTCGGGGCCATCCTCACAATCGTATCGGCCTCACTCATCAACCTTCCTGTACCATTCAATCCGATACAGATACTCTGGATAAACATAATAATGGACGGTCCCCCTGCACAGTCCCTTGGTGTTGAGCCCCCTGAATCCGATATAATGCTCAGAAAACCCGAGAGGGAGGATATAATGCCAAGAAGGAACCTGCTGCGTATAGTAATTGCAGGTGCTGTCATGGCAGCAGGGACGCTGGGGCTCTACATCTACATGCTCTCCTCAGGGAACAGTGTTGAGCGGGCGATGACAGTTGCATTCACGGTCTTTGTGATGTTCCAGATATTCAACGTATTCAACTGCAAGTCAAGGACCGGATTTTCCAACAGGACCCTCCTTGTTGCTGTTGCAGCCTCACTCCTGCTGCAGATACTGGTGGTCTACCTTGCACCCCTTGAGGGTGTATTCAGGACCGTCCCCCTCACGGTTACAGACTGGGTCCTCATAGTCGCAGTGGCTTCCCTCATACTGATTGCAGAGGCCCTCATGAGGTTTGCTGACGGGCGGGAATGACCTATGAATGTTATTGTGATGGCAGGAACCAGGGATGCCCGGAGGATCATAGAAGAACTCTCAAGGGATCCAAGAATTGATATAACTGCCACTGCAACCACCGAATACGGTGCTGAGCTTGCTGAAAGTTCAGGGGCATTAAGAACAGTCAGAGGGCCCCTTGACAGGTCCGGACTGGGCGAACTGATAGATGAAATCGGTGCAGAACTCCTCATAGACGCCACCCACCCCTTCGCCACAAGGGCCACTGAAAATGCACTCCTGGCATGCCATGATACAGGCATAACCTACCTGAGGTTCGAAAGACCACTGCTGGATGTTGAGGGGGCCATAAGGGTTGAATCATTCAGGGAGGCCGGGGAGGTGGCCTCATCACTCCTCAGGGAGGGTGAGGTGGCGATGCACCTTGCAGGGGTCTCAACACTACCTGAGGTTCTTGAGTCACTGGATCCAGAGAGGGTTGCCGTCCGGGTCCTGCCACAGACCTCATCAATTGAGGCATGCCACAGGCTCGGAGTGCCCCCCGAACAGATCATCGCAATGCAGGGCACATTCTCCCCAGAGATGAACAGGGTGCTCATGAAGGAATACCGTGCAGGTGCGGTTATCACCAAGGATAGTGGTGAGACAGGAGGTCTCCGTGAGAAGGTTGCCACTGCATCAGAGCTTGGAATACCCATCATCCTCGTTGAGAGGCCAAGGGTTGACCTGAAAGGCGAGAAGGTATTCCATGACATTAATGAACTTGTGGAATATGTCACAGAGATCCTGAATAAAAAAGAAACTGATAACTGCTTTTAAATCTTTAAAGAACATGCACTAAAAAAATTAGAATAGAAACTGATAACTGCTTTTAAATCTTTAAAGAATAAGTTCACCGATTCTCAAAGAGGACAACCTCAACCTCCTCTCCTTCATTGAGTATTTCAACGTTCTTTGGCACCTCAATGTATCCATCGGCCCCTGCAAGGGCTGCTATTGCACCAGAATCCTTGAATATGGGCCTTGCATACTGGCCATCAACCCTCACAAGTGCATACTGGACCCTGCCCCTTGATGAGTGGAATCTCTCGGCAAGTTTAAGTGTCTTCACAGAACCCTCAGGGGCTTTTATTCCCGAGAGTTCCCTGAGGAATGGTTCTACGAGTGACCTGAAAACCAGAAGGGCTGCAACCGGGAAACCTGGGAGCCCCACCACCATCTTACCATCAACCACCCCCACTATGGTGGGCTTACCCGGCTTCATGGAGATGCCGTGAATGACCACCTCACCAAGATCCTCAAGCACATCCGCCAGGACATCGCCCGCCCCCGCAGAGGTGCCACCTGAGGTTATAACGAGGTCCGCTTTACCCAGCCCCTCAATGAGGCCCCTCCTGAGTTCATCGTAATCATCCCTCACTATACCCCCACGGCTGACACTGCAGCCGGCATCCCTGAGGGCCGCAGATATTCCCAGAGAATTTGAATCAAATATCTTTGCAGGTTCAAGTCTCCCTGAGGGCTCAATGAGCTCATTACCCGTTGATATGACATGTACTGATGGTCTCGATACAACCCTCACCGAGGTGACCCCTGCAGCTGAAAGCGCTGCGATCTTGTCGGGTGAGAGTACCTTCCCGCCCCCAACAAGTACACTGCCCGCCCCAATATCAGATCCAGCCGCCGCGATATGCTGCGAGGGGTATGCCGGCCTATGGATGTAGACATCCTCACCACTAACCTCAGTGTACTCAACCATGACAACTGCATCGGCACCCTCAGGTACAGGCGCCCCCGTACTTATCCTGGTGCATGAACCGCTTTCAACCCTCCTTGATGGCAAAGAGCCTGCCTCAACCGTCTCGATACACCTGAGCCTCACCGGTTTCTCATCGCCTGCCCCGAAGGTATCTGAGGCCACCACCGCATACCCATCCCGGGATGCCCTGTCAAATGGTGGCAGGTCGATGGGGCTTTCAACATCCTCTGCAAGTACCCTCCCAACTGCATCATCAATGTTAACGGTTTCGGAACATCTACTGTAAAGTTCCCTGAAGAGATCAGCCATTATCCCCCTTGCATCGTCCAGATCGATTATATCAAGAAATTCAACTCCCATTGGATCACCATTAAAAGCAGTCTAAGCAATTTATTTATATCTGCACCGGTAATAAATTATACTGTCTATTTCTTTGATTGCTGAATGTGTAATCGCATTAGAATCAAAGTTAATCAACGAAAAAAAGAGGAGGAGAGTATTTGAGTAGAGGACATCAGACACAGGAAGTTAGGCGTGTGAGGACGCCCAGGAAGGGCGAGATACCTGGAGTTGTTGAGCAGATAATGGGGCACGGGAAGCTCAAGGTGAGGTGTGCCGATGGCCATATAAGGCTCGGCAGGATCCCGGGCAAGATGAAGAAGAGGATATGGATCCGTGAGGGTGACGTTGTACTTGTAAAGCCATGGGAGTTCCAGAGCGAGGAGAAGGCCGATATAGTGTGGAGGTACACCCGTACAGAGTCCAACTGGCTTGAGAGGAAGGGCTACCTCAAACTCTGATTGTCCCGAGAGAAGTTGATTTTAATGGATCCTGAAGAAACAGGGCAGGCCCCTGAACTCAGGGCGCTTAAATCAGGGGCTGTGGATAGGGTAGACTCTGATCTTGGACGGATGGAGGCCGTCAAGAGGTTGAAGGGTGTTGAGGACCGAAGGGTGGGAAGTGAGGTCTTTGATGAGCTTACCCTCAAAACACTCTACAAGCTTGCCAACTCAGGTTACCTTGCGGTGCTCAATGGTGCTGTGAGCACAGGTAAGGAGGCGAATGTCTTCAAGGGTATAACCGATAACGACGAATTTGTTGCTGTCAAGATCTACCGTGTCGCCACATCTGACTTCAAGAAGATGCAGTACTACATACAGGGCGACCCGAGATTCAGGGTGAGGACAACCAACAGACGCCAGCTTGTCCAGGCCTGGGTTAACAAGGAGTTCAGGAATCTGAAAAGGGCCCTTGAAGCGGGTGTCCGTGTGCCAGAACCCGTGGTTGCAAGGGACAACATCCTCATAATGGAGTTCATCGGGGATGACGGTGAACCGGCTCCCACCATGAGGGAGGTTCCGCCTGATGACCCTGAGAGGGCCCTTGAGTTGATAGTTGAGTACATGCACCGCCTTTACACTGGTGCAAGGCTTGTACATGGGGATCTATCCTTCTTCAACATACTGAACCATTCAGGAGAACCAGTTATAATCGACGTATCCCAGGCAATGGTCCTTGACCACCCACTGGCCATGGAACTCCTTGAAAGGGATATAAAGAACGTGGTCCGTGACTTTAAAAGGCTGGGGGTCAATGTAAGTGAGGATGATATAAGGAAAAAAATTAAAAAAGAAGCGGAGCCCCCTGCAAAAACCAACACCCATGAAAAGAA
Organism: Methanothermobacter marburgensis str. Marburg; assembly: GCF_000145295.1. Classification (NCBI taxonomy): domain Archaea; kingdom Methanobacteriati; phylum Methanobacteriota; class Methanobacteria; order Methanobacteriales; family Methanobacteriaceae; genus Methanothermobacter; species Methanothermobacter marburgensis. The sequence goes on from NC_014408.1 coordinate 1,279,010, forward strand.
TTAAAGAGCCACGGAAAACCACAACCTGACAGAAAGAATTAAAAAATAAAACCTTAAAAAATTACCTGGAACCTGAAGAGAAGGATCCATCCCAGATAACAGAGCAGAAATAGAAACTCCACTGGATACTTTACAGAAAGTTATTGTAGGTTTTATAAACGTTTATCCTTATTTATTCATTGAGGTGAATCAGATGCCCACCGAGGAATATCTCAAAATACCCCGAGAAAGGGTTGGAGTTCTGATAGGTAAGAATGGTGAGGTCAAGGCACAGATTGAGCGTCTAACGCAGACAGACCTTGAAATTGACAGCGAAACCGGTGCAGTTACACTCATACCCCATGATGAACTCGACGACCCCCTGTCACCATGGAAGGCAAGGAACATAGTCAGGGCCATAGGACGTGGCTTCAACCCGGAGGTTGCCCTCCGGCTCCTGGATGACGATGTTGCCCTTGACATCATCAAGATAACCGACTATGTCGGTAAATCCAAAAAGGCCATAGCAAGGCAGAAGGGCCGTGTAATAGGTAGGGGCGGTATAACCAGACGCATAATCCATGATATGACCGGTGTGGATATATCGGTCTATGGAAAAACCGTTGCACTGATAGGTGAATTTGAAAAACTCTCAGTTGCAAGGGAAGCCGTTGAAATGATACTTAATGGCGCCAGACACAAGTCTGTGTACGCATTTCTTGAAAAGAAGAAACAGGAAATGAAAATGAAGGAGTTTGAGGAAGGCGTTAAATTCATGTAAACTCCACCATAAACCTGTTTTTTGTAAGGGCAAATTTCAATTATTTCACATGTATCGCCCGAACTATGCTTTCTGTAATAGTTACATCTAGGGTATAAGTTTATATGCTATAAGTTACACATATGTGTATATGAGCATGGTATCCCATGTGTATTATCCTGTGAAAAATTATTTAAGGAGGCGAACTTTTGGCTAGGCAAGCTTTGGATCTCTTTGACGAAGGATTCCAGGAACTCACCCCCTCAGAATTCTTCAGAAAAAACAAGCAGATGCTGGGTTTTACAGGAAAAATAAGGTCACTGACGATAGTTTTTCATGAACTCATAACAAACAGTTTTGACGCCGCAGAGGAGGCGGGCATACTCCCTGAGATCAAAATAGATCTCAAGAGAATTGGTAAGGACCACTACATCCTCAGACACCAGGACAACGGCCCAGGGATACCTGAAAAGTACATTCCAAAGGTATTCTGTACCATGTTCGCCGGGTCCAAATTCAGGAACATCCAGTCCAGGGGGCAGCAGGGACTTGGATGCAGTGGTTGCGTGCTATTATCACAGATGACCACAGGTAAGCCCATAAAGGTCATCTCAGGGACCAGGGAAAACGGAGAACTCAAGGGGGTCAAGATGACCCTCAAGATGGACGTTAAGAAGAACCAGGGCCTCATACTCGAAAAGGAGGAGGTGGAGGTTGAGGACACAGGTGTCTGCATAGAACTCCACTTCAAGGACGTCTCCTACTCACTATCAGAGCAGGGGGCCTACGAGTACATAAGGAGGACAATGATAGCCAACCCCCATGCAAAGATAATATTCAATGACCCCACAGGGAACCGCTACGTCTTCAACAGGGCATCAGACGTCATCCCACCAATGCCAAAGGAGGTCCTCCCCCACCCATGGGGCGTCACAGCCGATGACCTCATATTCATGGCAAAGCACACCGACAAGAGACGCTTCAGGAGCATGCTTACAAGCAACCTCTCAAGGATGTCCTCCAAGAAGATAAAGGAACTCGAGGAACTCACAGGCATAGACCTCAACAAGCGCCCCAAGGATATGAAGTGGGAGGAGGCCGAAAGCATAGTTGAGGCCTTCAAGAAGATGAAGTTCATGTCACCACCAACCTCAGGCCTCATACCCATCGGGGAGGAGCAGATTGAGAAGGGTATGAGGGAGATACTCCAGCCAGAGTTCACCGCCACCGTGACAAGGAAACCCAAAACCTACCGTGGGGGTATAGCCTTTGTGGTTGAGGCCGGTATAGCCTACGGTGGAAACTCCGGTAGAATGGTTGGTGACCAGAGGAAGGCCGAGATAATGAGGTTCGCCAACAGGGTCCCCCTCACCTTTGACGCAGGTAGCTGCGCAATAACCGAGGGTGTTAAGAGCCTTGACTGGAGGCGCTACGGCATAAGGGACCTTGAAAATACGCCACTCACCATATTCGTGAATATCGTATCAACCAACGTCCCCTACCTCTCAACAGGTAAGCAGAGCGTGGCACCTGAACCTGAAATACTCCATGAGATCAGGCAGGCCACCATGATAGCTGCAAGAAAACTCTACAAGTACCTCAGGAAGAAGAAGGCCGCCAAGGAGGAGGCTGAGAGGGCCAAAGTATTTGAAACATACGTTCCGGTGATCATAAAGCAGGCGGCTCTCCTGGCAGAGAGGGAGGCACCTGATTACAGGGAACTCCTGGACACAGTTACAAGAAGGGCAAAACTTGAAATTCTGGGGGAATCACTAGATGAATAGAAGAGAAATAGCCATTAACAAACTTAAAGGTCTTGGAGACGTCATACTCGACGATGTGAGCCGTGGGAGGATCCCCAGGATAAAGGTTCCATCAAGGGGTACATCCAACATAATCTATGATGAAGAGAAGAGGCACTACATCCTGGGTGACCGCTACGGTACACGTTCAATGGGTAATGTGAAGCAGATAAAGAAGATAGGTCAGATGCTATACACCGCAAACTTCTGCAAGGACCTCGTGGCAAGGGAGAAAACCGCCACCCTCAGGGAGCTCTACTACATCTCAGAGGGCTGGGAGGTGGACTTTGCAGACCAGCAGGAATCCAACATCGTTGGAGAGGACCTTGAGGTTACCCTGGGAATGACCAGGGAGGAGCTGGGTCTCATGCCAGAGGAAGACGGCGCATCTGTCTATGGTGCCCTGACGGTCCGTGAGGGTGACATAGAGATAAACGCCCTCAGATCTGGCAAATCAGGTTATAACATATCACCCACCATAGATGAGGTTGAATTCGTAGATCACGATGTTGAACGTGTCATTGCGGTAGAGACAATGGGTATGTTCCACCGTCTCGTGCAGGAGAAGGCCTACAAGAAGTTCGACGCCCTCATCGTTGGGCTTAAGGGTCAGGCCGCAAGGGCAACCAGGAGGTTCATAAAGAGGGTCAACGAGGAACTGGACCTTCCAGTGTACATCTGTAACGACGGAGACCCATGGGGATTCCACATCGCCATGGTCATAATCTCAGGGAGTGCGAAGCTCGCCCATGTGAACCACCAGCTTGCAACCCCGGATGCAAAGTTCCTGGGGGTTACGGCAAGTGACATAATAAACTATGACCTCCCCACAGATCCCCTCAAGGACATCGATGTGGTGAGGCTCAAGGAACTCCTGAACGATCCAAGGTACAGGGATGAGTTCTGGAAGACCGAAATAAAGAAGATGCTGAAGATCGGTAAGAAGGCAGAACAGCAGTCCTTCTCGAAATATGGTCTTGAGTACGTGGTTGACACGTATCTTCCAGAGAAGCTTGAAGCCGTGGAGAACCAGTAAAACTGTTCTCCATAACTTTTGTTTTTATTTATTTTTTAGAATAAGAGAATTCCTCATGTCTTAAACTCAACTGGTTTTTAATGGTTATCCACCCAGAGTAACTCATTCAGAGATAATTATAAACCTAAAGTCCCCCCTCACCCAGAGATAACTATATAAAATAATCAATGAGAAATAATATCAGATTACACCTTTAACTTAAGAGGTTCCTCTGGGAACAGAAGTTTTCAGGGGATAGGAGGTTTCTTTAATGATATCTGTAGCCATTAACGGGTATGGGACAATAGGAAAGAGAGTCGCCGACGCTGTGGCTGCCCAGGACGACATGAAGGTCGTTGGTGTCAGCAAAACAAAACCTGATTTTGAGGCGAGGGTTGCGATTGAAAAGGGCTATGACCTCTATGTAAGCATCCCTGAACGTGAAAAGCTCTTTGATGATGCAGGAATCCCTGTGAGCGGTACCGTGAAGGACATGCTGGAGGAAGCAGACATCGTGGTTGATGCAACACCAGAGGGCATCGGTGCCAAGAACCTTGAACTGTACCGTGAAAAGGGAATAAAGGCCATATTCCAGGGTGGTGAAAAGCACGACGCCATTGGACTCTCCTTCAACTCCTTCACAAACTACGAAGAGTCACTGGGGGCCGACTACACAAGGGTTGTTTCCTGCAACACCACCGGCCTCTGCAGGACCCTCAAACCAATAGATGACCTCTGCGGGATAAAAAAGGTAAGGGCAGTGATGGTAAGAAGGGGTGCTGACCCTGTACAGGTGAAAAAGGGTCCAATAAATGCCATTGTACCAAACCCCCCAACGGTCCCCTCACACCACGGACCTGACCTCAAAACCGTCATGAAGGGCGTTAATATCCACACCGTTGCACTCCTTGTCCCCACAACACTGATGCACCAGCACAACATAATGGTGGAACTGGAGAACCCTGTGGACGCCGATGAGATAAAGGCGAAGCTCGATGAGACAACCAGGGTCATGCTTGTGAAGGCCTCAGAGGGCCTTGCATCAACCGCAGAGATAATGGAGTACGCCAAGGAACTTGGAAGGTCAAGGAATGACCTCTTCGAGATACCTGTCTGGGAGGAGTCCATAAACGTGGTTGAAGGGGAACTATTCTACATGCAGGCGGTCCACCAGGAATCCGATGCCGTCCCCGAGAGTGTGGATGCAATAAGGGCCCTCCTTGAACTTGAAGAGGACAACATGAAGTCCATAATGAAGACCAACAGGGCCATGGGCATACTCTAAAAACCAATTTTTTCTATTTAACCCTTTAATCGGGTGTTTTTTTGATAAGGGTTGGTCCTGCAGGGAACCCCGTGGGTTACCGTGGCAGTACAGTCAGTGTTTTCAAAAAGATCAGGGCCATGGGACTCGACGCCTATGAGTACCAGGCAACCTATGGCCTCAGGTTAAAGAAGGAAAACGCCCTTAAAATTGGTGAAAATTCAAGGAAGAATGATATACTTGTCTCAATGCACGGCCCCTACTATATAAACCTTTCATCAGCCAAGGAGGAGACCATAGAGAAATCAATCCACCGGCTCTTTGACTGTGCGGTTGCAGGGGAGTGGATGGGGGCCTACCGTATTGTATTCCACCCCGGCTTTTACGGTGACCTTGGGAGGAGAAGGGCATTTGAGCTCTGCAGGAAGTCTATTGGGGAACTGATCTCAAGACTTGAAAGTGCCGGTATCAGGGACTTCACACTTGCACCTGAGACCACCGGTAAGAGGTCACAGGTGGGGAGTCTAGAGGAGATTATAAGATTCTCAGAGGAATTTGATAACGTCATGCCCACCGTGGACTTTGCACACATACATGCAAGGGGTGGGGGGTGCATAGGGGGCGCCAGTGATTACAGGAGGATACTTGCGGAGATTGAGGGAAGATTAGGAGTGGAGCACCTCCACTGCCACTTCACAGGGATAGAGTACACAGATGCGGGAGAGAGGAAGCACCACACCCTATCCGAAGGCTTTGGCCCTCCTGTTGAGCCCCTCCTTGAGGTGCTGGTTGATGGGGGCTGGGATGCCACCATAATCTCCGAGACACCCCGAAAGGATGAGGATGCAAGGAGGATAAAGGACCTCCTTGAGGGGTACCTCAGCAGGTGACGCTGGTCCAGAGAAATAAGGTGTGCGGAATGTCTCAAAATCCACAACTCCAGTTTTTTATATGGGCAGCATGAAGTTGACCAAAATCTACACGGATGCTCCGATGTTTCTTGAATTAACCTGATGGAGTGTACTGAAAATACAGATCCCACGGAGTGTACCTAAAACTTTATACACCCCGATGCACAATTTACCTATGATGAGTTTATTTCTTGATTATATCACAGTATCAGAACTTGTTTCTGAAGAACAGGTGATGTGGTGAAATTCAATAACATAGTCTATGACCCCCAGCTAACAGATAAAAAGTTCCCTGTGAAGGCCTCTGATCCTGAAAGGGAGGCAAAACTTGTTGTTCTCCAGCCGGTTGGATACCCCTTCGTATGCAACCTGATGGAGTCCCCGAGGATAGATGCCGTTAACAAGGAACTCTTTGAGATCTATGCAAGGGACCAGTGGGAGGGTTTCAGTGCAACTGAGGGTTCCTACCTATTCGACCAGAAACTGCTCCCTGACTATGCATTCAAGATAATAAGGGCCCACCCTGACGGTTCAAAGATAACCAGAAACACCTCCATTATACTGCTGGAGAACGAGAGGGAGGAGTTCCATGAGGTGAAAAGTGATATCACCATGGACGATGTTATCGGTCAGGAGGACGCCAAGATAAAGTGCAGGATAATCATGAGGTACCTTGAGGACCCGGACAGATTCAGGGACTGGGCGCCCAGGAACGTCCTCTTCCATGGAAGCCCGGGTACCGGTAAGACCATGCTTGCAAAGTCCCTTGCAAATGAACTCAGGGTACCCCTCTACCTTATAAAGGCCACAAGCCTCATAGGTGAGCATGTGGGTGACGGTGCGAGGCAGATACATGAACTCTATGAACTGGCATCAAAAACTGCCCCATCAGTTATATTCATAGATGAGATGGACGCAATTGGCCTCGACCGGAGATTCCAGTCCCTCCGTGGGGACGTCTCAGAGGTTGTTAACGCACTCCTGACAGAGATGGATGGTATAAATCAGAACTGGGGTGTTGTAACCATAGGGGCGACCAATAACCCTGAACTTCTTGATAATGCAATAAGAAGCCGTTTTGAGGAGGAAATAGAGTTCAAGTTACCGGGGGATGATGAGAGGCGGATGATGCTTGAGAAATACATTGAGACCATGCCCCTGGATGTGGATTTCTCCGTGGACAAACTTGTTAAACTGACAAAAGGGATGTCAGGAAGGGATATAAAGGAGAGGGTGCTTAAAACAGCCCTCCACAGGGCACTGGCAGATGAAAGTCCAAGGGTGGAGCGTGAACACATAGAATATGCTCTTAAGGAGCGTGATCTGAAGAGCGAACCCAGGCACATGTTCGCCTAGATCAATTTTTTAATTTTATAAAATCCGTTTAAACTTTAATTTTTTAGTGGTTAAAGAACTCCATGAGCACAAAACCCAAATTCTCCACAGCCCTTTCCTGGTTAAAGAACTCCATGAGCACAAAACCCAATTCTCTACAGTCTTTTCCCGTTTAAAGAACTCCATGAGCACAAAACCCAATTCTCTACAGTCTTTTCCCGTTTAAAGAACTCCATGAGCACAAAACCCAATTCTCTACATTAAGAGATCAGGAAATCCAAAAAAACCTAAGATTCATCACAATCAAAGAGCTCAGAACACATCCTCAAGAACTCTCTATCATCCCTCTCTGCAGCATCCCTGATTTTCAGTGCAATATCATGGAATATCTTATCAACTATTGACCTTGTGAGACCCTCAACAACCCTCTCAGGGTCCTTGCTGTTTTCAATTTTCTTAATTGCCTTACCTGCCTCCCTCTGCCGGAGGGACTCCATGCGCCCCCTTATTTCAGCAAGAAGTGGCTCCACCTCCCTGTGCTTCATGGCCCTCAGGAGGAGTTCAAGTTCAGCCCTTACTATCCCCTCAGCCTCCCTTGCCTCGGCCTCTCTCCTCTTCCGGTTCTCCTCGGCCACGCCCCTGAGGTCATCGATTGTGAATAGCCTGACTCCAAGTTCCCTCACGGATTCCTCTATATCCCTTGGGTTGGCTATGTCCACCATCACAATGCTGGACCTCCTCTCAGGGGGAACCGCATCCATGACACGCTCACGGGTGAGTATGTAGTGGGGTGAGCCTGTGGCACTTATAACAACATCTGCATCCCTGAGGGCCCTGTTGAGCCTGTCGAAGTGTATTGCATCACCGCCGAGTTCGCATGCAAGCTGGTAGGCCCTCTCATATGTTCTGTTTGCAACCATTATTGCCTTGAGGTGCTTTTCGGCGAGGGCACGGGCAACCAGTGTCCCCATTTTACCGGCCCCTATAACAAGGACCTTCTTGCATTTCAGGTCACCGTGTATTGACTCTGCAAGATCAACAGCCGCTGATCCTATTGAGACAGAACCCCTGTTTATCTTCGTCTTCCGCCTCACGGTCTGTCCCACATGGACCGCCTTGGTGAACACCATATCAAGGAGGGGCCCGCAGGTGCCCTCACGGAGGGCCTGTAGCCTTGCAGCCTTTATTTGTCCAAGTATCTGGTCCTCCCCGATTATCATGGACTCAAGGCCTGAAGCCAGTCTCAGAAGGTGCAGAAGGGCATCCTCATCTTTTTCAACTGTAAATCCATTAAAATCAAATTCAGGTGGGACCCCTGTGACATGAAGGTAGTACTCGACCCTGTTGCAGGTCATCAGTGGCACCTTCTCGGTCACGGCTCCAAGGGCCTCAAGTTCACCCACAATCTCCTCTATTCTGCCTGATGCTGTCTCCATTGTCTTCACATCAGAGGTCTTGTGGTCGAGTCTTATGTTAAGAATCACCTGAAGCCCCCCTATCCATGATTATGTCCCGAGCCCTTCTTATGGCACCCTCCAGATCACCAGCTTCAAGTTTTTCCTGTACCATTTTATCCTCTGAGATCTCATAGAGAATTCTGCGCCTCTTTCTGTGATCCTGGACCTCTTCCATTAGCATGCGGCGGGATACATCCTGAACCTCAATCATTAGTATATCCTCTGGTTTTATGGCCTCCTGGATCCTCCTGCGAAGGTATTTTGCCATAAGTGGACTCTTTTTACCTGTGAATACTGAGATTGAAACATCCGCTATTTTGAATGTCGATGGGACAACCACGTTACCCCTTGATGGGTCATCTGCCCGGTTAAGGAGTTTGCCACCTGCAAGTTCAGTTACCCTTTCATTGAGGCTTCTATCGGGACTTGCGGCAACTATGAGGTCTGCCTTCTTAATCCACTCCTCAAGTTTTTCTTCTGTGATTGAAACAGCGCCTTCAACTTCCTGTCCAAGAACCGCGACCTCTGCACCGGCCTCGATGAACCTCATCGCCCTTCTTCTTCCAACTTCACCTGAACCCACCACGAGTACCCTCTTACCTTCCATGTCAATGTAGAGGGGTGTGAGGGACATTTTACCATCCGTCAGAGGGATTTCATTCTGAGTATCTTCATGGCTGTTCTGAGGTCATTATCTGCCTCGGCAAGGGCCTCCCTGGCCTCTTCAATGGATACATCAAAGGCGTCTGCCAGGGCCTTCACACTGTCGGTGTCAGGTTCAGATGTGCCCACAAGTTCCTCTGAGAGCCTCTTTTTGAGTTCCATGTACTCCTCAGTTGTCATGTTGATCCTCTTCATGGCCATGTCCCTGAGTGGACAGGGCTTTGAGGGCTTGCAGCACCAGACAAGTGAACCGAAGCATGTCCCCTGGCCCTCGCCGAGCCTCGTATTCCTTGCGAATGACTCCTTGATTTCAATGTAATCCTGTGGTGTCAGTCCCGCCTCCTCGAGTGCTATCATTATTGGGCAGGGCTTCACCGGTGGGCAGCAGAATGTAAGCGCCCTTTTATCACCACCCCTGCAGACATGGGATGGTGCGTCGCTCCATACCAAACACAGTCCTCCTTTATTAATTATGTTTATTCTGTTAATAATAATTCATTACATGGTGGCTGAAATAACACCACTTAATGCCTTTAACAGCTTTTTTGATAAATAAATTGTGGTTCGCAGATAATAAAGGGGGTTATTCCCTGAGCATCCCCCTCTTCTCATCAGGTGTGAGGTCCCCGACGATTGACTCTGGTTCACCTGTCTTGAGGATTCTGCCCCCCCTCATGAGGGATGCCCTGTCACAGACATCAAGGACAAAGTCCATGTCATGTGAAATTATCAGGAAGGTCTGATTCAGCTCCTCCCTGGCCTTCAGGATTGAATCTGTAACCTGCACCCTGGTTATGGGGTCCATGGTACCTGTGGGCTCATCAAGTATTATTATCCTGGGCTCCCTGATGAGAACCTGGGCAAGGGCGACCCTGTGTCTCTCACCACCTGAGAGCTCGTCAGGGTACTTGTCAAGGAGGTTCTCTGCGTACTCCTCATCAAAGCCCACTGCCTTGAGGACATAGATTGCCTTCATCCTGGCAAATTCTGCCGGGAGCTCAAGGCTGATGGCCTCTGTGAGGTTACCAAGCACATCCCTGTGGGGGTAGAGGCTGTACTCCTGGTGGAGTATCCCAAGGTAGGGCGTTACACGGCCACGGCCAAGGGGTCCCTTCTCGGTCATGTCTATCCATTCATCACCCAGCCTCACGCAGACCTTCCCGCTGCTTGGCTCGGTTATTCCGATTATTATCCTTGAGAGCGTCGTCTTACCGGCTCCGCTGAGCCCCACGACACCAAAGATTTCACCCTCATAGACTGTGAGGTCAACACCGTCAACCGCCTTTACAACACCCCTGTCAATGGAGTAGTAGTGCTTCTTAACATCAACCATCTTTATGATGGGGGTTTCCCTTTCAAACTCCTTCACCTTCTCAGGTGCGGGCACCTGTTCCATGAACCTGGCAACCACGTCATCAGGGTCTCCCTCCTCGATTATCTCACCCTTCTCGATCCATATGGCATAATCAGAGAGGTCCCTCATGACCTCGGGCCAGTGGGAGGTTATGATCATGGTTATTCCCTTATCCTTGACACCCTCAAGGAGTGCGTCGTGTATGAGCTCAGCTGTCTGGGGGTCAAGGGTACCTGTTGGCTCATCAGCCAGGAAAACCATTGGTTCCTTGGCCAGCTGCCTTGCAAGGACAACCCTCTGCTTTTCACCACCACTGAGATCCCTTGCAATGTGGGTTATCCTGTGGCTCATCTGAACCATTTCAAGGAGGTCAAGGGCATGGTAGAGGGCTGTTTCATATTCAAGATCTGGCATTGACTTTATGACGTTATCGATTACCGTGTCGTCCTCATAGAGGGCAAATGTCCTCTGGAGCATTATGGCTATTCTTCTCCTGACGGCGGCGAAGGTCTTCTTGTCACAGTTCCAGAAGTCCACCTCCCGGACTGAAAATTTTGAGCCGCATCCACATACCTTACCCTCAAAGGAGGGGGGTTCAACTCTGAGGCATTCAGGGCAGATTGCCACATTGTAGATGACACGGCCGCTGTCGGGCTTGTATTCCTTCATACCCCTCAGCATGTTTATGAGAACAGATTTTCCTGCCCCACTTCTTCCCAGTATCCCCAGGACCTTGCCCTCATCGATTTCAACGCTGATGTTTTTTAGAACCTCGACACCCTTAAACTTCTTTGTGACGTTTTCCAGCTTTATGAAAGACATATGCTCACCCTCAGTTGCTAAAATTAACGTTACCAGTGAAAGATGAATCTGTATTATTCTTTTGATAAAGGGACTATTAAAATTTTCTAAATTTTTAGTCTGGGTTAAATCTGAGTTCCCTGAGATTGAAGTCTATCCTGCCAGATATGGCGGCCCTTGCAATTGATACAGCATCTGCACCTGCAGCAAGCATTGCAGCGGCGGATTCAGGGTCTCTCACTGAATTGTTACCTATCATGACAGCATTCCTTAAACTCTGTGAAACTTCACTTACAAGTTCAAGGTCAGCCCTATCCTCCCCTGGTTTCATGGCGTCCAGGTGAATGTAGCCTACCCCAAGGTCATCAAGCATTCCTGCAATGTCAGCCGTATCAACTCCAGGCACATTTCCCCGTATCTTGACAGAGACCTCTGCATTGGCACCCTTCACAACCTCAGATGTGAAGTCCTTCAGAAAATCAGGGTCATGGAGCATCGCCTGTCCGGCACCCAGAGAGGTTATCTCTGGCTGTCTGCAGTGTGCATTTATCTCAACAATATCCACTTCCTCAATGGATGATATCTCCATGATGGGTTCAGGGTCAAGGGCCCTGAGGTTCACAGAGACCAGCACATCAAAACTGTCCTTTATCCTTGATGCCTCAGATTCTACTATGGATTTAAGTTCAGAAGAGTCAAAATCAAATTCAGGTCTGCCCCTCTGGGCTATTAGCCTTCCAGCCCTGGATGTTTCCTCATCTGCATTGTAACCGCCCAGTGTAACAGCATCGAAACCATAGGGGATAAGTTTCATGCAGAATTCTGCATCGGTTATACCTGCCATTGGGGCCAGGACAATTATGCTATCAGCAACCATAGGTTTTTGGTTAGAAAATCTTGATAATGCAGGACCTCATCCACCTATTCCTTCATCACATGGACCAGGTCATATGTGAAGCCGCCCCTTATCTCCTCGAGGGCCAGGTCTGCCAGGTTGGCAGCCTTCTCAGCTGTTGGTGCCTTCCCGATACCTGCCTTGAGTGCAACGTTTATCTCGTCATCTATTTCATTGAGTATGCGAAGCAGACCCTGCGGTTCAAGGCCGTTACAGGGGGACATGAAGTTATCTCCACCTATGAAGAATAGAAGGGCGCCCTCCTTTATGAGTTTCTTCATCAGAAAGTGCTGGACCCGGTTAACAATGAATGATGTGTCATAGGCCGGCACAATGTCGGTCATGGTCTCTGTGATGCCATTTATATCAATATGTGCAATCTGCACATAACCCTCATCCACAAGACCATCTATGGCAAGGACCTCCTTCCTGTCCTCTGATTGGGCTCCCCCATGGCTCTGAAGAGCCCTTGAAGCGTTTCTCTGGGCATCATAGGGTGTCTCAGCGGCTCCTACACCCATACTCACGGTTATGGGGTAACGGTTACCTATGGACCTCTGTATCCTTCTGTGGTCCTCCACTCCTATACCATTGGTGATGGCAAGCATGTTATCGAATCTTGTGAAGAAAACAAGTCCCTGACGGGCAGCAAACTGGCGCTGAAGGTCAGCGTAAAGTTCTGCCTGGAGTATCTGAAGATCAGCCTCATTACGTGGGGCTGGTGTGACTGTCCATGGCCCATAATTGTCTATCTGAATTAAGGTCATCTGTATCATAATATTTCACCCAAAAGTATTCTGGCCAACATTATTTTATCCCCTGTGTTTTCCATGATGGTCTTTGTTATCGTTACCTCTTTTATTAGTTTTTCTATTTCCATCTTGAGGTTTGAGTCGGCCTCATCAATCACCAGCATGTCAAGAAAATCACTGTACATCTCTGCAAGGCCCAGACTTGAGGTCTCATAGCCTTTAGCTTCCATGAATTTCCCTGCTGGCCCGCTGAATGGTCTACTTCCGAGAAATGGGGATACTGCAGATACCTCTGCATCTCTGAGGGCATCCCTCACACCCTCTGTTCTGAGGATGGGCCCTATGGATGTCACAGGATTGGATGGTCCCACTATGACCCTTTCGGCAGATTCAATCGCCTCTAAAACCCCTGGTGCTGGTTTAACCCTGCTGAACTGAACATCCAGGACCTCGGGCTCTGACCTCCTCTCCACAAGGAACTCGTGGAACCCCATCTCACCCTCATCTGTAATTATCCTGATATCGGATTCCTGGTTGCTCATGGGGATAACCCTTGATTTCACACCCAGGGCCCTGCACTGGTGTTCCACAACCCTGTGGAGTGGCATGTCCCTTAAAAGAAGGGTTTTCTGTATCTTGAATGCCCGGTCAAGGTCGCCTATCCTCAGGAGCTCCGGGCATCCAAGTTCATGGAGCCTCTCATGGGTTATGAATGTGTCATCCCGGACCCCATACCATGTCTCCTCGTTTATCATCCCTGCCAGGGTGTAGATAACCGTGTCTATGTCAGGTGCAACGTAGACTCCTGAGAAATAATCGTTCTCAACGGTGTTAACTATCACCGTAACCTCAGAGGGGTCCACAACCCTCACAATGCCCTGCAGGAGTTTCGGTGTGCCTGTACCCCCAGAGAGGACTGTTATCATTGAACCACCTAATCCCTGAAGACGTCAAGTTCCCGGGGCCTTAAGAGTTCCCTTGCGCTGCCAGTGGCGCGGAGGTGCCCCCATGGGTAACCCCTTACTATGACAGCGGGTACGCCCTCATCTGCCTGTCCCATCACAAGGGAAGCTGCCGCTGCCAGTTCATCTGCAACCGCCACCCTGGTTGTCTGGAGGCTCCTGCCATAAAGGTCCAGTTCACCCTTCCTGTCCCACACCGGTGAAATGCCAGCGACTCCAACTGCAACACCGACAGCACCCTCCCTGAAGGGCCTTCCCTGTGTATCGGAGATTATGACAGCCATTTCCCTCCCTGTGAGTTCCTGAAGAGCCCCAAGTATCCTCCTGGCGCTTCCATCAGGGTCCTCCGGGAGTGGAGTTGCCAGTCCCTCCTCAACATTTGACTCGTCAATACCCGCATTGGCGCATACAAAGCCGTGCCGGGTTTCAGATACTATGAAGTCATGGCCAACCTTCAGTATCTCACTGGACTCCTCAAGGATTGCCTCAACTAGCCTGGGGTCCTTACCTGTCCTTGATGCTATTTCAAGTGCCTTGCTGGATGGCTCAATTCTCCTAAGGTCAACGGTGTTTCCCTCTGCCTTTGCCACCAGTGTTTCAGCGATTACTACTATGTCACCATCAAGGAGTTCCATGTTCGAGGATTTCAGGGCGTCCACTATGAGGGCTGCTATGTCATCACCCTCTGAGACAAGTGGTAGGCCCTCCACTCCAGTTAGGGTTATCTCCATTTAAGCACCGGAATTCATTTTTCTCCTGTCGCCAGCTTCCAGCCGTCTCCTGTGTTGAATGCCGCTGCCGAGGTAACAGGGTGTGTGAATGCCGCAAAATCTCCACCGCCCAGTATGAACTCTGCCGCCTCCTCTGCATTTCCGGCTTCAAAGGTGGTTTCTGCTGGTTCTGTCTGCTCATAGGTTGATATGTACATTGAAACGCCTTCAGGGACCCTTCTGACGTTTATCCCATCATCTGTAACTATTCCTATGAATGCATCCGAGTCATTGATTGCCGCCGCGATTCTTGGGGTGTTGAGTTCATCCTTCTCATAGTCCATTGTAAGGAGCGAGAAACCCAGGGCGTCCTTCAGGTTCATCCCCAGGGATATCTTATCTGCAATGGTATCGGTATGGGAACCGTTGGATACAACCGCAGTCCCATCAACTATCCTTATGCAGTTGTATGCTATGTAGGGGTTTTTGAATACGTCGCCCTCACAGCCCTCAACTGGTACAATCGCAACCCTCTCATCAAGGAGCCTTGCCGTCCTGTTTGGGAAGGATCTGCTTGAGACGCGGTATGCCACGAAGGATCCGCTGCTGTTTCTTCCAACTGCCAGTATTCTTCCAAGATACATCATATCACCTGCAAAATTATGATGGTGTTTTAACCGCCTTATCGACCGGAAGGTCTGGGGGTGCCGTTATGATTATTGCCCCCTCCCTGGGCCTTATTATTATTTCACCCTCATCTATGACCCTGGTGTGGACTGCCACCGCACTGTTCTTTATGTGGCTGGACATGTCAATGCCATTAACCGTTACCCGCCTCAGGCCTGCGACAGGTATGAGGTAGTACTCTGATGGCCCGGTGTTTTCACTTATCTGGGGCTTTCCTGATGCCTCACCTGCCCCCCCTGAAAAGGTGGTTGTCACCACAAGGAAAATCAGTATTGTGAAGAGTATATCGATGAAGGGAACCATGTTGAACCTTGGCCTTCCATGGACCTTGTTCCTGTACCTCTCTGTATCCAGGACCATTTTTATCACTGCCGCAGCTTACTCTCAATGATCTCGGCGCTCTTACCGCACCTTTCGAGTATTATATTGTTTATGCTCTTCTCAAGCATGCTGGGCTTGAATGCCACCACAAGGTTTGCCTCAGGGTCATCAACCGTCCTCACGCTGACAACACCATCCGATTCCATGAGGGCCTCGACCACATCATCAACGTCTCCATCAACCCTTATCCTCATGATGGCGTACCCCCAGTTTGTCATCTTCTTTATGAGTTCAATCTTGTCTATCTCATCGTCTATCCTGCCTGTTATGTAGGAGTAGAGGGGCATGAGGATTATGGCAACTGCCAGTCCAAGTATTGTGGTTATCAGTGCAACATAGATCCCCTCAGCCATTGCAGCGGGGTCAGCGTTAACACCTAGGGCCCTGAATGTGTACCATATCCCTATGACGGTCCCTATAAGACCCAGCATTGGGGCGACCTCTATTATTGTCCTCAGCGTCCCAAGACCCTTTGTCATGTTGCTCATCTCAACAATGAAAACACGCTCCATCGCATCCTCAACCTCTGAACGGTTCCTGTAGCCTATCTTGAGGGCCTCTGATATTATCTTTGATACTGGATTCTGGTACTGCCCTATCTCCCTGAGTGCCTCAA
This sequence comes from Methanothermobacter marburgensis str. Marburg, assembly GCF_000145295.1. Lineage (NCBI taxonomy): Archaea > Methanobacteriati > Methanobacteriota > Methanobacteria > Methanobacteriales > Methanobacteriaceae > Methanothermobacter > Methanothermobacter marburgensis. The sequence goes on from NC_014408.1 coordinate 1,295,354, forward strand.
GTGCTCCGCCCTTCTCCATGGATTCATTGACCTTACCTATTATCTGGGGTGTGCTAACACGTGAAATCTTTCTTAGGTAGTGTATCTTCTCAATGGACGTGATAAAACCATAGACACCTGTGATTGCTATTATGTATGTTATTACACCGCCGCTGCGGAACATTTCAAGTACTGTGCCAAAGAAGTTGAAAACTGGTTCGAGAAACATTTTTCTGCCTCACCTGATGGGTATTTACCGGAGAGGATATATTTAAAAATAGTGGTCTGGCTGTATTAAATAATTAAATCAGTTTTTCCTCCTCTTCTGGACCGTGGCCCATGACTTCCTCACGAAGTCCGGGAGTTCATCGTAGCTGAATGATTCCAGAAAAGCCCTTGTGCGTGGGTCGCTGGGATAGCCAGAGCCGATGTCCCCAAGTTTCCTGTTCCTCTTCTGTATCCTCTCTATTTCAAGGTCCCTTTCGACCTTGGCTATTATTGACGCTGCTGCAACGGGGTAATACTTTGCATCTGCACCGTGCTCGGCCTTCACCTCGATGTCGCCGAAATGAGACCTTATCTCCTCAGTCAGCCTCTCTGGTTTAACATCCACCGAATCTATTATGACGGAGTCCGGCTGTGCCTCTGCTATTATCCTCTTTATTGCTATCTTCTCTATCTCATTAAGGTTGAAGCCCTTCTCACGCATCCTGTCAATATCCGATGCAGATATCTTAACCGTGAACACCCTTGAGATCCTTCTTATCTTCCGGGCGAGAAATTTTCTCCTCTCGGGTGTGAGCTTCTTTGAGTCCCTTATACCCATTTTCCGGAGTATCGAGAACTTCCTCTCAGGGACCATAACACCCGCCACGACAAGGGGGCCTATTACAGGACCCCTCCCCGCCTCATCAATTCCAAGAACCTTCATCAGATCAGAAAAAAATAATTATTTCATTGCCTTGAGCCTTACCTCAGGTTCAAGTGCCCTTGGTTCTGCAGCAACTATTGCGGCTCCCTTGGCAACCACTGTCATGGGGTCATCTGATATCTCGGCAGGAATGCCAACCTCATCCAGTATCCTCTCCCTGAGGCCCCTGAGCTGTGAGGTTCCACCCACAACAACAGTCTTGTTGTAGACCCCTGAGATGAGTTCAGGTGAGAGCCTTTCAAGTACCGCTGCTATGGAATCCACTATACCCTTTACAACGGGCTCAGCAGCCTCTGCAACCATTTCAGAGTCAATTTCAACCTTTTTAGGTTTGTTTGTCTCCATGCATTTACCTATAACCACTGTTTTGAGGTTTTCAAGATCCTCCTTACACTTGACCATCCCAACCTCTATCTTTGCCTTCTCTGCCTCATGGATGCCTATCTCAACATTGTACTTCTCCTTCACCAGTTCAACAAGGTTGGTGTCAATATCATCCCCGCCGACCCGGATTGTCTCAATGTCGGTTATGCCTCCAAGGGATATCACGACAATGTCACTGGAACCGGCCCCTATGTCAACAACCATGGTCCCTGACGCCTCTGCTATGGGCAGCCCGGCCCCTATGGCAGCTGCAAGGCCCTCACTTATAACCAGGACATAATTTGCCCCGGCCTTCCTTCCTATCTCCTCAACGGCATTTCTTTCAACCTCTGAGGCATCCCCTGGTATACCTATAACTATCCTGTCAATGGACTCAGAATCTCCTGCCCCCATCTCCATTGCATATACAAGGAGGGCCTCTGCCTGTGCAACGCTCTCAATAACACCCTTCCTCAGTGGTCTCACAGCGATTATGTCCTCAGGGGTTCTTCCGAGCATCATCTTTGCCTCTTCACCCACTGCAAGGACATATGATGGGTCCTCCTTCTTGACGGCCACCACAGAGGGAATCTTGTAGATATCAAATTTATCCCCTGCTGGTTTGGCAACCACGGTGTTGAGGGTACCCAGGTCTATTCCGAGTGTATTGGTGATTGCACTCTTCCTTTCCGGTTTCTCTTCAGATTTTTTCTTTCCAAATGAAAACATGCTACTCCTCCTCAAATATGTCTCTAAAGTCAACTGCAAATATGTTGTTGCGGGATGCTATCTCATTTATCCTCTCAACATCACCTGATTCATGAACAGATATCAGCAGTGTTACCAGGACAACGTCTGTAACCTTGAAGAGGGGGTCGATTATATTTCTTATAAATCCCGGAAGCCTCTCTGTAAGGTAGACGTCTGTCTCTATAAACCCGCTCGTTCTGTCCTCAAGGATGAAGGAAAAACCTATTTTATTCTTTTCAGCCTCCCCTGCAAACCTTTTCATATAGTTCTCAGGGGCGACAAGAAGCACAAGGTTGGGTTCGTTCTCAACGTAATATGGGGCTATCTTTATATAGGCCCCTCCCTTTTCCTTGCAGATAAGTGAAAGATCTCTTATTTTGTTGCTTTCGCCATAAAGCATTATTAAATCAAAGCGTTTTCTTAAAAAGGAATCCTTGATGGTAACGTGTTCCCTGAAGAGTATCTTTACAAGATCCCTTGAGGTGATTGCCTCGTAGGCCACAGAGTTGACCATTTCCTCATTACCCGCAATCACACACCACAGCCTGTCTGAACTCTGGGCTGTTGAAACCTGTGCTGCCTTTCTGAGAACCTTTATCTTACTCTCTATCATCACCATCACATCTACTCTAAAAGGAACTTAAAAGAAAGTTCCTCTGCTCCAGAGGAAAACACATGCATATCAATCACAGATTACATTTAATCTTCAGCACATGACTATATATATGTTTCACTAATATTATTCAACATCCAGTGAGGTGCTGATGAGTGAAAGACTGCATCCCTAGGTTAATATACAGGTGCTGATGAGTGAAAGCCAGGTGTTACTCTTCAAGAGGGTCTTCATGTGCCTCTACCTTACAATATTAGAATAGGTGAATTGTGTGTTTGTTAAGGGCGTTGCAAAAAGAGCCAGTTTTCTCATAAGTGTGGCCACCATCCCATTTCTCCTAGGCTACCACGCGGTCAGTATACTCATGTTCAGCCTCATAGCATTCATGATGCAGTTCTTCAGGGACCCTGAAAGAAATATTCCCTCTGAAGATAATATCATCGTTGCCCCCGCAGATGGTAGGCGTTTATCCGGCAAGATAGACCGTATAAAAAGGGTAGGGTCCGATTATCCCCTCATTGACAGGATATTTCCCAATGGTGGTGAGGCTATTCTCATAAGCACCTTCATGTCACCATTTGATGTCCACGTAAACCGGGCCCCTGTTTCGGGAAGGGTGATATACACAGAGCATACTGACGGTAAATTCAGGGTTGCACGTTCACGTGTCCTCACCGAAAATGAAAGGAACCTGATCGTGATAGAAACAGAGCATGGCAATGTTGGTGTGGTGCAGATAGCAGGGTTCATTGCACGGAGGATCGTTCAGTACGTCAATGAGGGAGACTATGTTGAGCGGGGGAGCCGTATAGGTATGATAAGGTTCGGCTCAAGGGTCGACCTCATACTGCCAGAAAACTGTGAGGTGCTTGTGAAGACCGGTTCAAGGTCTGTTGCCGGGGAGACTGTTGTAGCAAGGTTCGTAAAGCCTAAATCAGACCGCAAAAATTAATTAGTCAGACACAACCATATACAACTCTGCAGGTGGCGCTGATGAATGACAAAAAAATAACATCCTTCATATCATTACCTGATGTTTTATCGATTTTAAATGCTTCTTCAGGCTATTTTTCCATTTTAATGTCCATTCAAGGGTATTTTAGTGCTGCATCTATTCTGATGCTTCTGGCTGTCGTTTTCGATTCACTTGATGGGTGGGTTGCACGCCGAACTGGTAGAGTTGATATTCATGGATTTGGCAAAAACATGGACTCCCTTTCAGATGTAATCTCATTTGGTGTTGCTCCAGCCATTTTTATCTACCTAACAAGTGCCCATTTTCGATATATTAATATATTAGTAGGTCTCTTAATAGTAATATGTGGCATACTGAGACTCTCAAGGTTCAATGTTCTCACAGGGGGTGGGAAGAACTTCACGGGACTTCCAATACCCGTGGTGGCGGTTGTTGTATCATCATTTTATCTCACAGGATTCTACAGTGAGAAGGTTGTGGGGGCAATGCTGCTCGCTGTCGGTATCCTCATGGTCAGTAGCATTGAATACCCTCGTGTGGGGGGTAAAATGGCATCTATTGCTTTCATACTCATAACAGCAGCAATTGTAACAGGCATAACTGGAATTCTCACTGTTCCCACAGCAATCATACTTTTTATGGCCACTGTGGCATACATTGCAGTGCCTATAACACCAATGAGACGTGATCTGAATGCTTGATAAGATTAAAGGTAATGAAAAGGGGAATAAGAATAATCCTCCTGATCTCCGGAAAAACAACAGAAAAGGTGACTCGAAAATTGGAGACAAACTCAAGGGACTTGTGGGTAAATTCGGTGGCGGTGAGGGCTCGGATAAGAAAAAACCCAGGCCCATGCCAAAACCCCGGCCCCGGCTGAAAACCCCTGAAGAGCCAAAGGCCAGAAAAGCCCCTGAAAAACCTCTCAGGGGTGGTGAACAGCCTAAGCCCAGACTTACACCACCACCCAAACGACCTGGAGGCCCATCAGGAGGTATAGGTCGGAAAATTCCAGATGAGGACCAGAAAACCCTCGTTGGTGCCCTTGTCTTTGGTGTTATTCTAATGGTCCTTGCTGGTGCAGGCTACTACTTCTTAGTCTACCAGCCATACCAGGAGGTGCTGCAGAACGCCAAGGCCACAAAGATCGCTGAGGTGGACGCACTCTTCAAGGGCCCCCTTGCAACCGACCCCCAGAAGCAGGCCATACTTGCACAGATAGATGCCGCTGTTACACCCGAGGAGGCCCTGGCGGTTGATGTTGTGGGTCCCGCAACACAGTCATGGCGTACCTATCAGAACCAGCAAATAAATATAAAAAAGGACCGTGTTGGCAGGGTCATGGTTAATTACACAGATAACGACCAGCAGAAGCGTGTGATAATGAAGGTTGCTGATGCAAAGAAATTTGTGAGCCAGGCCGATGCAACCGTGCTTGCAAATACACAGATCCAGACCCCTGATACCGTTGCTGTGCCAATAATGATCACGAGACTGCAGGCGGCAGGCGGCCTTATAAGTGTGGGTAACATGGTCGACGTCTACCTCAACCAGAACGCCACCGAGAACAATACATCAGCTGCAGCATCAACACCAAGAATAAGCGGGGCTACTGTACTTGCAATTCTTAGATCCAAGGACAGCGGTACAGTGGACGCGCGCATACTAAACACTCAGCGGTTAACACTAAACACAATAACCTCACAGAGCGAAAATGAAAGAACATCATCAACAGATGTGGAGCAGCTCCTGCGGGCGGCTGCCTCAGGTGGTCTGAATGAAGCCGAGATCAATGCTATACTCCAGAACTACGGTATAAGGCTGTCCAACTATGAGAGGTCATCAAATCTGGGAGAGCTTGATGCCAACTACCTCATAATACTCGAGGTCCCAAGGGAGGATGTCCTCTTCCTGATACAGAACATGAACAGCATCGTTCTGACTGTGCCAACACAGAACGCCCCTGACTGGATGATCAGGGAGCTTCAGAGCATATACGGCTGACTAAGCCAAAAAATTTATTAAATTTTTATTTAATATTCTAGGTGGGGATGTTTATGAAAAAATGGGTGTATGTTGTTATAGCTGCTGTGTTCATGCTTTCCATTCTGGGAGTCTCTGATACAGGGTCAGCTGCCAAGGAGACATGGGTTTCTGAAAAACCATCTGCAACCAGTTTCAGGTTGAAGGACCTGACCGCTGTTATAACCGTAAAGATAAAGAACAATGACAACAACGTCCAGTACTTCAAGATAGGGCAGGTATACCAGGGAAGCCTTTCAGAGAACAGTACAATTAAATGGCTCATCCAGTGGACGAATCCAGCGGCGGTTAAAATGGTCAAGTCAAGGACGCCTGAACTGGGGGGTGACTACGGCTGGAAGGTGAAACCTGGGGAGACAAAAACAGTGTCATTTGGCCTCAGGGCCACGGGGGATATGGGTGAGATACCCAGTTACATCGTTAATGTTGAGTCAGATAACAGCAATTACTGGCCACTTATAAATGAGCCTGGCCTCATGTCCTCATGGTTCATGCCCAATGAGATAGAGGTCCTAAACCCATCACTGGATCTCAGATACTGGAAGGGGACCTTTGGGTTCACTCTGATCAACATCGATGAAGAGAAGGTTTCAGGTATCGTGAGGGCCCCCATTGCCCCTGCAAACTCAAAACTAGTGTACAGTTCACCCAAGGCATTTGTGGATGATGACCTCTTTGTGAGCACACAGGTTGCTGCATGGGATGTCACAATGGACCCGGAGACCTCACAGAGGTTCGTATACACCTACGAATGGCCCGCTAAGGTAAGCGGAGGTAACGGTTCAACCAGTGGTGGAGGCTATTACCCGCCAGGCACTCTTCAGGGGACAACCGGTTCATCATCTGTTCCAGGTGCTAAGACAGGTGCCCCCTACGGTCCACTGGTGATAGGTGTGCTTGTGACTGCAGCCGCAGTTGCCTACACAAAGATCATACGTTAATCATCCCACCTTAACTTTTTTATGGGGACATTCATGAGGCTGGCAACTTTTCTGATAATTGCAGGCATGTTCATAGTGTCGCTCTACGCCCTTCTTGAGGTGAGTTTCTATTCCTCACAGGTAATTGTTCAGAACCCTGACATCAGGGCTCCGGTCATTGAGATACCATCCATTAACCTTGAGGAGACCATCAACAACCGATCCGTTTTCTATGGAGTCTACCATGAACCCATGTCCTACCTCCCTGGTAACAGAACCGTCATACTCTTCGGACACAGGACACTCTACGGCTCACCCTTCCTGAACCTTGATAAGTTGAAGCCGGGGGATGAGGTCAACCTTAACTGGCCAGGGGTTGGCCTTGCGACTTACAGGGTTAATCGATCATTCATCGTGCCAGCATCCTACCAGATATCCGTGAATCAGGGGGCGAGGCTATTTCTCATCACATGCCACCCCCTTGGATCAACAAGGGAGAGACTGATAGTTGAGTGTAAACTTGAAGGCATAAAGCCCTACCAGAGAAACCTCAAGGTTGAGAACCCCAAGAGGTACTATGCGCTACTCATAATACTCGGATTCCTTGGGGCTGGTCTTCTGATCACCAGACTCTATCCTGTTTATGAAGATAGGAGACTTCTCCTTGCAGCGGTAATCAGCCTCACACTCTTCCTGCTGCTGGGTTACATCTTCCCGATCCCCCCAGAGTTCATATCAGAGAAACTCATTGAATTCAACAGCATATTTGGACTTTAGTGAAGCTTAAGGTGTTTAAAATGAGAGAACCTGGAGAAGAGTACTTTTCAAATCTGTCAGACAGGGAAAGGGCCATATTTGAGGGCGGCATAAGTATGGGTGCCCTCTTCCACCAGTTCGTTGGAACCCCTGTTAACCTTGAAACCGTTGAAGTCCTTGAGGGTGCAATTGCCGAATCAATAAAGCTCCAGCCGGCAATCAGGGATGCAGAGGTCCATATAGACAGAGGCATGGTAAGGGAGGCTGCTGGAGAATTTGGTTATGTCTCCCTCACCGGTGAGATGCTAAGGGTGAGGTTAGACGTTGAATATGGTTCATCAAGGATAACGATCTGCCTCGAGTACCTCGATGAACTGAGGTATCCCCTCATGTATGTGAAGGATTGATGTTGTAATGGCTGCGAATCTGCATCCAGCTGCATGAGGTGTCCCTCATGTATATAAAGGATTGATAGTGAAACTTCAGGGTCCGCACTGATGGACCAAAAAATCTATCTTGATTAATTATTTAAATTCTGAAAGCAAAGCTATGATAAGAACATTGATGGAAGATTACCATGATAAAGATAGATTCAGATCTCTGTAAGGGATGTGACATATGCAGGGAGTTCTGCCCTGAAGGTGTCTATGTCAGGTCAGAGGAACTCAACAGGAAGGGAGTGCATGAACCCATCCCTAAAAATCTGGATAAATGTACGGGATGCAAGATATGCATGCTGATGTGTCCTGATCAGGCGATAGTGGTGTATGACGATGACTGAGGAGTACTTTATTCAGGGAAACGATGCCTGCGCCCGTGGTGCCATAAGTGCCGGCTGCAGGTTCTTTGCAGGTTATCCCATCACACCATCAACAGAGATAGCTGAAGAAATGGCTGTTCTCCTTCCAGGGGAAGGTGGAGTCTTTGTTCAGATGGAGGATGAGATAGGTGCCCTCGGGGCAGTTATAGGTGCTGTGTGGGGTGGTGTTAAGGGAATGACCGCCACCTCAGGGCCGGGCTTTTCCCTCATGCAGGAACATGTGGGATACGCTGCCATGACAGAAACCCCCCTTGTGATCGTTGATGTCCAGAGGGGTTCACCCTCAACAGGACAGCCAACAATGGCATCCCAGAGTGATATGATGCAGGCACGGTGGGGTTCACATGGGGACTATGAAATAATAGCCCTCTCACCATCCTCTGTGCAGGAGTGCTTCGATTTCACTGTGAGGGCATTCAACCTTGCAGAGGAATACAGGGTGCCTGTGGTGGTCCTCAGCGACGAAATAGTTGGCCATATGAGGGAGAAGATAACCATACCCGACAAGGTGGAGATCAGAAAGAGAAAGTCGCCCACAAGTCCCCCCGGTGAGTTCATCCCATTCAAACCCCAGGGAGACTTCGTCCCTGAGATGCCAGCCTTTGGGGATGGTTACAGAGTACCTGTGACGGGACTCACGCATGATGAGAGGGGTTACCCTGATGCTTCAAACCCTGAGGGCCATGAGAAACTCGTGAAGAGACTCTGTGACAAGATACTGAATCACAGAGATAAAATAGTGGATGTCCAGAAGGGCTGGACAGATGATGCAGATATAACAGTCATCTCATATGGTGCCCCCTCACGTTCAGTTGCAACCGCAGTTAAGATGGCAAGGTCCGAGGGTGTGAGGGCAGGTTACATCAAGATAAACACGCCATGGCCGTTCCCTGAGACTGAAATTCGGGAAGCCGCTGAATCATCAAGGAAGCTTCTGGTTGTTGAAATGAACCTGGGGCAGATGTTCTATGAGGTTCAGAGAGTTGCCTCAGGCATGGCCGAGGTGGAACTGCTTCCAAAGATTGGTGGTGAGATCCACCGCCCCGATGAGATCCTAAACAAGATTATGGGGATGAAATGAAGGGTGCGCAGATGAATGTAAGAAACAAGCCCACCACTATAATGATGAAATGAAGGAGTGTCCAGATGAATGTAAAGGAAAACCCATACCTCAAGTACCTCAGAAGGGACAGGCTCCCCCACATATTCTGTGCAGGCTGCGGTAACGGGATAGTGCTCAACACTTTCTTTAAGGGCATGGAAATGGCTGGAGTTGACTTTGACAGCATTGCAATGGTTTCAGGTATAGGCTGCTCATCAAGGATCCCTGGTTATGTTAAATGCGACTCGCTCCACACAACCCATGGTCGGCCCATAGCCTTCGCAACCGGACTCAAACTTGCCAACCCCTCCCTGAATGTTGTGGTGTTCACAGGGGATGGTGACGCCGCAGCCATCGGCGGAAACCATCTCATACATGGGGCAAGAAAGAATATTGACCTCACAGTGATCTGCATAAACAACAGCATATACGGAATGACCGGGGGGCAGATAAGCCCCACATCCCCGGAGGGGAGTTTCGGTACCACAGCCCCATACGGTGCACTTGAGGACCCATTTGATCTCTCTGAACTCGTCAGGGCCGCAGGTGCAAGTTACGTTGCAAGGTGGACAGCTGCCCACCCGCTGCAGCTTGCAAACTCCATAAAGAAGGGACTCAAGAACAGGGGTTTCTCATTCATAGAGGCTGTTTCACAGTGCCCAACCTACTTCGGAAGAAAGAACAGGATGCGTTCCCCGGTTGAGATGATGAAATTCATGAAGGAAAACAGCATAAACCGGCGGAAAGCCCTCAAAATGGATCCCGAAGAGGTCGAGGGAAAACTCATCATCGGTGAATTTGCTGATGCCCCACGCCCTGAACTATGCGACAGGATCTATGGAATGATTGAAGAGAAATCAGGAAAAATTGATATAATCAAATCAGCCTACAGAGATGATTGAAGTGAGGAAGGAAATCAGAATTGCTGGATTCGGTGGTCAGGGGGTCATACTTGCAGGAATAGTTCTGGGTAAAGCTGCAAGTTTATATGATGGCCTTTACGCTGTACAGACCCAGTCCTATGGACCCGAGGCAAGGGGTGGCGCCTCAAGGGCTGAGGTTGTTATAAGTGACGAGGAGATAGACTACCCCAAGGTCCAGAGCCCTGACATACTCGTTGCAATGTCACACCAGGCACTTCTGACCTACATGGATGATCTCAAAGCCGGCGGAACCCTCATCGTCGACCCTGACATGGTCATCGAGAATGAAATCCAGGACTTCGTGGAGGAGAGGAACATCAGTTACTTCCGTGCACCTGCCACTAGGACAGCCGAGGAAAAGGTCGGTATAACCATCGTGGCCAATATGGTGATGATAGGGGCCCTCACAGAGGCCACCGGAGTTGTAAGTGTCAGGGCAGCTGAGGAGGCCATAAAGAACAGTGTGCCTCCAGGTACTGAGGAGAAGAACATCATGGCATTCCAGGCAGGTCGTGAACTCATCATGGAGGGACAGAAATGAAGTTTTACGAGTACAGCGCCAAGGAACTCTTCAGGAGTGAGGGCATACCCGTCCCAGAGGGATCCGTTGCCAGGACCCCCCAGGAGGCATCGGAGGTCGCTGAGAATATTGACTCAGAGGTGGCCATTAAGGCACAGGTCCTAACCGGTGGCCGGGGAAAGGCGGGGGGTATAAGATTTGCAAAACCAGAAACTGCGGCTGATGTTGCTTCTGATCTCCTCGCATCCCGGGTTAAGGGTGAGGAGGTTAAATCTGTCCTGGTTGAAAGGAAGATTTCCATCGACAGGGAATTCTATGTGAGCGTCGTTATTGATAGGGCGGCCAGGATGCCCCTTATAATGGCAAGCAGTGAGGGCGGGGTTGATATTGAGGAGCTTGCAGCAGAATCCCCCGATAAGATAGTGCGTTACCATGTAAACCCCCTTGACGAGTTCCTCCCCTACGAGGCAAGGGAGATCGCAAGGAAGATGGGTCTTGAAAGTGAACTCATACCAAAGGTGGGGGCTGTGATATGGAAGCTCTACCATCTCTTCAGGAAGTACGATGCGAGGCTTGCCGAGATAAACCCTCTTGTACTTTCAGGTGATGATGTTATTGCAGCAGATGCAAAGCTTGAGGTGGATGATGACTCCATCTACCGTCACCGTGAATTCATGGAACTGGATGAGTATGAACCGGAGGAATTCGCCTTTGTTAAACTTGACGGTGATATTGCAGTGATAGGGAATGGTGCTGGCCTTACCCTCACCGCCATGGACCTCATAAAACTGAAGGGGGGTGAACCCGCCACCTTCCTTGATATAGGTGGTGGTGCCTCAGAGGACATCATAAGGAGGGCCATAAACCTGGTAATATCCCACCCTGATGTGAAGGTGGTGTTCCTGAATGTGCTTGGCGGTATAACAAGGGCAGATGATGTTGCAAGGGGTGTTGTGAATGCCCTGAAGGATGCCGAGAGGGATGTGCCCCTTGTAATAAGGCTCACAGGAACCAATGAGGAGGAGGGTCAGAGGATACTCAAGGATGCGGGGATTCCCTTTGAGACTTCCCTTGAGAGGGCCGCTGAGAAGGCTGTTGAAATATCAAAGGCCCTCTGAAAGAATATTTAATTTTTCATGACCAGGCTGCAATATTCAGATACACCATCTAATTTAATTTCCATGAGCTACTGCTCCAGGGCATCTATGAGTTCATCGAGCCATCTGAGCCATTCTGTGTACTTCATGCTGGGGTATGAGATGTCTGCATTTGGATGCATGTACCTGCAGAGGGTCACTGTTTTAAGGTGTGGTGCAAAGGCCTTGAGGGTTGAAAGGCCCTGTGAACCTATGTAATATGGGACACCTATGAAGCATACAAGGTCATAGTTGCCATTTCCATCGAAGCCCTCCCAGTCAGGATTTTTGAGGTTGTTTACAAGTTCGATTACCCCTATTATGTTTTTTCTTTCCAGTTTAGTTAACCTGAGACCTGATCCTCCGGTTAGGGCAACCTCCATTTTCCCTTTTTTTATTATTTTAACTATCCTATCCACTATATCTTGTGGAAGGTCATTTAACAGCGACCCTACCACCATGAGTGGTCTTTCAGACTTTTTTATGGCCGATGCAACCATTTCAGGGGGCATGACGGTTGCATTCCTTATTGATGTTAGAGCTGGGTTCCATGCGGTCATGCTTTCACAACATTTAAATACTTCCTTTACAATTATAATGATTAATAATGATATTTATAGTTGATGGCATATGGTGACAGCATGCCCAGAGCATCAAAGGATATAATAAATGTTAAGGGATTTCACCTTGAATTCGGTGAAATTGACGAATACCTCAAAAGAAAATCATGTGAGAGTAAGAGGGTATCTGTGGATTACGATGAGCTTAGAAAATGGGACCTTAATCTCCTATCCTATTTCAAGCCATTCTATGCACCCCTCTGTGACCTATGCTGCATGTGCACCTACGGCAAATGCGACCTTCTAGGTAAGAAGGGTGCCTGCGGTATAAACCTCGAGAAACAGCAGGCAAGGGAGGCCCTATCAACTGCAGTTATAGGTGCATCGGCCCATGCAGCCCATGCAAGGCACCTCGTTGACACCCTTATCGAGAAAAAGCCCACATCAGAACTCCATTATGATAGTTCAATAGACATAAAGACACCAATATCCACCACAGTAACCGGTATAGAGCCTGAAACACCAGAGGACCTCGACAGGATAATGACATACATAGAACGGGAGCTCACAAATCTCATTGCCTCAGTTCATACCGGCCAGGAGGCTGAAGTAACCGATTTCGAGTCAAAGGCCCTCCATGCTGGTATGTTAGATACCATGGCGCTTGAACTGGCCGATATAGCACAGATAAACCAGTATGGACTCCCCACAGGTAAAGCAGATACACACATGCTGGAAATTGGAATGGACGTTATAGACAGCACAAAACCTGTCATACTCTGCATAGGACACAACATAGCGCCCTCAGCTGAGATAATAGACTACGCAGAGGATATCGGTGCTGAGGAGGAAATAGAGATCTGTGGCCTCTGCTGCACAGCCATGGAGATGGGAAGGTACTCAAAATCATCGAAAATAGTTGGGCCCATATCAAGGCAGCTCACCTTCCTCAGATCAGGCATTCCAGATGTGGTTGTACTGGATGAACAGTGCATACGCTCAGATGTATATGAGGTGTGCGGTGAAATGGGGATGGTTGTGATCGCAACAGGTGACAAGTGCAGTATGGGCCTTGAGGATATGAGTGAAGAGAACCCCTACAGGATAATAAACCGGATACTGCAGGAAAAAATACCAGGGGTTCTTATAAAGGATGGAAAAAAAGGTTGCCATGGTCGCTGTGAACCTTGCACTTCAGCTTACCCGTGGCAGGGACCCCGAAACATCAGGCCGTTTCAGGGTGAACTGTGTGAGGTGCTCGCCCTGTGATTCAAACTGCACGCCATCCAGGAAACCCGAAAAACAGAAAGATATTGACCTGAATTCAGTGCTGGGATACTGTGAACTCTGTGGGGAATGCAACCGTGTCTGTCCGGCAATGCTGCCCATCATGGAGGCAATAGATGATGCAAAGAATGGTGGCCTCCGCGCCATAGGGACCCTCTATGAAAGCTGCAGTGGCTGCGGCCGGTGCATGGAGGTATGCCCTGTGGGAGTGCCAATCCTGGATATCATAAGAGAATCACGTGGAGAAACCCCTGAAAGATTCCTCATAAGGGCCGGCAGGGGGCCGGTACAAGATATAGAAATAAGGAGGGTTGGTGCCCCTATAGTTTTCGGTGATATACCCGGCGTCATATCACTTGCAGGATGCTCCAACTACCCCTCAGGTGAAAGGGATGTGCAGATAATCGCTGAGGAGTTTCTTAAGAGGGGCTATATAGTACTTGCAGCAGGATGTGCGGCCATGGATATAGCCCTCACACATGATGATGAGGGCAGGACACTCTATGAAAAATACCCTGGAGACTTCGACAGGGGAGGGCTCCTCAACCTCGGCCCATGTGTCGGGAACTCCCATGCCATTGGAAGCGCCATAAAGATAGCCAATATATTTGCAAGGGTGCCCATGAAGGGGAACGCCGTTGAAATAGCAGATTACATACTAAACCGGATAGGTGTCTGTGTGATAGGATGGGGTGCCATGTCACAGAAGGCATTTGCAATAGTCACAGGTGCAAACAGGTGGGGGTATACCTGCAGTTCTTGGGCCCCACGCATCAAAGTATCGCAGGCTTTACCTGGGTGAATCCAGCCCAAGGGTGATAAGGGACAGGGCTGATGACAGCATTGTCCCCTCTGAACCGGCGCCACCCCACCTAACCTACGCGGCTGAGAGTATCAATGAATGCCTTGTAATGGCTTCAAAGATGTGCATAAGACCCAACGACACACCCCGAGGGCGAATGGTGAAGCTCAGCAACTACGTTGACCTGCACCTGAAATATTACGGCGATCTACCTGCGGATATTGACCTCTTCGTAAGGAATGAGAAGGAGATCCCCTACAAGCATAAAGATGATATAATGGAGATACTGAGGGAAAAGAACTGGAAGCCACGTGACCCGGTAAAGGAGCCCACGATCATCAGGTGAATCCCATGGGTGGAATAGTAATCAAGAACGAACTGATGTGTTCAGGCTGTGGCCTCTGTGTCAGGGCCTGCCAGCAGGTTCATGGCAAGAAAAAAATGAAGTACGCAGAAAAACCCGTGTTCTGCAGACAGTGCAGCGACGCCCCCTGTTTAAGGGCCTGCAGGGTTGGCGCCTTTAAGATAATAAATAAGATTCCTGTCATTGACCCTGAAAGGTGTGTTGGCTGCAGGCTCTGCCTTGAGGCCTGTCCTGAAGGATGCATAATATTTGAAGATCTGATGGCAGACAAGTGCGTCCTGTGCCTTGATGCTGACGTTCTGATTCCGGCATGTATTGAGGCATGCCCCAGCAGTCTTCTCAGATTCAGAGTGGAAATCAGCAAACACCACTGAATGGTCCTCTTCACAGCCCCACTGGACTTAAATGATAGGGGGACCATGTCATCGCAAACATCACTGAATGGTCCTCTTCACAGTGACGGTATGTGCCATTACAAGGGCGGATATTATTATATAGGTGAGCAGGGCCGATGAGTTAAAGGATCTGTTGAATATGAAAAGGCCCACCAGGCTCTGTGAGAGGAACGCCGCCAGTGAACCTATGAGCAGGGCCTCCCTTCCCAGGTACATTCTGCTCCCATTAAGCCTCTGCTCCTGATATTTTTTAAGAACCCTGAGTCCAGAGAAGGTGACTATCATGACCCATGCAAGGAGGAAGAGCAGGCCAAAGAAACCTGCATCAAATGCCACCGCAAATATCCCTGGCAGCATGTAGTCTATGTAGTCCTTCTTTACAACCAGAACACCATAGAATATGTGGTAGGGGAGGCCAAGGTTCTGTATCATGGTAACTGGAAGTGTGATGTAACCATCGGCGCCACCAAGGCAGGCTGATTTCCAGTAGCATGACCCCTGGACATGGCCCCAGAATGTGGTATTCTTAAGTACCAGCGAAAGGCTTGGGATGGTGTTCTCCTCAAGCCTTGTGATCCTGAGCATGGGGCTTAGAACACTTTTATGGAGAACCTTTGATAGGAACTCCATGAGTGCAAATGCTCCTGCACCTGCAAGGACGAATGATAGAACCGATTTTTTTGTTATCCTTGTGCTCCTCCTGAAACTCTTTGACATGAGCAAGTACCCGAAAGCCCACCCAAGGAGCCATAAAACCAGGAAGGAACGGTGCATGAGTCCTCCTGCAATTGCTATTATGAAGAAGAGAAGCAGGGAGAGTTTTTTAACCGATGTAGACCTTATACCCGCCTCTGTGAGGAGATTTGATGATGCCACCATTGTAACCCAGAATAGAACCGCAAATGGGCCAAAGGGGTGTGTGAACTCGTGGTGTGAGAGGAATGGTAGGAGGAGAAAGGCGGCATCAAATGAGAATATTAGAGCCAGTATAACCGTTATTACCGTTCCAAGAAACATCACAAGACTCAGAGGTACTGCAACCACATTGAAGAGGAGTATTATGCCAACGTGGATTATCACTGCAACTTCAAGTATGAACTGAAGGTTATTCTGAGCTATAAACATGATATGGATATTGTATTAACCTACAATATATATCATTCTCCGATGCGGCCATCTGAATTGATGGATCACTAGGCCATGGACAGAGAAAGTAACTGAAAGGATGCCATCCCATTGATCAGTGAGCATGAACAAAAAAGGGTTTATGGGGACGTCATCCCCACAATGTAGTCATAGATGCTCTGGAGAAATGCATAGATCTGATCAAGGATACCTGAGCCCCCAAACTGCTGACTCACACTTTCAAGCCTTTGTTTAAATTCCGTGAGGTTTCCCTGGGCCCTCTGGGATGCTGAAACCGAATCTGCAACCTGCTGAACCTGATTTTCTGTTAGGTTGATATTCATCTGCTGTGAAACATCAACGACAATGTTCTTTATCTCATCAGGGTTCTGAAGGTTCTGATCCTGTGTTCTGTTCTTGACCTCATCAAAGAGCTGTGCCACCTCACCACCGGTTGCATTGGTTTCATTCACAAGCCTGCTCTGGAGGTAGATCTCCTCAACAGATGCCTTCTTGGCCTCTTCAGGTATTTTTTCACCCACAGCAACCTCATATGACTTCAGGACACCTGCAAGGGCTGCCTCCCCTGAGGCAGGTACCGGGGATGTTACAACCACGTAGCCGCGGTCAATACCAGATGACCTTAGGGCACTGGCATACATCTCAGGGGTCACGACCCTTATTTTACTGGTATCCACAGAAACCTTGATTCCCTCTGAGTATGAGAGGTCAACCATGGCACAGGAGAGTATCTGTGATGGCGAATATACACGACCCGTAACTCCCCTGGAGACCTCATTTACCTCAGATGCTGTTACAATCTTTATATTTGCGCTATTGATATCCTTATCGGTCTTTGACTTGAAGTAGTCCATCACCGCGTTCCGGTATGATGGGTTGCTGTCTGTTGCCTCCCCGAGTGTCACAGAGAACCCTGAGACCGCGAACACCGGTGCGGTTACCATGAATGCAACCAAAAGCGCAATGATAAGTCGCCTCATAACAATACCTCCATTTATTAATTAATACATGAGGAGATATTTATATGTATTAATCTGTGGCCACGGAAACAAAATTTCTACATGAGGAGTGCCAAACAAAGCAAAAAACAAAAAAAGCTCTTACATTATAAGCGCCATATAAGCCACATAACAAAAAAACAACTATGCCAGGAGAACAACCCTGCTCTCCCTTGACTCATCAACGATCTCCATTCCACAGCTATCTGCAATGCTATCTGCAAATTCATGAACCTCATAGAAGAGGGGCATGTTGTCAATTTCAAGTCTTTTCCTTGAGTACCCGATGTACATGTAGGCCTTGACCTCAACAAAATCTGGCTGGGCCCTTTCTATCATCCTGGCGAACATTTCAGGTTTCTTCATGTTGATGTCCCTGACAGCTGTTATGCGCAGAACCTTCCTGCAGTTAAAGGATGGCATGATCTCAAGGGACCTGTTGAGAAGATCCCATGCGTCAGGTATCTGGGGTCTGCAGAGTTTCTCATAGGTTTCCCTGTCAGGGGCATCAAGTGATATGTAGAGCTGTGTTGGCTCAACAGAGAGTGCCTCAAGATTGCTGGATGCAAGGCCGTTTGTTACAAGAAACGTTGTGAAGTTCCTCTTATGGAACTCTGCAAGGAGCCCATCCATGTCAGGGTAGAGGAGGGGTTCACCTGCAAGGGATATTGCAGCGTTCGTGGGATCCTGCGCCTCAAGGACCTTTATCTTATCTGCCCTTTCATTGCCAAAGTAACCGCAGAGAAGTTTCCTCTGGGCCTCAATCGCCCCCTCAATTATATCCGCCGGCTCATCATGGGGGCCATTCCATGCCGTTTCTGTTGAAGAGAGATCCCTCCAGCAGAAAAGACATTTTTGCTGGCAGAAAGGTACGCTGGGAGACATCTGAAGGCACCTGTGGCTCCTGATACCATAGAACTTCTCCTTGTAACAGAAGCCCTCATTGATTATGCTTTTCTTTGTCCAGAGGCAGGTTTTAACTGCTGAATGCCTGTTCTCACCTACAAAACGGTATCCCATTCTTTCCATTCTTCTCTGAGATTTTTCCGCATACATTGCCAACCCATCTCAAACTATCCTTGCTGATACACTGTTAATTTTCGTTGTGATTTATGTAATATAATATTATAAGATTGATCCTGGATGTGGGTCACATGAACTGATAGACAAATGCTTCATAACTTAATACCTGTGCCCACATCAATATTAAATATCTGTGATCTTTAACGGTATCTTAAAATTCCATTCATACATATACGCCTTTTTAAGCCGTTTTAAGAGTACTGAAGGGTTTAAAAGAAGCATATTTCATCTAAAATTATTGAACAGATTTAAAAGCCATTCAATTATTTTTAAGCCATCAGAATTCCTTTTTGGATGAAATAAAACATTTAAAAAAAGAATTGGAGACCCGCAATCAATTCTTTACCAGATGCTCCCAAATCCAGAAATAAGCCATATATAAGCCTTTTTGTCTTATTCGGGAAACAAAAGTTTATATATATGCTTGATGTGATTAAGGTCCATGGTAAGGTCCGGCGGGTATAGCCTGCCATTATCGGAGGCGGTAAAATTAAGAGACACTCGCGTTATCTCGCTCTACTTGCACTTGCAGTAGCAGTGAGTACCATACCATTTGGACAGATGGAATTTCTGGAATCCGGTGGCGAAAAGATAAAGACAAAGTCAGCATCCACCCCAAAGGTTGATGCGGCCTCAAAGTACAGGAAATACAGTAAGGTCTACGCCAAATCAAAGAAAAAGATAAAGAAGAAGTACAGGACAAAGGCAACCTACACCACAACAACAAGGAAAAAGTACAGGACAAGGGCAACCTATAAAACCACAAGTCACAAGAGGTATCGTACAAAGGCAACCTACACCACAACAACAAAGAGGGCATACACAAGGGCGGCGAGTTCCGAAGATCTGGATGATCTGCAGGGCGATGAGGGACTTGAAAAACTTGCATCATACATCAACAGAAACTTCAACCATCGATCTGGAGGTCCTCACACCGCTGAGGGTGTTGAAAGGACAGGATACGGAGACTGCTGGGGACTATCTGACTGGTCAGCAAAGAAACTTGCTGCAAACGGCTACAAGGTGAAGGTAGTCCAGGGAGCCACATCTGCATCATCAAGACACAGATGGTTGCACGTATACTCTGAGGGAAGGTGGACAAGCTTTGAACCGTCACTGGTAACCAAACGTTATGGAAGTAAACATTATACTGCAACCTGTGGGCGCGCAACGACTGTTGTGAAAACCTACAACATGTAGTATAATGTTTACTACCTTTTTTTATTCCCACCAACGATCTTCTAACCAAATTATACACCATGCCTCTTTTATTCTCAGCAACAATTTCTCTGAAAACCTAAAAAAAATTCATTTATATGCTTTACCCTGCTCTTTCATTCCATAACAGAAGTTCCCAGCAAACAATCAAGAATGGCATATTTTTATAAAACATCAACCATACCTATGAAACATCAGAATCATGCCGGAGGATTTGGAGTTGATGGAAACACCTATCGTCATACTGAATTTTAAGACCTACACTGAGTCCACAGGTAAAAGAGCCCTTGAACTTGCAGGTGCCTGTCAGGAGGTTGCAGATGAAACAGGCGTTAACATCGCAGTGGCGCCCCAGCACATGGACCTCCAGCCGGTGGCTGAGGCCGTGGATATACCTGTACTGGCCCAGCACATCGACCCCATAGATGCCGGAGGGCACACAGGAGGCGTCCTTGCAGAATGTGCCCTGGAGGCAGGGGCGGCGGGTACCCTCATAAACCACTCAGAGAAGAGGATGAAGCTTGCAGACATTGAAAATGTCATATCAAGGACAAGGAAACTTAACATGGCCTCAGTCGTATGCACCAACAATGTGAGCACCACAGCGGCCGCAGCAGCACTTAAACCAGATTTCGTGGCTGTTGAACCCCCTGAACTCATAGGGTCAGGCATACCTGTTTCAAAGGCAGAACCAGAGGTTATAACAGGAAGCGTCAGTGCGGTGCAGGATATAAACCCTGATGTCAGCGTCCTCTGTGGTGCTGGAATATCCACCGGTGAGGATATGAGGGCTGCCCTCGACCTTGGGGCCGAGGGTGTTCTTCTTGCCTCGGGCATCATACTGGCAGAAAGCCCAAGGGACGCACTCCTGGACCTTGTAAGCAAAGTGTGACGGTGATCCCGTGTCCTTCAAATTCAGAACCATGGATGACCTTGAGGTTGAGGGGAAAACTGTGCTTGTGCGTGTTGACATAAACTCGCCGGTGGATCCCCAGAGCGGCGCAATACTCGATGACACAAGGATGAGACTCCATGCAGAGACCATAAGGGAGCTTTCAGATAGGGGTGCCAGGACAGTCATAATGGCCCACCAGAGCAGGCCAGGAAAGAAGGACTTCACAACCCTTGAACAGCACTCCCATAAACTCTCAGAGATACTTGGAAGGCCTGTCAGGTACGTGGAGGACATATTCGGATCCGCCGCAAGGGAGAACATCAGAGAGCTCAGGAACGGCGAGATACTCCTCCTGGAGAATGTGAGGTTCTACTCAGAGGAGGTGCTTAAGAGGGACCCTGAGGAACAGGCAGAGACACACCTTGTGAGGAAACTCACACCCCTCATTGATTACTTCATCAACGACGCCTTTGCAGCTGCCCACAGATCCCAGCCATCACTGGTGGGCTTTGCCCTGCGGGTACCCTCAGCGGCGGGCAGAGTCATGGAGCGTGAACTCAGAACACTAAGGAGTGCCCTTGAAAATGTTGAAAGGCCCTGTGTCTATGTACTGGGTGGTGTGAAGGTGGATGACTCCATCATGGTCATGAAGAACGTCCTTGAGAATGGCAGCGCAGACCTTGTACTCACAACGGGCCTTGTTGCCAACATATTCCTTGCAGGCTGTGGTGTTAAAATCGGAAAGGTGAACATGGAGTTCATCAAAAACAGGGGCTACTGTGACTTCATAAAGGTGGCGAAGAAGCTGAAAAAGAGGTTCCCTGAGAAAATACTGGTTCCCATTGATGTTGCAATCAGCCAGGATGGAAAAAGGGTGGATGTGCCTGTGAAAAAGATACCCAACCATCCCATCCAGGATATAGGTATGGAGACAATAAAACTTTATGCTGAGAGGATACGTGAGGCCAGAACCCTGTTTGCAAATGGTCCTGCAGGTGTATTTGAAAACCCTGACTTCAGCATAGGGACCGAGGATATACTCAATGCCATCTCCTCATCTGAGAGTTTCTCAATAATAGGTGGGGGTCACCTTGCCGCTGCGGCTGCCAAAATGGGATTTGAGGATAAAATAGGTCACATAAGCAGTGGGGGTGGTGCCAGTATAAGTCTCCTCGCAGGTGAGGAGCTGCCTGCTGTGAGGGTACTTGAGGAGTCCGCACCCCACTAACCCCATATTGGGAGGTGCTGAACCTCCCCTCCATGGTGCCCGCAGAAATCAACCACAAACTATATAAATGAGTAGTTACTAACATTGGAAATGCCTCGGTAGCTCAGTCTGGTGGAGCGCGAGACTTGTAATCTCGTGGTCGCGGGTTCAATTCCCGTCCGGGGCTTCCTAAGGGGACCATAGGGTAGCTTGGTCGATCCTTTGGGCTTTGGGAGCCTGAGACCCCGGTTCAAATCCGGGTGGTCCCATCCAAAAAGCTTAAATATACATCACCCCCAATGATGTATATCAACCCGCCTTAGCTCAATTGGCAGAGCATCGGACTGTAGATCCGAGGGTTGCTGGTTCAAGTCCGGCAGGCGGGACTTCACCAACAGTGTGAAAGTTTTAAATACTAGAAAAATAGAACTCATAACATGTATGTCATACAGCAATAGTAAAGTATATAAGCAGGTAACGAGAGAACACAGTAATGCTCTCATTCTGAAGACCTGCCCTGGTGGTGTAGGGGCTATCATGCGGGCCTGTCGAGCCCGCGACTCGGGTTCAATTCCCGGCCAGGGCGTTCCTTCAGGGCCCGTAGCTCAGTCTGGCAGAGCGCTTGGCTTTTAACCAAGTGGTCGCGGGTTCAATTCCCGTCGGGCCCGCTATCTAATTTTACGGTGACTTTTTATCTGGAGGACTAAATTGTGAAGAGGGAAATCTTGAAACACCATCTGGTTCCGGAACACGTGGTTTTAAATGATTCTGAAGCAAAAAGGGTGCTGAAAGAACTGGATGCCCATCCAGAACAGCTTCCAAAAATAAAAACAACAGACCCTGTGGTGAAGGCCATAGGTGCTAAAAGGGGGGATATCGTGAAAATAATCCGTAAGAGTCCAACTGCCGAAGAATTCATTACATATAGGCTCGTGCAGGACTAATTTTTCGGGTAAAACCGTAAGCTCATAATTCAATCATCTAATTTGTTTTGGAGGAAGTCCATGAAAAAAAGTGCATGGGGATTGGTAGACGCGTTTTTTGATAAATACGACCTTGTGGACCACCACATACATTCCTACAATGACTTCGTGAGTAACCGTATACAGGAGATAATAGACACAAGCGAACCCATAGAACTGGAACAGGGAAAGTACCGTGTGGAGACAGGGAAGGTAAGCATAGAAAAACCCTTCATCAAGGAGGCGGACGGCTCAAAGAGCAAGATATACCCGACAGAGGCCAGGCTCAGAAATTTAACCTACTCGGCCCACATGAGCCTGGAGATGAGACTCATAAATGAGGGGGGTCCAGAAACAGAATTTGAAAAGGTCTACATCGGTGAACTGCCTGTTATGCTGAAATCAGAGATATGCCACCTGCATGGCCTCAGCAGAAATGAACTCATTGAAAAGGGCGAGGACCCTGCAGACCCCGGTGGCTACTTCATCGTCAACGGTTCAGAGAGATCAATCGTCACCATGGAGGAAATAGCCCCAAACAAGATAATACTTGAAAGGATAGGGGAAGAGGATGAAAACAGGGCCAGGGCAATAGTCACCTCTATAAGAAGTGGTTTCAGGGCCAGGATATCCCTTGAATACAGGAAGCCAAGGAAGAGCGGGGTGTTCCTCAGGATATCATTCCCCTACGTACCAGGAGAACTCCCGCTGGTGATACTGCTAAGGGCCCTTGGACTTGCAACTGACCAGGACATCATAACAAGCATATCAGATGACTTCAACTACCAGATGATCGCAGCCGACGACATACAGGTCTCACTGGACAAGCTGAACCTCAAAAAGGATGAAATGGAGAAACTTGACGAGGAGGAGAGAAGGGAGTACCTTGTAAGGAGCGCCATAAGATACATCGGTAACCGGGTCGCCAAGGGCATGACCGAGGACTACCGGATAAAAAGGGCTGAGGATGTCATAGACCGCTACCTTCTCCCCCACATAGGAACAGAACCAGATAAGAGGCTGGAGAAGGCAATATACCTGGCTGAGATGACCGAAATGCTCCTCCAGGTTATATCCGGTGAGCGAAAGCCCCACGATAAGGACCACTACACCAACAAAAGGCTCAGGGTTTCAGGTGACCTGATGGAGGACCTCCTGAGGGTGGCCTTCACAAGTCTCAGCAGGGACATGAGCTACCAGCTTGAGAGGAGCCTTGCAAGGGGTAAGGAGCCCTCAGTCAAGCAGGCTGTGAGGTCAGACGTCCTCACAGAGAACCTCAAGCACGCCATCGCGACAGGTAACTGGGTTGGTGGAAGGGCAGGTGTGAGTCAGCTCCTGGACAGGACAAGTTACATGGGTACACTATCCCACATGAGAAGGGTTGTCTCCCCCCTCAGCAGGAGCCAGCCACACTTTGAGGCAAGGGACCTTCACCCGACACAGTTCGGTAAGATCTGCCCCAACGAGACCCCTGAGGGTCCAAACTGTGGTCTTGTTAAGAACCTCGCCCTCCTTGCAAAGATATCCGAGGGTTCAGATGGCAGGGAGGTTGAGGAGGTAATCAAAAAAATGGGGGTTCTGAACTAATTTTTCCACCGGGAGGCTGTTAAGTGAGTAAAACCAAGATTTACATTAACGGGAAGCTTATAGGGACCTGTGAAAACCCTGAAGAATTTGTGCAGGAGATGAGGGAGAAGAGGAGATCCGGAGAGGTCTCCCCTGAGATGAACATAACCCATTACCCTGAAAACCATGAGATATACATATTCACAGACCCTGGAAGGGCCAGAAGACCCCTGATCATTGTGAAGGACGGAGAACCTCTTTTAAAGGAGGAGCACCTTGAAAAGCTTGAATCAGGGGAAATGGAATGGGATGACCTCATAAATGAGGGTATAATAGAGTATCTGGATGCAGAGGAAGAGGAAAACGCCTACATAGCAATGAGTCCAGAGGACCTCACAGATGAACACACCCACCTTGAGATAGACCCCTCCACCATGCTGGGGATATGTGCAGGTATCATTCCATTCGCAAACCACAACTCATCACCAAGGAACACCATGGAGGCAGGGATGACAAAGCAGGCCCTTGGTCTCTATGCATCCAACTATGACCTCAGGACAGATACGCGTGCACACCTCCTCCACCACCCCCAGGTCCCCATAGTGAAGACAAGGATAATAGATGTGACCGGCTACGATGAGAGGCCATCAGGCCAGAACTTCGTTGTGGCCGTAATGTCCTATGAGGGCTACAACATGGAGGACGCGCTGATACTCAACAAGGCATCCCTTGAGAGGGGACTTGCAAGGTCATCATTCTTCAGATCCTACGAAGCCGCAGAGCGAAGATACCCCGGTGGTCAGGAGGACCGCTTCGAGATACCTGAGAAGGGGGTCAGGGGCTACAGGTCAGAGAGCGACTACAGGCACCTTGACGAGGACGGTATAATAAACCCTGAGGCAGTTGTATCATCAGGTGACGTCCTCATAGGTAAAACATCACCACCAAGGTTCCTGGAGGAAATCGATGAATTTGGAACAGTGGCGGAGCGTAGAAGAGAAACCTCAGTAACAGTGCGGCACGGGGAGAAGGGTATAGTTGACGCTGTTCTCCTAACAGAAACCGTTGAGGGCAGCAGACTCGCCAAGATAAGGGTGCGGGAACAGAGACAGCCAGAGCTCGGTGACAAATTCGCATCAAGGCACGGTCAGAAGGGTGTTGTGGGCCTCATAGTATCACAGGAGGACATGCCCTTCACAGAGGACGGTGTTGTGCCCGACCTCATAGTAAACCCCCACGCCATACCATCAAGGATGTCGGTTGGGCAGGTCCTTGAGATGCTTGCAGGTAAGGCCGCATGCATGGAGGGCCGCCGGGTGGACGGAACACCATTCACCGGAGAGGACGAGAGGGACATAAAGAAGGCCCTCAGGGCCAATGGATTTGAAAGTGCGGGTGTGGAATCACTCTACAACGGAATAACCGGTGAAAGGATAGAAGCTGAGATATTCATAGGAGTGGCCTATTACCAGAAACTCCACCACATGACAACAGACAAGGTATACGCAAGATCAAGGGGTCCTGTGCAGGTCCTCACAAGACAGCCAACCGAGGGAAGGGCCAGGGAAGGAGGTCTCAGATTCGGTGAAATGGAAAGAGACTGTCTGATTGCCCATGGAGCAGCGCTCGCACTGAAGGAAAGGCTTCTTGATGAATCAGATAAATACGAGGCACTGGTATGTACCGAGTGCGGTATGATAGCAATATACGACAAGATAAGGGATAAGAAGTACTGTCCAATATGTGAGGACTCAGAGTCATTCCCTGTGGAGATATCATACGCCTTCAAATTACTCCTTGATGAACTTAAGAGTCTATGCATCTTCCCGAAACTCATACTGGAAGATAAGGCATGATTACGGATTTGAGGGAATAAATCAAAGGAGAGAATACCTTGAGAGGAATTTTAAAGAAAATTTCCCGGATAAATTTTGGTCTCATGTCCCCTGAGGATATAAGGAAGATGTCCGTTACCCAGGTGGTGACACCGGACACCTATGATGAGGACGGGTACCCCATCGAGAACGGGCTCATGGACCCGAGGCTTGGTGTCATAGACCCGAGCCTCAGGTGCAGGACATGCGGGGCCAAGGGCGGTGAGTGCCCCGGACACTTTGGAAGCATAAACCTTGCAAGACCCGTTATACACGTGGGATTCGCGGATACAATACACAAGATCCTCAGGTCAATCTGCTGGAAATGCGGCAGGGTCCTGCTCACAGAGGTGGAGATTGAAGAGTACAGACAGCGGATACTCGAGGCGATGGAGAAGGAGGAGAGCCTCACACCCATAATAAAGGAGATATACGCAGAGGCCAGACGTGAGGAGTGCCCCCATTGTGAAGAGGAACAAGGCGATATAAAACTCGATAAACCAGTCTCCATTGTTGAAAATGACTATAAACTTAAAAGCGGAGACATAAAAAAACTGCTAGAAGAAATAAACAAAAAGCAAATCGGCAAAGCAAAAGAACTCCTAGAAAAAGAAGAATATAACCTAACAAAACAAGAAATCGAAAAAATACTAAAAAAAATAGAAGAATCAGCAAAATGCTACTGTATAAAACTAGACCAAGAATATTATTGCCTAACAAAACAAGAAATCGAAAAAATACTAGAACTAGACCAAGATTCTATCAATAACATCATAAACATCCTCAACAAATTATCCGCCAAAAAAACCAAAGAACTCCTAGAAAAAATAAACAAAACAGATACCCTCAAAGTAAAAGAAATAATGGAAAAATATAACCTAACAAAACAAGAAATCGAAAAAATACTAGAACTAGACCAAGATTCTATCAATAACATCATAAACATCCTCAACAAATTCGGCGAAAAAACCAAAGAACTCCTAGAAAAAATAAAAGAAATAATGGAAAAATATAACCTAACAAAAGCAGAAATCGAAAAAATACTAAAAAAAATAGAAGAATTAGCAAAATGCTACTGTATAAAATTCCCTGACAAAAACGACAAAAATTTAATTGATAATATCAGGAATCTCCTTAATAAAAAAGAGAAATTGTCCATCGAAAAAACCAAAGACCTCGTGGGAAAAATAGAGAATATTTTGCGGAGTGTAATGGTTCCAGAAGTAAGGGAACTAGTTGAAAACAAATGTGACCTAACTCAAAAAGAAATCGACAAAATACTGGAAAAAATAGAAGAGTACACCAAAACCTCCGACAAATTCTGCCGTATTAATATAAGAGATGTTAGAAGGGTTCTTGACAGAATAGATTACAAGCTAACACCCAGCGAGGTGAGGGACAGGCTTGAGAGGATAACCGACGACGACGCCCTCATCCTTGGAGTCAACCCTGAGGTTGCAAGGCCCGAATGGATGGTCCTCACAGTCCTGCCTGTTCCCCCGGTAACTGTACGGCCATCGATAACACTTGAAACCGGTGAAAGATCAGAGGACGACCTGACCCACAAACTCGTGGACATCCTCAGGATAAACCAGCGCCTCAAGGAGAACATGGAGGCAGGGGCCCCCCAGCTAATCGTAGAGGACCTCTGGGAACTCCTCCAGTACCACGTGACAACCTACTTCGACAACGAGGCCTCAGGTGTCCCACCTGCAAGACACCGCTCCGGTAGACCCCTTAAGACACTTGCCCAGAGGCTCAAGGGTAAGGAGGGGCGGTTCAGGAGCAACCTCTCAGGTAAGAGGGTTAACTTCTCTGCCCGTACCGTCATCTCACCGGACCCCAACATAAGCATAAACGAGGTGGGAGTCCCTGAGATCATAGCCAGGGAGGTCACAGTACCAGTCTACGTTGCAGAATGGAACATAGACCGCATGAGGGAGTACATAGAAAATGGGCCCGACGTACACCCAGGAGCCAACTACGTCATAAGGCCAGACGGCCGCAAGATAAGGATCTACAATGAGACCAAGGATGTTGTCCTTGAGAACCTGAAACCAGGCTACATCGTTGAAAGGCACCTCAAGGATGGTGACATAGTCCTGTTCAACCGTCAGCCATCACTCCACAGGATGTCCATGATGGCCCATGAGGTCCGCGTCCTCCCCTACAAGACCTTCCGTCTGAACCTCTGCGTCTGCCCCCCATACAACGCGGACTTCGACGGGGACGAGATGAACATGCACGTATTCCAGACCGAGGAGTCAAGGGCGGAGGCCAAGACACTCATGCGTGTGCAGGAACACATACTCTCCCCAAGGTTCGGGGGTCCCATCATCGGCGGGATACACGACCACATATCAGGTGCCTATCTCCTTACAAGGAAGAGGGCTGTGTTCAGTGAGGATAAGGTGTTCCAGATCCTCAAGAAGGCGGGGCTGCCTCTACCTGACAGGAGGGGTCGTGACTGGACAGGTAAGGAGATATTCAGCATGGTCCTCCCTGATGACCTCAACATGGTATACCGGGCCGAGATATGCAGGAAATGTGAGGAATGCCTTGAGATGGACTGTGAAAACGATGCCTATGTGGTCATAGAGAACGGGGAGCTCATATCAGGCGTTATTGATGAGAAGGCCTACGGTGCATTCGCCGGTAAGATACTTGACCACATCGTCAAGGAATACGGTACCGATGCTGCCAGAAAATTCCTTGACTCCGCAACAAAACTTGCCATTGCAGGTATAATGCATGCGGGTTTCACCACAAGTACCAACGATGAGGAAATCCCTGAGGAGGCCCGTGAAAGGATAGAGGCCCACCTGCGGAACGCTGAGGCCCGGGTTGACCAGCTGATTGAGGCCTACGAGAACGGAGAACTCGAACCACTCCCTGGTAGAAGCCTTGAGGAGACCCTCGAGATGAAGATAATGCAGGTTCTGGGTGAGGCCAGGGACAAATCAGGGGAGATAGCAGAGAGTTACTTTGACATGGATGAAAACCACGCAGTAATAATGGCACTCACAGGTGCAAGGGGGTCAATGCTCAACCTCACACAGATAACAGCCTGTGTGGGGCAGCAGTCAGTCAGGGGTGGACGAATAAGCAGGGGATACGATAACAGGACACTTCCCCACTTCAAGAGGGGTGAACTCGGTGCCAAGTCCCGCGGATTCGTACACTCAAGTTACAAGGAGGGCCTCGACCCCATAGAATTCTTCTTCCACGCCATGGGGGGAAGAGAGGGGCTTGTGGATACAGCTATACGTACAGCCCAGAGCGGTTACATGCAGAGGCGTCTTGTCAACGCCCTCCAGGACCTCACAGTCAACGAGGACGGAAAGGTCGTTGACAACAGGGGAGTTATAATACAGACAAGATTCGGTGAGGACGGCGTTGACCCTGCCAAGAGCGACTACGGAAAGATCGTGGACCTCGATAAACTCGTAGAGGAAATAAGGCTCAAATCAAAGGGGTAAGGTGATTCTGTGCAGGAAATTACAGCTAAAATAGAGGATTACTCCTCAAAGAACGGGATCCTGCTTCCAGATCCTGTGATGGAATATGTTGCCAGGATCGCTGAGGAGGAAAAACTGAAGGAAGCGGATCTTTATGAAATGGTGAGGCTCTTCAGCAGGATCTCAGAGAGAAACCGGGGTCTTGAAGGAGACGAGCTCCTCGACGCAGTTGAGGACGAATACCAGCGGATCCTGAAGGTCCAGGAACTTGTTAAAAGGAAGAGGGCGAAGTTTCCGCCGGGGCTCATTGAGGAAATAGCCGAGGCAATGAAAAAACACAACCTCAGCGACGATGAACTGGACGAACTCATAAGAAGGGTCAGAAGGGCCTATGAGAGGGCAAAGGTTGAGGCCGGTGAGGCGGTTGGGACAGTTGCAGCCCAGTCAGTCGGTGAACCAGGTACCCAGATGACAATGCGTACCTTCCACTACGCAGGGGTGGCGGAACTCAACGTTACCCTGGGTCTCCCAAGGCTCATCGAAATCGTGGATGCCAGGAAGAAGATATCCACACCAACCATGAGCATCTACTTTGAGGGTGACCTCAGATATGATGAGGAATTTGTGCGCAAAAAGGCCAACAAGATAGGTAAAAGCACCCTCAACGATGTCCTCAAAAACTTCAGCATCCAGTACGCAGATATGGCAGTGGTTGCAGAACTGGACGAGGAGAAAATCCTTGAAAAACACCTTGAATATGATGATATAATAGCAAAGGTGGAAAAAACTTTTAAGAAAGTAGAAATAGATAACAGCATACTGAGATTTGAACCCCAGAAACCCACCATAAGGGAGCTCAGGTTACTGGCTGATAAGGTGAGGAAACTCCAGATAAGCGGGGTTAAAAATATAGGAAAGGTGGTTATCCGTAAAGAGGATGATGAATGGGTAATCCATACAGAGGGTTCAAACCTTGGAGCTGTTCTTAAAGAAGAGGGTGTGGATAAGGTCCGGACGACGACAAACGACATACACGAAATAGAAACCGTTCTGGGCATAGAAGCAGCGAGAAACGCAATAATACACGAAGCAAAGAGAACCATGGAGGAGCAGGGTCTCACAGTGGACATACGTCACATAATGCTTGTTGCAGATATGATGACTGCTGATGGTTCTGTTAAATCCATTGGAAGACATGGTATAAGCGGTGAAAAGGCAAGCGTTCTTGCAAGGGCTTCTTTTGAGGAAACAGGTAAGCACCTTCTGAGAGCAAGTATCAGGGGAGAGGTGGATCACCTCACTGGTATCATAGAGAACATTATTATAGGACAGCCTATACCCCTGGGTACAGGTTCCGTTAGTGTTGTGATGAAAGAAAGAAAATAGGAGGCAGTAGATGGACATAGATAGAGGAATACGAGTCGCTGTAGATACTGGTAATGTTATCCTTGGATCAAAGAGGACAATTCAGGGCCTCAAACTGGGTAAGGGTAAGCTGGTGGTAATGGCCAGTAACATTCCAGAGGACCTCAGAGAGGACATAGAATACTATGCAGAGCTATCAGATATTCCGGTTTACACCCATGAGGGCACCAGCGTTGAACTGGGATCTGTCTGCGGTAAACCCTTCACAGTGGGGGCGCTCTTAATCCAGGATCCGGGTGATTCAACAATACTGGAAATGGTGGGGTAGGTTGCTGTGACCATCAAATTTACCACAAACGAGATAAGATACATTGCACTCTTTGAGAGCATGACCGGTGCAATGGTGAAGGACTGCATTGTGGATGACGAAAACGGCAAGGTAACATTCCTTGTGAAAAAGGGTGATATGGGCCTTGCCATCGGTAAAAAGGGAAGTACAGTGGCCAAGGTTCAGAAGGCGCTCGACAAGGGTGTTGAGGTAATCGAACACTCCAGTGACCCCGTGGAGTTCATAAAGAACCTCATGGCGCCCGCCAAGATAAGGAGCATCAGGATACTCCAGAAGGAAAACGGTGAAAAGATAGCCACAGTGGAAACCGATCCAAAGAATAAGAGAATCGCCATTGGACGCGGCGGACAGAACATTGAGAGGGCCAGGTTACTGGCCAGAAGACAGCACAACATAAGCAATATTATAATAAAATAAATCTTATAGGAGGAATCTTATTTGCCAGGATTATTCGCAGCAAAAAAACTCAAAAGCAAGAGGCAGAAATTCAGATGGAAGGACACCCACTACAAGAGGAGATCACTCCGCCTTGATGTTAAGGCCGACCCACTTGAAGGCGCACCCCAGGCAAGGGGTATAGTGATTGAGAAGGTGGGTATAGAGGCAAAACAGCCAAACTCAGCAATAAGAAAATGTGTGAGGGTCCAGTTAATCAAAAACGGTAAACAGATCACAGCCTTCGCACCTGGAGACGGCGCTATTGGTTTTATTGATGAACACGATGAGGTCGTTGTTGAGGGTATTGGTGGACCATCAGGAAGGTCCATGGGTGATATTCCCGGTGTCAGGTGGAAGGTTACAAAGGTCAACAATGTTTCCCTGCAGGAAATGGTTAAAGGGAAAATAGAAAAACCTGTGAGGTAATCCTTATGAGTTTAGTTTTTGATAAATGGGAACTTGAGGAAGTCAAGGTTGAGGATATGGGCCTTGCAAAGTACATATGCCTTGACAGTATCCTGGTTCCCCATACAATGGGAAGACACGTTAAGAGGCAGTTTGCAAAATCAAAGGTTTCAATAGTTGAGAGACTGATAAACAAGGTTATGAGGACCGAGAGGAACTCAGGTAAAAAGAACAAGGCCTACAAGATAGTGAAGGAGGCCTTTGAAATCATAAACCGGAGGACCAAGGAGAACCCGGTCCAGATCCTTGTAAAGGCCGTTGAAAACACCTCCCCACGGGAGGAGACCACAAGGATCAAGTACGGTGGTATAGGTTACCAGGTTGCGGTTGACATATCCCCACAGAGAAGGGTGGACCTGTCCCTCGGATTCATAACCAAGGGTGCAATGCAGGCGGCATTCAAGAACAAGAAATCCATAGAGGAGTGCCTGGCAAACGAGATAATGCTGGCTGCAGAGTACGACACCAGAAGCTTCGCAATCCAGAAGAAGGAAGAGAAAGAAAGGATAGCCAGATCCGCACATTAAACTTACAGGTGGTTTTAGTGAGCAGACGTGCAAAAATGATTAGCAAGATTAAGGAGCTCATGTACCAGCCGGAATACATCCGTAACATCGGTATAGTGGCGCACATAGACCATGGTAAAACAACCCTCTCAGACAACCTCCTGGCTGGTGCAGGGATGATCTCCGCCGAACTGGCAGGGGATCAGCGTTTCCTTGACTTCGACGAACAGGAACAGGCAAGGGGGATAACCATTGACGCTGCAAACGTTTCAATGGTCCACTCCTATGACGGAGAAGAATACCTCATCAACCTCATAGACACCCCGGGTCACGTGGACTTCGGGGGTGACGTTACAAGGGCCATGAGGGCTGTGGACGGTGCCGTTGTTGTCGTATGCGCAGTTGAGGGTATAATGCCCCAGACAGAAACCGTGCTCAGACAGGCCCTCAAGGAAAACGTTAGACCCGTCCTCTTCATCAACAAGGTTGACAGGCTCATAAATGAACTCAAACTGGACGCCAGTGAGCTCCAGGAGAGGTTCATAAAGATCATTGCCAACGCAAACAAACTCATCAAGAACATGGCCCCTGAGGAATTCAGGGAAAAATGGCAGGTCCGTGTGGAGGATGGAAGCGTTGCCTTCGGTTCAGCATACCACAACTGGGCCATAAACGTCCCTATAATGCAGGAGACAGGTATAAACTTCAACGACATCTACCAGTACTGTACGGATGACAACCAGAAGGAACTCGCCCAGAAGGTACCCCTCCACCAGGTGCTCCTGGGAATGGTGGTTGAGCACCTCCCAAGCCCTGCCAAGTCCCAGGCATACAGGGTGCCCATCATATGGTCAGGGGACCTTGAAAGCGAGGAAGGACAGGCCATGCTCAAAACAGACCCTGACGGTCCCCTTGCGGTTATGGTTACAGATGTCAGTATAGACAAACATGCAGGGGAAGTTGCAACCGGACGTGTCTACGGTGGTACAATAGAGAAGGGAAGCGAGGTCTTCCTTGTTGGTTCACACAGCAAGGCACGTGTCCAGCAGGTCGGTGTCTACATGGGACCCGAGAGGGTCAACACCGACAAGGTTCCTGCAGGTAACATAGTCGCAATAACCGGTGCCAAAAATGCTGTTGCAGGTGAAACCATCTGTGACACAGGAAGGAAGATAAAGGCCTTCGAGGGCCTCGAGCACATATCAGAACCTGTGGTTACAGTTGCGGTTGAGGCCAAGAATACAAAGGACCTTCCAAAACTCATAGAGGTCCTCAGACAGGTTGGTAAGGAGGACCCAACGGTAAGGGTTGAGATCAACGAGGAGACCGGTGAGCACCTCATATCAGGTATGGGTGAACTTCACCTTGAGATCATAGCCTACAGGATAAACGAGAAGGGTGTTGAGATAGAGACCTCAGAGCCCATAGTGGTGTACAGGGAAACGGTTTCAGGAACCGCAGGCCCGGTTGAGGGTAAATCGCCCAACAAGCACAACAGATTCTACATAGAAATTGAACCCGTCGAAGAATCAGTGATGCAGGCGATACAGGAAGGTAAGATAAAAGAGGGCCGCGTCAAGGGTAAAGAAGCCTCTAAAGACTTCATAGAGGCAGGTATGGACAAAGAAGAGGCCAGAAGGGTCTGGGACGTCTATGAGAAGAACCTCTTCATCAACATGACCCGTGGTATCCAGTACCTCGACGAGATAAAGGAACTCCTCCTTGATGGTTTCGAAAGTGCAATGGACAACGGCCCCATCGCCAAGGAAAAGGTTATGGGTGTTAAGATAAAGCTCATGGACGCCAAGATCCACGAGGACGCAGTCCACAGGGGTCCGGCCCAGGTTTTACCCGCCATAAGGAAGGGTATATTCGGTGCCATGATGTCTGCCGAGCCCACAGTGCTTGAACCCATACAGAAGGTGTTCATCAACGTGCCCCAGGACTACATGGGAAGCGCAACCCGTGAAATACAGAACAGGCGCGGGCAGATCGTCAACATGACCCAGGAGGGTGACATGGTAACCGTTGAATCCGTGGTGCCTGTGGCAGAGATGTTCGGATTCGCAGGTGATATCAGGTCAGCCACCGAGGGAAGATGTCTCTGGTCAACAGAGAACGCTGGATTCGAGAAGCTGCCAAATGAACTGCAGCACGCGATAATAAGGGAAGTGAGGACCAGGAAGGGTCTAAGTCCTGAGCCATACAGGGCAGACCACTACCTGGGTTAACCCCATTAAACTTATATAATTAAAAGGAATATAGGAAATTACCTTAGACAAACAACACGTGTAGGTGTTGAATCTAGATCAGGCTAAATCATCACATATGGAGGTATAATATGGCTAAAGAAAAAGAACACATGAACCTGGCGTTTATTGGACACGTAGACCACGGAAAATCCACACTAGTGGGACACCTGCTCCTCCAGGCAGGGGCAATCGCCGAGCAGCAGCTGGCTGACGGTGAGGACAAGTTCAGGTTCGTCATGGACAGGCTCTCCGAAGAAAGGGAAAGGGGAGTTACAATCGACCTTGCACACGCAAAATTCGAAACAGACAAGTATGAGTTCACCATCGTGGACTGCCCTGGACACCGTGACTTCGTTAAGAACATGATTACAGGTGCATCCCAGGCAGACGCCGCAGTCCTTGTGGTGGCAGTTGACGACGGTGTAATGCCCCAGACCAAGGAGCACGTCTTCCTATCAAGGACACTGGGTATAAACCAGCTCATAGTGGCCATCAACAAGATGGACCTCGTTAACTACGACGAAGAAAAATTCAACGCCCTCAAGGATGAGGTTGCAGCCCTCATCAAAACAGTTGGTTACAAGCCAAGCGACGTTGAATTCATACCACTCTCAGCCTTCGAGGGTGACAACATAACAACCAAGAGCGACAACACAGCATGGTACAAGGGTAAAACACTCGTTGAAGCACTAGACGAACTTGAAGCACCTGAAAAACCTGTGGACCTTCCACTGAGGATACCCATACAGGACGTCTACTCCATCACAGGTGTGGGTACAGTTCCTGTTGGACGTGTGGAGACAGGTACACTCAAGAAGGGTGAAAACGTCATATTTGAACCAGCAGGTGTCAGTGGAGAGGTCAAGTCCATCGAGATGCACCACGAGATGATCGACCAGGCAGAGCCCGGTGACAACATAGGTTTCAACGTAAGGGGTGTCGGTAAAAACGACATCAGAAGGGGAGACGTTGCAGGACACCTGGACAACCCACCAAAGGTTGCCAAGGAGTTCACAGCACAGATCGTCGTTCTTCAGCACCCTGGTGTCATAACAGTCGGTTACACACCTGTATTCCACTGCCACACAGCACAGGTTGCCTGCACATTCCTTGAACTTGTGCAGAAAATGAACCCTGCAACAGGTCAGGTTGAAGAGGAAAACCCTGACTTCCTCAAAACAGGTAACGCTGCTGTCGTGAAGGTCAAACCAACCAAGCCACTGGTCATTGAAAAGATAAAGGACATCCCACACATGGGAAGGTTCGCCATAAGGGACATGGGACAGACAGTGGCTGCTGGAATGTGTATAGACCTTGTACCAGCAAAATAAACCCCATCCCTTCCCTTTTTTAAAGGA
Source organism: Methanothermobacter marburgensis str. Marburg (assembly GCF_000145295.1). Classification (NCBI taxonomy): domain Archaea; kingdom Methanobacteriati; phylum Methanobacteriota; class Methanobacteria; order Methanobacteriales; family Methanobacteriaceae; genus Methanothermobacter; species Methanothermobacter marburgensis. The sequence continues at coordinate 1,331,734 of NC_014408.1, forward strand.
GGATTCAGATGCACAAAGCAAGGATTAAACTCACAGGGACAGACCCTGAAAAACTGGCATACGTCTGTGACCAGCTGAAGAAGATCGCTGAGAGGACAGGCGTGGACATGTCAGGCCCAATACCCCTCCCAACCAAGAGGCTTGTTGTCCCAACAAGGAAATCACCTGATGGTGAGGGAACCGCAACCTGGGAGAAATGGGAGATGAGGATCCACAAGAGACTTGTGGGTATAGAGGCCGATGAAAGGGCAATGCGTCAGGTCATGAAGGTCAATGTACCTGACAACGTCAGCATAGAAATAGAACTCAAGAGTTAACTGGGGTGCAAACCCCTATAACCAAATTCATGGACCAAAAACTATATAAATAAGAGTTTATCAATCTCTTTTATCTGATGCTGCCGGGATAGCCTAGCCAGGTAAGGCGCGGGACTTGAGATCCCGTGGAGATTCTCTCCGCCTGGGTTCAAATCCCAGTCCCGGCGCTTAAAAACCTTTTTCTAAAACTAATAACTTATTCTGCCGGGATAGCCTAGCCAGGTAAGGCGCAAGACTGGAAATCTTGTGGAGCCATGCTCCGCCTGGGTTCAAATCCCAGTCCCGGCGCTTAAAAACCTTTTTCTAAAACTAATAACTTATTCTGCCGGGATAGCCTAGCCAGGTAAGGCGCAAGACTGGAAATCTTGTGGAGCCATGCTCCGCCTGGGTTCAAATCCCAGTCCCGGCGTAGAATAAGAATTTAAAATATAGGAGGAAGAGACCGCCATTAGAGTGGCGGTCTGGACCCTTAAAAAAAGTAATCAGGTGTTTTCATCGGGTTTATTTTTATTCAGATCCTCAGAAGGCCTTAAAATGAGGGGCTCCTCATCAATTGCCCCTGAGTCATGCACCACACACTCCCCTATTCTTTCTCTTATTGCAGCGGGATCCTCAACATCTACCATGTCAACAAGTTCCACCTGCCTTCGGAACCTCTCTATGGCCTCATCAGGCATGTTCTCTATGTAGGGGATGGCACCGGTGGCCCCGATTATCCTCCCGGTTTCTCCATCAACCCCATTGCTGTGGAGGGCCTTCATGGTCTGACCAGTGATGTGACCCATGACCTCCGCACCGCATACAAGAAGGAATCTGAGGTTGGGGTTTGCAATTACATTACCAACGACCTTCTCTATTCCAAGGTTCTCTGTGTGCAGTGGACCTGAAATCGCTGCGCCTGCCCTTACAGGCTCATCTTCCATGTGGGACCCGAGGGTGACAACCGCAACCGGACTTTCGGCATCACCAACCACATAGTCCCCAACTATGTGGGGCCAGTCCTCGGGTACCGGTTTCTTGTCAACCTTCTTGTCAACCATTACAAACACCTCTTTAACCATCAGTTAATTTTTAACTTCTGGTTAAAGTTTAACTTGTAGTTAAAAATATATAAATCTTCCGGTAAAAGTCTTTTAAACCCGCAGAACAGATATCCTACAGATACAGAAAAGGTGAATCAAGATGGCCCCGACTTCCAGGAGAGAACGTGAAAGGCAGAAAAGACAGATGCAGATAATAAGGGCTGCTGAGAAGGCATTCTTCGAGAGGGGCTACGACAATGTGACCATGGATGAAATAGCAGAAAGGGCGGAGGTAAACAAGGCACTCCTCTACTATTACTTCAAAAATAAGGAGGCCCTTTTCTTCGCCGTTAACCTCTACGGTGTAAGAATACTCCACAAGATGTACTCAGAATGTTCAGAACTTGAAACAGACGGTTACGGCAAGGTTAAGGCCATGGTGGACGCCCTTTACAGATTCTCAAAGGAACACCCTGACTACTTCAGGATATACTGCTACAGTGGCACAGAAAGATTTGAGATGAGCGAAACTGAGGATGCAAGGGAGATAGTGGATCTCCGTACAGGGATGTGGAGACTCATGGTTGAGGCAATCATAGAGGGTATGAAGGACGGCAGCATTCGCAGTGACCTCGACCCAGTTGAGCTATCCATATACATACATACACTGGCCATAAATTCCCTCAACCTCGACCTCACATCAAGGATGGTTCTTGAGGCTCGAAAAATCGGTAGGGACAGATTCTGGAGGGACCTTGAGATATTCCTTGAATCGGCCCTGAAAAATCAGAAGCCAGAAAGCGGAGACTCATGAATAGCAGCCACAACATAAATAACTATATAAGGTTTTAGATACAATCTGTATTTAAAGTAACGATATGCGTGAGGAAAAGAATGAATATGGATGATGAAGCTAACTTCGTGATAATAGACAACAGCCAGGAAGATAAAAAGAATCTTGGACTCCTTGTGGATGGTCCAAACATGCTCAGAAAGGAATTCTGCTCAGACCTTGACTTTGTTAAGAACCTTCTGGTTGACAGGGGAAACCTCAGGGTGGGTAAGGTCCTCCTCAATCAGTACGCCTCAGATAAACTCATCGAGGCAGTTGTAAACCAGGGCTTTTCTCCCATGATAGTCGCAGGGGACGTGGATGTCCAGCTTGCAGTGGAGGCCTTTGAACTCATACATAACCCCCACATTGATGTGGTTGCACTGATGACCCGTAATGCAGATTTCCTCCCCCTAATAAACATAGCAAAGGAGAACGGGAAGGAAACCCTTGTTATAGGTGCAGAGCCCGGGTTCAGCATAGCACTCCAGAACTCGGCAGATGACTCCATAAAACTCATAGGTGAAGGTGTCTGATGGTGTACCGGAGAATACTGATACCCACAGATGGCTCAGATGACGCCAGGAAGGCAACAGAACACGCATTCAGAATTGCAGAGATGAGCGGTGCAGATATCCTCGGGATAAGTGTAGTTGACACATCCTACAGGAAGGTCTGGGATGAGGATATCAGCAGGCGCATTGAAAGGATACTCAGAAAACAGTCAGAGAAGGCAATATCCATCCTCAAGGACGAATTTTCATCAATGCAGGAAAATGGTAGGATGAAGGAGTGCAAACTAGATACCCAGATACTTGAGGGCAACCCTGCAGAGGTTATCCTCGAGACAATGGAGGATGAGGATGTGGACCTGGTCGTCATGGGCAGTTCAGGTAAACACGGCCTCGACCGCATAATATCAGGAAGCATAACGCGTAAGGTTCTTAAATCTGCAGAAACCCCCATACTGGTGGTTGGGTAAATAAGTGAAGGTGATTCAATGATAGGAAAAAAGACATTAAGTGATGAGAAACTGGCGCTTATAACCTTCAGCGGACCCTTAAGCAAAACCGGTGAAATCATTGAAGATGTGATGGAATTCATCTCATCAGAGGACCTTGAAATAGCAGGTGACCCGGTGGTGATATTCTACACAAGCCCCCTCAAGGATGATGGCCGGTATGATGCCGGAATACCCATAAAGGGCGAATCAGAGGGTGCCGGTGACATTAAAATTGTTACGATCCCCGAACACACCGTCATATTTAAAGAATACACTGAAAACCGGAATGAAGCCTATGAGGAGCTCATAGCTTACACAGAGGAGAACGGAATTGACATAATAGGGGCGCCACGGGAGATATACCATGAAAAGGTAAGGGAAATACAGTTCCCTGTTATACTATAGGTAAATTCCCTGTTTTATTGATTCAATTCCTGTTCTTCTTAAGTTCATGATTTAACCCCATTTCCCATGACAAAAATTTAATTCCTGTTTTTTTCGATGATCTCCCTGAAGGAGTCAATGACATACTGAACCTGCCCATCTGTCATCCCATAGACACTGCACTTGAACCACTTGGTCTGACCCCTTCTTATACCCACAATCCTCCTCTTCTTAAGTTCCTCGTAGAGGAAGAACCCCTTCCTGGGATGTGAAGATGCGATATCGTGGAATACGGGGGTTTCAAACCTCACAAGGTCGTGTTCCTTGGGCCTCTTACCAATCTGCCTTATACCCCCCATTTCCTCGAGTTCAGAGACAAGTTTCCGGGTTTTTTTAATCTCATCGTCCCACCTGGAAACCCTCTCCACAACGTGTGGAAGGGAAGCCATGAGGGTGGCAAGTGGTGCTCCACGTGATGTGCAGCCCAGCATCTCAATCTCCTTCTTCTCATGCCTCCCTGACCTTCTGAGAAGGGTGTCCTCCCATTCAGACCTCATCCCAAGAACACCTATCGGTCCAGAGGCCGCCATGCTCTTGTGCCCGCTTCCAACAACAAAGTCCGCTCCGATTTCTCTGAGTTTAACAGGGAGGCGCCCCATGGAATAGGCGCAGTTCAGGAGAAGTGGGACACCCATCTTTCTGCATATCCTGGCTACCTCCTCTGCATCGGTGAGGTTACCGTAATTACCATCCACATGTGTTAGAACTGCAAGTTTAACATCAACCCTGTCAGCGACATCCTCAAGGACCTCCCTGTAGGCCTCAGGTTTTATCTCATAGTCAGGGTATCCTGTTGATGGGACCTCAACAATCTCAAGGTTGTTTCTCTCTGCAGCGAGGTGTGTTGTGTAGTGTGCGTTTCCATCTGCAACGATGGTGTCACCAGCCTCGCAGAGGGCGTGCATCACCGCAAATTTACCCTCCCTTGCCCCGTGAACAGTCCTGACAGCATCGGCGTCTATGAAATCTGCAAGGTCATCAAGGAAACTGTTCACAGCCGGCCTTGTAACCTGGTCCAGTCTTCCAGCGCAGTAATCACAGACACTGTAGCCATCCCCAAATTCATAGAGGGCCTTCCTGGCGGCTGCAGGTAAAACACCGCCCCTCTGGAGGGGGTTGAGGTTGAGGTTGTCCCTCTCAAGTGCCCTTGTAATACCATAATCAGCGCATTCCATAATCAATCACCCAGTAAATCAATGATCCTCCGATAAACATGATCACGGCTCTCAGGAGCCACAACAAATACTCTTATGTCACCCCTCTTTCTTATACTTTGAACAAGTTTTCTGTGGACCGCTGCAACCACAGGAACTTCTGAATCCAGCGCCTCCTCCACAGCCCTCCTGAACCCCTCACTCTTAAGTTCCATTGGGGCTATCTCATCTATCAGGACACAGTCGTCCTCTTTCAGCGCCCTCATTATCGCTGGAACAGCGATTTCATCAATAACCTCAACGTTCACACCGTACCTTCCAACCCGCGGCCCCCTGCTATCCACCGAGGCAAGAAGACCCCTTCTACCTGATTTTATATCCACAACCTCAAAGCCAACCCTTGATGAACCCTCCCTCACCTCCGGGGTGAATATGCCCCCAGTAGAAAGACCCGAAAGTTCCAGGTAATCCTTTATTCTCTCAATAAGGGTGCTCTTCCCGCTTCCAGGCCTTCCTGTTATTAAAATCTTCACATGGCTCACCTCAACTATCCTCAGATAAGATTTTCAATACCCTCCCTCAGAGCCCATCGCCTCGCCTCTTCAAGTTCCTCACGGGATGGATAACGGTTCAGTTCAGGGTACCATGATGCCCTGTAGAGGGGCCTGTACTGGCCCATGATGTTCATTACGGTATCCTTCCCAAGGTTATCTGCGACCCATGATATGATGGGTTTTGTGCAGCACTCAATGTGCCCTGGAATCACCAGGTGCCTTATTATCATATCTTCTCCCCTTATTCTGAGGTGATTCTCTGATACGACCTCAAAGTAGTTCCCTACGCCGGCAAGTTTCAATGCACAGTCACTGTTGCCAAATTTGAAGTCGGTGAGGTAGAGGTCCACGATACCGCTCAGGAGCCTCATGGATTCCTGTGAGAGGTACATGTTGCTGTTCCATACCACCGGTACGCTGATGGATATTCGCCGGAGGACACATAGAATGTAGGGTAGTGCAGGGGTTGGGTCTCCCCCAACGAAGTTGACGTTGGCTGAACCCCTCCGCCTCCGCTCCTCTATGAGGGCCGCGAGTCGGTCCTCAGGGATGCTGACACCCACAGATGGGTTCTGTGATATGTCCCAGTTCTGGCAGAAGACACAGTTCATTGTGCAGCCCGAGAAGAAGATCGTGTGACTGGGCACCAGCGGCGCCTCTTCGCCGTAGTGCAGGAACTCCGATGCAACCCTGGGTGATGTGACACCGCATCTTCCAGGGTTCAGGTTACGATCAACACCGCATCTCCAGTGGCACAGTGAACATTTCCTGAGCATCCTCTCTGCAATTTCAATTTTAAGATCAAGGAATGATCTTCTGCACTCCCCCGAACACTCAAAGCCCTGCTCTATTCTTTCATGTTCCCGCCAGAGTTCACTGGTATCTGACTCCCTGTTGAATGATGCTGGAGTGGCCTTTGCCTCAAGAAATCTTGCATCCTTCCTTCCGTCCCTCACCTCAAGGTAGTGGCCAAGAGCATCTTTAAGTGACATTTTAACCTGTTACATGGATTCCCTCAACAATGAGGGGTGCTGTTACAAAGTCTCCAATCTGCCTTCTCTCAAGGTCTGTGGATGAGACGTTCTTCATAAGGTCGAATATGTTACCAGAGAGCATTGCCTTCTTCACCGGCGTGAATTCGCCACCCTCCATAAGGAAGGCGTTGTTGGCCTCAACCGAGAAGTCACCTGAGATAGGGTTTGCTGTGTGGGCACCCAGCACATCAGTCACGTATATCCCGCTGAAATCATCAACTGGAACCTCATCCCCAAATTCAAGGACGAAATTTGTGGTTGAAACCATGGGTATGTCAGAGTAGCTTCGAAGCCCGTTACCTGTGCTCTCACATGAACCCTTAGATGCAGTGTAGATGCTGTGTATGTAGCCCTCAAGGACTCCATCGGCAACAAGGAGTGTTCTCTGGGATAGTGTACCCTCCCCATCAAAGGGTGATGAGCCAAGACCACCCCTCAGCGTACCATCATCATATATGCTCAGTTCAGGGGATGTTATTTCAGTGCCGATTCTATCAGCCAGGAGGGATCTACCCCTCTGAACATTATCTGCACTGAATGCCGCGGCAAATGTGCCGAGCAACCCTGCGGCTGCATGGTAATCCAGTACAGCTGACATCCTTCCACTCTCAACATTTTCACCGCCAAGGGAATCCCTGGCTATTCTGCAGGCTCTTCCGGCTATCCATTCAGGGTCTATGTCCATGCTGCATGATGAATCAGACTCATATGCCGTTGTCCTGGACCCATTTTTCTCGGCATTCACTGATATATATGCTGAGAATCCCGTTGACCTTGATGAAGCCTCAACACCCTCCGAGTTCAGGATGAATGTTTCAACCATGGATGCTGAAAACCCGCCGCTTGTTGGTCTGCAGCCCTCATCAAGTGTTTTATCAACCATGAGCTCTGCGATACTGGCAGCTTCCCCAACGTCCAGTTCCAGGAATGATGTGTCAAAGATCTCCTTCACGGTGGGGTAGCTGGCCGGCTCTGAAAACCCAAAATTTTCATCTGGATCGGCAAGCCTGAGATTCTCTGTGGCCATTTTAACGGCTTGCTGGAGATTGGATGGATCTGAGGTGTATGCAAAGCCCATCCTGCCCCCATTAAGTACTCTTATACCGATACCTGTCATGGATTCTATCTTACCAAAGTCTATGAGGTCCCTCTGGACCTCCACATCAACCGTCTGTTCCCTTTCAATGTAGACCTCAGCCATCTCAGCGTTCCTTAAGGCCAGCTTGAGGGCCTTTTCGGCAAAATCAAACATCAGATATCCACCCCGGCAAATTTATGGATAGCCTCTCTAACTCCATCACCATATTCCCTTGCAGTCACATAATCTGCCATTTCCCTGAGCTCAGGGTCTGCATTGGCAACGGCCACGCTGAAGCCCGCCCTTTCAAGGAACTCAATATCGTTCTCACTGTCCCCTATTGCCATGACATCAGACATTTCAATCCCCATTGACTCCGCCACAAGTTTAAGAGAAGAGCCCTTATTCACTTCAGGGTCTGTAAGGTGTACTGCAAATCCCGTGTCATAGACCTCAACATCAAATCCCTCAAGGGCCTCCCTGATGGCCTGAACAGGGATTTCCCTGGTGATTGCAACCTCAGATAACCTGAGATCAGAGAACTGGACCTTCCTGACAGGGTGAATCTCCCTAAGGTGATTGTAGGCTGTTTCTGCCTTTTCAATATCACCCAGGACCCTTATACCCCCATCAGAGTATATCACACCACCATTTTCAGCCACAACATCACCACTTGTCCCTATAAGGACTGATGCTGCCATTGCAAAGCACAGGACATTCCCTGTCACGATTATGACAGGGATTCCTTTTCTTTCAGCACCCCTGAGGGCCCTGAGAGCGCTGATGCACAGTTTTCTGGAGCTGTCTGTTATTGTGCCATCTATGTCAA